>JAUTCS010000124.1 GCA_030673825.1 Verrucomicrobiota bacterium JB024 | reverse complement strand
CCTTTCGGACATTCTCGTGAAGGATGTTGTCTCCAGCAAAACCGGCGAAAACCTCCTGCCCGGCTTCGACCTGCTGCCCACGACTTTCAATCTGGTGGACCTGGAAAACGAGTTCCAGTCCGACCCCGCCGAGCCTCCCTACCTGCGCTTCTACAACCAACTGCGCCCGTTCGAGGACAACTACGACTACATCCTTTTCGACTGCCCGCCGAACGTCCTGCGCGCTTCCCAGTGCGGCATCTTTTCGAGCAACGAGATTTACGTCCCGGCCAACCCGGACGCCCTCAGCCTCATCGGCTTCACCCTCCTGGTGGAGAAACTCCTGCTCTTCCACCAGCGCTCGGCCAGTTTCCGCATCCCGGGCATGGGCCGTCCCGCGCTGTGCCGCGGCGTCATCTTCAACTCCATCAAGGCCAACGTGGACATCGAGGTTCCGAAAATGCGCATGCAGCTTCGGATAAACCAGTTCCGCAATCAGCGCCGCATCGACCCCTCGACCAAGATTTTCGCCGCCCAGATTCGCGACGCCATGGTGGTGCGCCGGGCGGTTACCCTCGGCCTCCCCGTCAACCTCGTCGGCCAGGTGGCCAAGGAGGAAGATTCCGTGGCGACTGATTATCAACGAGTGGCGGACGAACTTGATCAACACGAGGTCATGGCATAAGGTAAGGCAACGCAATGAACTCAGCCATGGCCGATACTGAACCGACAAACCGCCGATACGGGAAAAAAGACTGGGACGAAGTCCGTTCCGGAATGACCCCTACGATGTCGGAGGTTCGGCTCAAGGCGCTGGCGGAGGAATCCGGCTTGTCCGACTGGCCCCTGCGCGGCAAGGGCGAGGTGCCCTCCAAGTACATTGACTACACTTGGGAAGAGCTGCACGAACTGCACGGTCTGGCCGAGAGCCCGGAGCGCATCGACCTGCTGATCGACATCCTGCGCGAGACCATCGCCTTCGAAGATCCCTTCGGTGAGATGGTCGCCACGGTGGATGCCGCCACCAAGCGCGAGGACAAGATCGGTCGCAACATGCTGCGCCTTAAAATCGACAAGGAATTTCCCCTTCGCTTCAGCGGCCTGGCTCACGAGACGGTCGATTTTTGCCAGGCCGAGGACATCCGCACGCTCGGCGAATTCGCGGAGTTCTCCCACCGCATGGCGCAGAACGTCATTGTCGGGGGCGACTTCAAGGCGCTCCTGAGCGCCCTCACCAGCGGTGACGAGCAGGGCATCGCCCGCTTCCTGCCTTTCCGCCCCGGCAACAAGGGCTTTCACCTGCCCGAGGCCATCGGCCTCGTGCTCAACCAACTGGCCGAAAACGAACGCTACACCCTGCTCAAGCGCTACGGTGCCAAGCTCGGCCCGGTCGAAACTGCCAAGGCCAACCTCAGCAAGGAGCAGACCATCCAGCTGGAGGAGGTGCTCATGGTCAAGGTCATCGAGCAGTGCCAGTACTTCGGCAATCAGGTGTACGAGCTCGACGAAAAGGTCCGCTCCGGTGTGACCCTCGAACGTATTTTCATGGTCCTCAACGACCCGGAAAAGGAGATCATCGCGGCCCGCGTTACCCAGCGCTACCTCCAGCAGCGCCGCGGCCTGGCCACCGAAGACGAACCCGCGAAAAAGAAGAGCTTCTTTGGGCGGCTCTTTGGCCGGTAAGGCCTCGGGCCAGCACTGGGTTCCGGGTTCCTGCGCCACTTTTTACCGCCATCCACGAACCCACATTTTTCCGGAACCATGGCCAAGCCATTCATCCCCAAGAAACGCGTGCTCAGCCTGCGGCCCGAAGACCGCCGGACCGCCGAAGTTTCCATTCAGTCGCGCGAGGTGATCGACGCCTTTGTCAAAAAGACGCGCAACCCCTTCGGCCATCCGCTCACGCTCCAGCAGTCCGAGGTGGAGGAGGTCGAGCACACCCTGCGCACCGTCGAAAAGGACCTGCTCGAGCGCGAACGCCGTGTGCAGGAGCTGGAGGCCCGCCTGACCGAAAAGGAGCGCGAGCTCTGGGAGGGCGAGGCCCTGCTGGAGGCCCGGCGCAAGGTCTTCGAGTCGCAGCAGCGCCAGTTCGCCCAACAGCAGGTCGATGCGCAGTCCGCACCGCCCGTGTCCAGCGAGGAGCGCGAAGCCCTGCGCGAGCTGGAGCACCAGCTCGAGGAGCGGGAAAAATCGCTCGAACAGGCTCGCGCCCTCCTCAAGGAGCGTGAGGAGTACGTCGAGCAGGCCGAGAACGTGCTTTTCGATAAAACCATGGAGCAGCAGGAGCGCGAGACCGAGCTCGACATGCTGGCCGACTCCCTGGAGGCCCGCACCGCCGCCCTCGACGCCCGTGAGGGTATCGACTGCCCCCAGCCCCCCCGCGAACGCGCCGAGTAGGGCAGCGTTTAAGCGGGATCGATCAACTTTATTTTGCCCGCGAAGCGACGCGAAAAGGCGCGAAGTTCCGGCAAAACAGTGAGCTCTGGGCAGAGTGAGCGGCTTTGGGCGTTCCCATGAGAATGAAACGGGTATCCCCATGAAGATGTGACGGGTTTCAGGGCATCGCGTAGCGATGCGGTGTGGATAGCCGTGGGTTTTAACCCACGGTTCTTAGCCCCGACAGCTTCTCTACGTCGCGTCAGCGATGTTTCATCCTCAGGCGACCGGTCCAGTCCCGCCCATTTGACAGACGCAAAAACAGTGCTACTTATTTAGAATATGGACGATGTTTATATACCCCCGTTGTTACTGCGTCGCCTGAAATTCCGAGCCCATCGCCGCCATACCAGTCTGGAGTCCGAGCTGGCCGCCTGCCTGCGGGTCGGTATGGAAGCCACCACCCGGGGCGAAGAGCGTTTCCGCCAGACCGCCCCCCGCCTGCGCCAGAAGTGCACCGGCTTCCTCCGTGGCGACCAGCTTGCCGCCCTCATCGACGAAGGCCGCGCCTGATAAAGGTCCCCTCCGTTTCCCCCCCGTTCGTTTCCCCTTCGCTACCATGATCGTTGTCGATACCACCGTGCTTGCCCCGCTGCTCCTGCCGGGAGCCAATACCCCGTGGGCACAACAGGCCTACGAGCGCGACCCCGCCTGGGCCTCCAGCCCGCTGTGGCGCTCCGAGCTGCGCAACGTGTTGGCCCGTTACCAGCGCGAGCACCGGGTCGAGCCCGCCGCCTGCCTGGAGATCATGAACGCGGCGGAGGAGAAGATGCATCCCCGCCAGTACAATATCCTTTCCGAAACAGTGATTTTCCTCGCGGCCCAGAGCGAGTGCTCGGCCTACGAGTGCGAATACGTGGCCCTGGCCAAGGAACTGAACGTCCCCCTGGTCACCGCCAACGAGCGCCTGCTCGCCGCGTTCCCCACGTTTGCTGTCCCGCTGGAGCGTTTCGCCCGCGGGCAGTAAGCCCTGTGTGCGTGCCGCTCGGAGCTGGTCGCCCCCGGTTGCTCAATGCGAGTCCGGGGGTGGCCGCTCCGGGCGTTATTGTTTTTCAGGATGAGGTATTATGCTGTGCGGCTGGACTATCGCGTTTTCGAATACTTTCCAGCGCATCCGCTTACGACGCTCTCCGAGCAAAAAGAGGTTTGCCAAAGCCCCCCTGTCTCCCTTTTAAATCGGCCATGGAAGCTAATGAACCCAAGCCCTTTACCGCTGAAGACGAAGCGGAACTGAGGGAGTCTCTCAAGCGTTGCTCGCCCGAAACCGTCGAAGCGGCCATCGCCTACCGCAAAAATGGCGACAAGTCGCAGGTCGCGGCCATTATCATGGGCATTCTTGAGCGCGTGATGGAGCCCGAGGCTCGTCCCCGCCTGCACGAGGGCAATGACGACACCCGCATCAATGAAGATCTCGGGATCGACTCGCTGACCATGGTCGAGGTGATCATGATGGTGGAGGAAACCCTCGATATCACCGTGGACAACGAGGAGCTGCGTAACCTCACCACCATCGGCGACGTCAAGTCCTTCATCACCCGCAAGCTCGACGCTTAAGGATGGACCCGGACGCCCTCCGGCTCGACGCCACGGCTATCGCTGCGGCCATTCCCCACGACGAGCCCTTCCTCTTCCTGGACTCGGCCACGCTTGGGGCCGAGTCGGCCACCGGCTCCTACCGGATCCGCGGAGACGAGTTCTTCCTGCGCGGGCACTTCCGGGATAACCCGGTCTTCCCCGCCTCCATCATGCTGGAGGCGCTCGGGCAGCTCGCGGTGCTCTTCCTCGTGGCCGCCCCTTCCCCCGCCCTGGCGGAGAAAAAGGCCGACCCCGCCAAGATATTCTTCCACTCCAGCGACGAAGTGCGCTGCTCGCGCTTCTGCCGTCCCGGCGACGTGCTGGAGATGGAGATCAAGGTCAAGCGCATCCGCCATCCCCGGGGCAGTTTCCAGGGCGCTATCAGCGTCGGCGGCGAGCGCGCCACTTACGCCGAGGGCATCAACCTGATGTTCGACTGGCAGGCCTGACGAGGGCCTTCCCGACCGAACGATTGCTGGTCTGTCCGGACTTTTTCCGTTTGAAGCCTGCGGGCTGATTCATAGAGTTCCCCCATCATGAGAAACGTTGTGGTTACCGGCCTCGGCTTCATTACCAGTATTGGTAATGATAAGGCAACCGTCTCGCAGAGCCTGCGCGAACTCAAGCACGGCATCGCCGTCTATGACCGCTTCGAGCAGGCGGGCGCGCCCATCCACCTCGCCGGGAAGATCCGGGACTTCGATGTGAGCGCGAACGAGCCCGAGGACTGGACCTACCCGGAGCGCTACGCCCTCAAGCGCGAGCACATCCGCAGCATGGCCCCGCACGTGCTCTACGCCCACTGCGCCCTCGTCCAGGCCGTGGAAGACGCTGGCCTGACTCCCGAGCAGATTTCCGATCCCTCGACGGGCCTCTTTGCCTCCTCCGCCGGCTCGGTCCGGCTGCTCACCCACCACATGGAGCGGCTGAAAAAGAACGGCCTGCGCCGCGCCAGCCCGATGGGGGTCGTCTGCTCCGTCACCGGCACCCTGACTTTCAACCTCGTGGCCCTGCACAAGATTCTCGGCTCCTCCGGGGGCTTCGTCTCGGCCTGCGCCTCCTCCAACCACGCCCTCGGCTATGCCTGGGACACGATCGCCCTGGGCCGCCAGGAGCGCATCATCGTGGTCGGGGCCGAGGACGGCGACCTGGAGACGATCCTGCCCTTTGGCGCGATGCGCGCCCTCAGCCCCGACGCCGAGCCGCCCGGCTCCCGCCCCTTTGACAAGACCCGCAACGGCTTCGTCGGCACCGGCGGGGCATCCGCCCTGATCCTCGAATCCGAGGAGAGCGCCGCCGCCCGTGGAGCGCCCGTCTATGCCCGCTTCAGTGGCTGGGGCCAGGCCTCAGACGGGTACAACGTCGCCATCTCGCACCCCGAGGGTGACGGCTTGGCCCGCGCCATGCAGCTCGCCCTGGAAGCGACCGGCACCCAGGCCTCCGACGTGGACTACATCAACGCCCACGCCACTTCGACACCGATCGGTGACACTTCCGAGCTCAAGGCCATCCGCAAAGTTTTCGGCACCGGCGGTCCGGCGGTTTCCAGCACCAAGGCCCTCACCGGCCACGGCCTCTCGCTGGCCAGCGCCATGGAGGCGGCCTTCACCGTGCTGGGCATGCGCGAGGGCTTCACGCCCGGCTCGGCCCACATCGCCGAACTCGACCCCGAGGCGGCGGACCTCAACATCATCCCCGAGACCCTCGATAAGGGCCCGCAGGTCGCCCTGTCCAACAGCAGCGGCTTTGGCGGTGCGAACGTCGTCACGGTTTTCAAATCGGCTTAAGCCGATTTGAAAAATTCGTAGATTCAAGAATTTATAAATTCGTACATGAATTGGTTGGAGTCTCTTGAGATGGACGAATTTTTTAATTTTCGAATCTACAAATCTAAAAATTTACGAATCTCATGAGCAAACGCCGCTACGGCCAACAGGGCCGCGAGAACGCCCACTTCGGGGACCGCGTCGCCATCGAGCCGATGGACGAGAAGCAGTTCCTGGCGAAGCTGCGCGAGACCGAGGACCCCTTCGTGCTCGTCATCGATGGTGTGCAGGACCCGCACAACCTCGGGGCCTGCCTGCGCAGCGCCGACGCGGCGGGAGTGGACTTCGTCGTGGCCCCGCAGAAGCACACCGTCGGCCTGACCGAGACCGTCCGGCGCATCGCCTGCGGCGGGGCCGACCGCGTGCCCTACATCCAGGTGCAGAACCTCAACCGCACCCTGGAAAAGATGAAGGAGATCGGCCTGTGGATCGTCGGCACCGGCGACCAGGAGTCCCAGCTCCTCTACGAGGTGGACATGAAGGGCCCGTTGGCCATCGTGCTCGGGCGTGAAGACCTTGGCGTGCGCAAGGCCATCGCCGACAAGTGCGACTTCCTCGTCAAAATCCCCATGCTCGGCCACGTCGATTGCCTCAACCTCTCCGTCGCCACCGGCGTCTGCCTCTTCGAGGCCGTCCGCCAGCGGCAGGGGTGATGCGGTTAAAGAGCTGGTCACAGAGAGCACAGAGGAGGCACCGAGCGCACAGAGTTTATAGTCGCAAGTGACCGCGGGCCACCCTGCAAATTTTAACCAGCCTAGGGGCTTTCCTTTTTAACCACGGATAACTCGGATGGCACAGATGAAGAAACAATCCGTGCTACGCGGGTGAGGGAATTCTCTCCTTATAAAACCGGAGATGATCGGGTCGGTTGACCTTCATCCGCAACCCCTCCGTGCGCTCGGTGCCTCCTCTGTGCTCTCTGTGACCAGCGCCCTCCGGGCTCATCCTCCCATGCCGTAAAAGCGGCGGTGTTTGCGGAAGAGGTTGTACTTTATGATGGCGTAGATGGCGCGCACGCCGTCTTTCCAGCCGATTTTCTTACCCTCGGAGTAGGTACGCCCGTCGTAGGTGATGCCGACCTCGTAGATCGTGCAGCCGGAGTGGGCGAGCTTGGCCGTGATCTCGGGCTCGAACCCGAAACGGTTCTCCTCGATCTCGAACTGCTGGATGATGTCCCGGCGGCAGACCTTGTAGCAGGTCTCCATGTCGGTCAGGTTGATGTTGGTGAACATGTTCGAGAGCGTCGTCAGGAAGCGGTTCCCGAGCATGTGCCAGAAATAGACGACACGGTGCGGCCCGCCGCCCAGAAAGCGCGAGCCGAACACCACATCGGCCCCGCGGTGCAGGATGGGCGCGATAAGCACGGGGTACTCGCGCGGGTCGTACTCGAGGTCGGCGTCCTGGATGATGACGATGTCGCCCGTGGCGGCGGCGATGCCGGTGCGCAGCGCGGCGCCCTTGCCCTGGTTGACTTCGTGGCGCAGCAGCTTGTGGTAGGCTTCGGGGTTGGCCTCCAGCACGCCGAGCGTGCCGTCGCCGGAGCAGTCGTCCACGACGATCAGTTCCAGGTCGTGCTCGGGGAAGGCGGGGCTCTCCTTGATCCGGCGGAGGATTTTGAGGACGGTTTCCTCCTCATTATAGCAGGGTACGACAACGCTCAGAATCATGCTGCATTTCAGGTATAGTCCGCCTTCGGGGCTTGGCAAGACGCTAACGGTTTCACACTTGAAGCGCGGGCGTTTTAACGGATAATTTGCGCTTATGCACCGTTTTCTCGGACGGCACCTGGAGGCCGCGGCGAAAGTTCCGCTCTACGCGCGCCATCACTGGAAGACTCTGCTGGTCCGGGGTGCGATCATCGCGGCGGCCATCGTGGCAGTGGTCGTCATCGGCAAGACCCTGGAGGGCGACCTGCCGGACATCCTCGGGTGGATTCGGGATCAGGGCGCATGGATGCCCGCGATTTTCTGCGCGGTCTTTCTGGTGGCCTGCCTGTTTTGCCTGCCGGCGGACATCTTTGTCTTCACCGCCGGAACGCTCTTCGGGCTGGGCTGGGGATTTTTCTACGCCGCGGTGACCGAGTACGTGGCCCTCTTTGTGGCCTACGGCTTGTCCCGCCTGTTTCTCAAAAAACGCATCGAGCACTTCATGGCCAAGCACCCGCGCTTCCGCGCCATCGACAAGGCCGTCAGCGCCCGAGGCCTGCGCATCGGTTTTTTGCTACGGTTGGGGCCGGTGCCCTTCGGCCCGCTCAACTACATCCTCGGCGTCAGCCGGATGGGCCTGCGCGCCTACCTGCTTTCCAGTCCGGGCATGCTCCCGAGCCTGCTGGCGGTGGTTTACTACGGGGTGGTGGCGCGGCACCTGACGCGCCTGGCCACCGGCATGGAGCACCATAGCCCGGTTCACTACATCAGCATGGTCGTCGGGGCGGTCGTGGCGCTGTTCGCCTCGGTTTACATCGGCCGGGTCGCCCGCAAGGCCCTGAAAGAAGCCGACGCGCTCTGAGCTCGCCATCGGGTGGGTACGTTTTGCCGCTTTCCAGTTAAATCCCTGACGAATCCCCGCCTGCGCCGGATGCGGGCTTGCCATGGCCGGGGGGCGGGCATTTGGATAACGGGCATGTTAAAGTGGGTACGTAGCGCCGCCCGTGCGCTCATCATCCGGAATGGCGAACTGCTGGCCATCCGTATGCAACGGGTGCCCGACGAAGTTTTCTACATCCTGCCCGGCGGCGGGCAGAAACATGGTGAGACCTTGCTGGACACACTCCAGCGCGAGTGCCGGGAGGAGATCGGCACTCCGGTTGAGGCGGGGGAGATCGCCTACGTGCGCGAGTACATCGGCCGCCACCATCACTTGCGTAAGCTGCACAAGGATTTCCACCAGCTGGAGGTCGTCTTCCATTGCGAGCTGCCCGCGGGCGTGGAGCCCCGCCCCGGCCCCGACCACGACAAGCACCAGATCGGCATCGAGTGGCTCCCGCTGGCACGCCTGAAGGAGATCGAGTTTTATCCCGAGGTATTGAAAACCCTGATCGAGGACGGCCAAGTCAGCGCCCGCCGTCTCTATCTGGGCGATATCAATTAGCCGGCAGCGTGGCTCCGGCCAGGACGCTGGAGCCCGTGATCGTGCTGCCGCTGGCTGGCGTCAATGGCTCGCGGCTGACTTTGACCGGCAGCTCGTCCCGGCCCTCGATCCCGCCCGGCGGGTCGAAGTAGGGCAGGTACACGCCGGTATCGACCTGGATCGTGTCAATCGACACGACCGAGACCCGTTCGCCGTCCCGGTAGCTCTCCACGCGATGGGGGAGCTGAAGCTTATCCAGCGGACGGATATCGTAATAGCGCTGCTCCAGGGTGTGCTCGACACCGTCGGCGAGCTGGGTGTATTCCAGGCGCCGGTCCAGAAAGCTTTCCTGATCGATGGAGTAGCGGTGCACGGCGCCGTCCTCCAGCGTGACCTCGATAAGGTAAACCGGCGTGCCTTCGAACTCGTCCTGGCCGAGATACCTGCGCTTGATGCGTGGATTGTGCGGCTGATAGAGCTCGTTGAACATGGCGGCGGTGCTGACCAGTTCCTTTTTCGCCGCGCCGGTGAGCTCTTTGGCTTGGAGGCGCTGGCGGGTGGTCTGCCAGGCGGTTTCGCCGTTATAGCCCATGATGAGCTCCATCGGTCCCAGGTCGAAGGTCATCCGCATCAGATCGGGCTGCTTCTTAACCTGGACAAAGTCGATCTCAAGTCCGTCCTGCGTGATCGTGCCCTCCAGACGGAGCGTCTCGATGGACTCGATGTAGGAGCTGCCGCCCTGGGCCTTGAGGTATTCGGCCATGATCTCGGGCAGGCTCAGCTCCTTGGGCGGGTCCGCCGGTTCGGCGGCGAGCAGGCGGGCGCAGACCAGGGACGAAAACAACAGCAGGGGGAGAGCTTTCATGGCAACGTCAACAATAACCCCCGCCGCGTGGTACGGCAGGAGAATTGTTACCTTAGAACGGCAACGCGGCGTCCGCATGGCGGACGGGTGACAATCCAGAAACAAACTCCCGGAGGGGAGAAATGTCAAACTCAGCTCAGTCCGGCGGGGCGGTACACGTGCTTGTTGATGCCTTGGGCGATCTTGGCCCGGTACACGTCGAGGTTCTCGATCACGCCGAGGCCGAGGAGCTGGTAGCCAATGTTGCCGACAGAGGTGCCCTCCAGGTTGTAGCTGGTTACGGGCAGGCTGCTGGCGTCGGCGATGCGCTGGCACAGGAGCTGGTTCTTCGAGCCGCCGCCGACGATGGCGATGTTGTCGAAATGCTCCCCGGTCATCTCACCGAATTGCTTCACGGTGTTGGCCACGGAGCGCGCCAGCGAGTCGCAGATCAGGCGCATGTACTGGGCGAGATTTTCCGGCGGAGTGCCGCCCTGACGACGCAGGTTCTCGTCGATGGCGGCTTTCATGTCCTCGGGGTTAAAGAGTAACTCGTCCGTGCAGTCGATCAGCACCTTGGGAGCGGGCAGATCAGCGGCCTGGTCGGTGACGGCATCCCACTCGGCGCCGCTCTTGGGCTTGTTGGGAAGCTTGGAGGCGAGCTGCTCCAGCAGCCACAGGCCCAGCAAAATCTTGTTCGGGCGGTAGCCGCCGAGGCCGTCGCGCTCGTTGCTGACGCCGAGCTTGTACGCCGCCTCGCCCTGGGCGGGCTGGGCGGTCAGACCCCCGGTGAGCAGCCAGGTGCCCGCCGAGATGAAAATGTCGTTCCCGGTCTTCGGGATGGCCTCGAACGCGCAGGAAGTGTCGTGGCCGGGGACGAGGATCGTTTCGACGTCCTCCAGCCCCTCGATGCCCCGCACCTTGCCGAGCTTCATCCCGGCCTTGGCCGGGCCCTCGAACCACCCCTGCGGGATGCCGAAGTACTCCAGCGTCTGCTCCGAGAAGCTCACCCCGTGCAGGTCCAGCAGTTGGCCCGTGCTGGCGATGGAGACCTCGTTGCACATCTGGCCCGAGAGCAGGTAGTTGAAATAGTCCGGCAGGAGCAGCACGCGCGCGGCCATCTCCTTGAGCTGCGGAAAGGCCGCCAGCGTCTCGCCCAGCTGGAGCGCGGTGTTGTAGTTAATCGGGGGCAGCCCGGTCCAGTCGTAGAGCTTGCGGTCGTCGCCGGAGTCGATCAGGCGCTTGCGCAGCGGCTCGGTGCGCTGGTCGCGGTAGGCGTGCATGGGAAAGGTCAGGCGTCCGGCCTTATCCAGCAGGACGTGGTCCACGCCCCAGGTGTCCACCCCGCACGAGGCGAGGTTCGGGAATAGCCGCTTGGCCTCGGCCAGGCCCTTGCGCACCTGGGAAAAGAGCGAGGCGATATCCCAGTAGTCGTTGTCGTTGAGCCGGTGGAAGGCGTTCGGGAAGCGGTGCACCTCGGTCAGTTCGAGGCCATCGTCGGACCAGGTCCCGACGATGACACGTCCGCTGGTGGCTCCCAGGTCGATGGCGGCGGCATGTACTTTGTTCATGGGGTCTTCTGTAAAAAAGGTTGGAGTATAAACGGTTGGGGCGGCGCGGAGCGTACTCAGCCCTCGATACGGCTCACCGGGGCGACAAGAATCTCGGTCCCGGCTTCGGCGGCGGGCTCGGCGATTTCGGGCGGCGGGGCCTTGTCCGTGATGAGGGTGAACTTGTCGGTAAACTCGGTCACGAGGCTCAGGGCGCGCTTGCCCACCTTCGAGCTGTCCATGACGAAGTACAGCTTGTCGCACACGTTGATCATGTGCTGCTGGAACGACGCGATGAACGAGTTGTTGTTCCAGATGCCCTCGGGGGTCATCCCCGCGCACCCGCACACGGCGATATCCACGTGCACGCGGCTGATAGCCTGCTCGCAGGCGGGCCCGTAAAGGATGCCCAGGCGCGAGTAAACGGTCCCGCCCGTCACGATGGTCTCGGAGGAGCCGACCTCGCCGAAAAGCGCGGCGATGGGCAGAGAGTTGGTGATGACCACGAGGCGCTTTTCCACCAGGGCGCGGGCCACGGTGTAGGTGGTGGTGCCCCCGTCGAGCATGACGGTCATGCCCGGCTCGATCAGCTCGGCCATCTTGCGGGCAATGGCGTGCTTTTGCTCAGTCTGACGGTTGTCCTGCGTGATAAAGTCGTACCCGGAGGAGCCGTTGTCCTCCTCCACGAGGCTCGCCCCGCCGTGGTGACGGCAGATGATGTTGGCGGCCTCCAGCTCGTTCAACGCCCGCCGCACGGTGGAGAGGCTGATCTCGAACTTATCGGCCAGCGTGTGCAGATCCGCGTACTTGTGCTCGCGGATATACTTTTCGATCAGGTCGAGGCGTTGCTTGTTCGTCATGGAAAACGCCCTCAGCCTAAGGCGCTTTCACAATCTGTCAAAAACAATCAGTTGCTTCCACTGGAATGCCCGTTTTGCGCCAAGCCCCCAATTCTCAAGCTTCTTTAAATTTCTCCCACAGGCTCCAGGGGGCGATTTCCAGGCTGTTGCCCGCCGGATCACGGAAGTACAGGGAGTGGGCGCCGTTGGGCCAGATATGCTCCATCTCCAGGGGAATTTCTATCTCGGCCAGCCGGAGCTTCCAGCCGGGTATCTCGGCGGGCTCGACGCGGAAGCACACATGGCTGGGGCCGGTTGCCCCGTGCGGGGGCACCTCGTCGTTGTGGGCGGACTCGTGCGCGTCGAAGATCAGCAGCATGGCCCCGTCGAGCCGGTAAAAGACGAACTTGCCCGGTTCGACGGCCAGCGGTTCCAGTCCGAGCAGGCGCGTATAGAACGCTTCCGCCTCCGCCAGGTCGTCAGCGTACAGGCAGGTTTCCAGGATGCTTCGCAAGTTCACGGTTTGAGCGTTTGAAGGTTTGAGTGTTAAAGTGGCGGCGAAAAATGCCTGACCGGCGTCATCCGGCTTAGGCCCCGCCAACTTTCAAACGCTCAAACCCGAAACGCTCAAACTTTTTTACAGCCCGATCCGCCGCAGGGGCTTTCCGGCGTAGATGTTCTCCTCGATCTTTTCGAGCGGCACTCCACGGGTCTCGGGCAGGAAGCGCACGGCCAGGGCCAGCCCGACGGCTGTGAAGCCCGCGTAAATCAGGAACGTGAAGGACATGCCCAGCCCGTCCTTCATGACCGGGAACAGCTGGCTGACGAAGTAGTCCACCAGCCAGTTCGCCGCCACCGCGATGGACATCCCGATCCCGCGGAAGCGGATGGGGAAAACCTCGCTGATCATCAGCCAGCACAGCGGGCCCGCGCTGATCGCGAAGCACACGATGTACAGCAGGATGCTGGCGAAAATCCAGTACGTGATCGCCGGGGGCTTGCCGGGAGTGACGGCGGTGCCGGCCTGGGCGGCCTCGCGGGTGTCGGAGGTCTGCTCGTGTGTGACGGCAGCCCCGGCATTGGGCAGCACGTGCCGCTGGCCGGCGGCGTCGGTCGTGGTGATGGCACGGGCCTCGGGCGCGGCGGTCTGCTGGAACTTGTTATACTGGTCAAACAGGTACGACTGCGCGCAGAGCATGACGATGATCCCGCTCACCCCGATGAACATCAGCTTGCGCCGCCCCAGCTTGTCCACGAGGAAGATCGAGACAATGGTGGCCACGAGGTTGACCAGCCCCATGGCGACCTGCGCCCACATCGCCGCCGAGGCGCTGAACCCGCCCTGGCTGAAAATTTGCGGGCCGAAGTACATGTCCGCGTTGATCCCGGTGGATTGCTGGAAAAATTGCAGGAAGAAGCCCAGCAGCATGACCGGCAGGATCAGCTTGCCGAAGCAGGCCTTGAGGCTGGCGCTCGTCTTGCGCGCGGCGGCCTCGTGGATGTCGCAAAAGGTCGAGCGTGCCTCTTCGCGCCCCATCATGCGCAGCAGCACATGGTGGGCGTCCTGGAGGTACTTGTTCTCGATCAGCCAACGCGGGCTGTTGGGCATCTTCAGCATCCCGAACAGGAAAATGAACGCCGGGATTAGCCCGATGGCCAGCATCACGCGCCAGTTCATCGAGATGTCTTTGATCGAGGCATCCACGATCACCCCGACGATGAACGAAAAAAGAATCCCGACCACGATGGAGAGCTGGTACATGAACAGGATGCGCCCGCGCGACTCCGGCGGGGCCACCTCGGCCATGTACATCGGTGTGATCACGGCGGAGTTACCGATGGCCAGCCCCATCATCAATCGTGCCGCCACAAAGACCCAGAATGTCGGCGATACCGCCGCCAGCGCAATCCCCGCGATAAAGAGGATGGCGTTGAAGATGAGCCCCTTCTTGCGCCCGAAGCGGTCCGAGACGCGCCCGCCGAACAGCGCCCCGATGAGCGCCCCCAGTGGCACGGCGGCCACCCACAGCCCTTGCAGCAGCGGGGCCTGATCCAGCGCAAAAAAGCTGTTAACCGAGCTGCCGGTGGCGGCGGCGATGGACGCATCGAACCCAAACAACACCCCCGACATGGCCGCGACCGTGCCGACGAAAAAGCTGCTCAGGGGTTTGATCACAATGCCCTCAAGGGCTTGTTCGACTTCTTCGAGGATCGCGCGCAGGTGCGCGGGCACGGAGGACATGGTCGGGGAGATTTCACTCATGGGCAGGAGATCGGAGGGGGTGAGACCGCAGCTTTTCCTCCGGCACGGCGGAGCCCCGCGGCTTCAGCCGAATCGGGTTCCTGGGGTGGAAAAATCTGGCGGCGAGAGGGGTTCAAGGCGTGCCGGATGGGGTTAATCACAATTCATCCGATCCCGCCACATTTGGCAAGGGAAGAATGTCGCGAAGCCGATGATAATTAGGCGCATAGGGCTATTGTGCCCCGGTGCCCGCACTTGCGCGTTCCCAGATCACGGTCTCCTCCTGTCCATAGGTGACGTGCTCCGCCCAGGCGGGGATCGCCACCGTCTCCTCAAAGCTGCCGGAGCGGCCCGCTTCGCCGTTCGCGCTCAGGTGGACCAGGATTTGCACATGGTCGGGATGCCGGAGGATGTCCACGTGGTCCACGCTGTAGGCGCTGTGCCCGCTCAGCCCGGAGATGACCAGGACCTCCTGGTTTCCGAACTGGGTGACCTCCTCCTTGAACTGAAACGTGTCGCCGCGCTCAAGCACAAGATCCGGCGCGGGAACCATCGATCGGCACGCCCCCAGTGCTAAAGCAAACGCGAGGGAGACAAAAAGAGGGCGTAGCCTCATGAAGTAGCCTTATCCGCCGAAGACGTAATTCGGTCGCCCCTGGGCGCCGGGCTCGGCGCTGAAGAGGTGCCCGGCAAACTTGGCCTCCTCGGGGGTCATCTTGTTGATCCCGGCCTTGGAGGTGGTAAAGTACAGGGTGGTCAGGTCCGGACCGCCAAAGCTCGGGCAGGTGACGCGCGGGGTCGGAGCCAGCACGCGCTCGATCATCTTACCGGTGCGCGAGTCGTAGCAGGCGACCATGGAGCCGCCGTAAAGGGCGACCCAGAGGTTATCGTCGGCGTCGATGGTCATGCCGTCGGGCACGCCCAGCTCCTCGGGGACCTCCACCACCGTGCGGCGGTTGGAGATATTCCCCGTGGCCGAGTCGTAGTCGAAGGCCTCGACCAGGCGGGTGGGGGAGTCGATATAGAACATCGTCTGCTCGTCCTTCGTCCAGCACAGGCCGTTCGAGATCGTGACATTGTCGAGCAGGTGGCGGTAATTGAAGTCCGTTTCGATCAGCCAGAGGCTGCCCAAGGGGGCCTTGCCGCCGTAGGCCATGGAACCGCCATAGAGCCGTCCGTCCGGGCCGGGCTTGCCGTCGTTGAAACGCGTGTCTTCCAGGTCGGCCTCGGGATCGACGACGAAGGTGATCTCGTTGTCGGTCAGGTCGAGCCGGGCAATGCCGTCGCGGGTGCCCAGGAGCAGGTCGCCATTGACGGTGGGGTGGGCGAAGCCGACGTGGCAGGGCACTTTCCACATCCGGTCCTCGTCCTTGGCCGGATCATAGATGTGCACCTCGCAGGCGAGGATATCGACCCAGATCAGTTGCTGGCGGGCGTCCCACCAGTAGGCGCCCTCGCCATGCTGCGAAGCGCAGGGGTGGAGCATGGTCGCGTGATGCGTTTTCATCGTCCCCCCAGCCAGTCACAAAAAAGCCGATGCGGCAAGTCCGCACCGGCTCTCGTGGCTTAAATACGTGTTTTTCTCAGTGGTGATAATGTCCCCTCGGCAGCGCTTGAAAAGCATCCATAGCGGTATTCTGCTTGTTTGAAATGCTTTTCTCCGTGCTTGGGGTAGCGGCCTTTCTGGACGCGTAGGGGGACTTGTCCCCCTCAATGTCCAGTGCGGTCACGCACACTTAGAGCTTCTCGCCCTTGGCGTTGGTACCGCAGATGGCGACCTCGATCCCGAGTTGGCGGGCGAGTTCGGCCTTGGCGTAGAGGCATAGGTCGGCGCCCTTGGCGTCCTTGGCGTAGGCGACGTTGAGGTGGTTGGCCTTGTGGCGGGCCATCATCTGGTCGCGGCTGACCCCGTAGGAGACGAAGTGCATGATCGGCCACTGCGGGGTGGTCTCGTTCAGGCGGCGCTGGGTTTCCTCTTCGGGCAGCTCGATCGCCTTGCCGCGGCCGAGGTCCATCTTGAGCTTGCCGTCCTCGACGAAGACGCGGCTCCAGACCAGCTCGCCGGGATGGGCCACGCCCATCAGGGTGCTGCCCCCGGCCGGGAAGTACATCGCGGGCTGGCGGTAGCCGTGGCTGCCCTTCCAGCCGCCGACATGGTGCTCGACGGGAGCGCCACCGGAGATGAGGAACACCCAGACGTACTCGTCGGTCGAGCCGGACTTGTCCCAGTCACCCCAACGCAGGTCGTGCAGGGTGGTTTCGGGCGGCTGGCCCAGGGCGAGGTGCACGCGGTTCGTGAAGATCGCGTCGAGGCCGACGCACTCGTCCACCTCGTTGAAGTGCGGGTAGGGGACGCCCTTCTTGATGATTTCGCCCTTGGCGTTCTTGACCGGCGGGCGGTCGGAGCTGTTGAGCATGCCTTCGACTAGGTCGGAGGCCGGGCACATGTCCTTGAGGCCCTGCTGGTACTGGATGCCAATGGCGTCGCAGCCGTAGGTGTCCCCGATACGGCAGGCGGCGATGTACATCTTGCACTGCTCGATGACCTGCTTCTTCACCAGATCGGTCTTGCCGTTTTTGCCGTAGTGGAAGGTGAAGCCCTTCTTTTCTATGAAATCGTAAACCTCCTCGGCCTCCTTGTTTGAGACCTGGCTCATGCCGTAGAGCAGGGCGCTCTGGCTGAGGCGTTCCTTGTACACGCCGGTGGGGAAGAGCAGTTCGTCCGGGATGGCGGCGTTGTACATGCCCATGCAGAACTCGTCGAACACGCCCATGATGGCCTTGTTCTGGTCGAGGTCCTTGGCAATCTTGGTGGCCACGGTCTTGGCGCGCGCGGGGGCCTTCTTCGGAGCGTACTTGCGCACGTGGGCGGTCGGGTGGGAGACCGATCCGGTCTTGAGCCAGGTTTCGAGGTTCTTCTGGAAAGCCTTGTCCGTGGCGAAGTCTTCGCTCCACAGCGTCGAGTACTTGACCCCGGCCTTGGTCAGCGAGCCGTTGAGGTTGAGCATGCCGACGAGGCCCGGCCAGGTGCCGCTCCAGTTGGCCACGGTCAGGATCGGACCCTGATGGGAGATTAGCCCGGCGAGCACATGGTGCGAGTACTGCCAGACGGCTTCGGCCACAATGATCGGGGCCTTGCGGTCGATCTTGGCAAAGATTTCCATCCCGGCCTTCTGGCTGTCGATGAAGCCGTGCCCGGCGGCCTTGTCGTAGGCATGGGCGCGCTTGACGCTGTAGCCGAGCAGGGAGACGACCTTCTTCAGTTCGTTTTCGAGTTTCTCCTGTTCAGCCCAGCACATCTGGTTGGCGGACAGGCGCAGGTCGCCACTGGCAACGAGCAGGACGGTTTTCGCGGGGGTTTTCTTGGCCATGGTAGGTATTATGAGGGTTGGCTGTTCGTTAAGGGGTAAATTCAATCCCTCGCCAAATCCCCTCGCAAGGGAATTTACTGGTACGCCCCGCCCCTCCTCCCATACCAGCAGGGCGCAGCCCTGCACCCTAGGTGCTTCGCACCTGGATGGGGCTGTGCCCCATCGCCGCCAAACAGGCGGCTGCTCCTTTTGCGTTGTCCACGGGGTTTGCTCCCTCTTTGCCAGATAACCTCTTCTCTCAGAAAGGTGGCGACCCAGTTTTGATGCCTTCGCTCTGCGATTACTGAAAATGAGCCAAGCTCATTTTCAGTAATCGCAGACACGATGCGCAGCATCGAAAGTGCAGGCTATGCCTGCCGCGGGTCCGGGGCGCGAAGCCCCGGCATTTATCCCTCACATCACCCTTCACCGCGTGTGAGGGTGTGCAGGGTGATTTCGGCGGGGCAGTTGAAGCGCAGGGGCACGCAACCGGCACCGGTGCCGCGGGAGGTGTAGCCTTGGAGGCGTCCGTGCCGCCACGGACCGGAGGCGAAGGCGCGGGGCACCGGGCAGTGAGTGAGCACCGGACGCCCGCCGGGCAGGCAGAGCTGGCCGCCGTGGGTGTGCCCCGAGAGCATGAAGTCCACGCCGAGCCCCTCGGCTTCGGCGTAGGTCTGCGGGCTGTGCGAGAGGAGAATCTTGCACGCGTCCGGGGGGACTTCGCGCAGGGCGCGGGAGAGGTCGTGTGTCTTGTAAAAATACGCGTCGTCGATCCCGGCCAGCCAAAGTGTCTGGCCGTCGCGGGTGAGGGGGATGGCCTCGTTGAGGAGAATGCGCATGCCCATGGCCTCCAGGTCGGGGACTTTTTCGATAAAATCGTGATTCCCCAGCACGCCGAATTTCTCCCCCCGCAGGTGCCGGTAAATGAGCGCGGTCTGGCGCATCGAGGCCCGGTGGCAATCGCGGGTGCGGTTGCGGTAGTCACCGGTATTGACGCACAGGTTGTACTCGATCCCGTCGAGGGCGGCGATGACCGCCTCGGGCAGGGCCGGGTCTAGGTCGGTATGCAGGTCGGTCATCTGCAGGATGCGGTAGCCCTCGAACGCCGCTGGCAGCGTCGGTAACACGACACGGTTTTCGGTCAGGCGGATATCGAGGAAATTCCGGTGCCCACGCCCGTACAGCCCGGTAAGTTTAAAGGCCAACGCGATTGCGCGCTCCATCTTGATGTGGCGCTCCAGCCGGAATATCCCCCGCCCCTGGATCGCCATGTGCGCCTCCAGCTCCTGCTGGGTGCGCAGGCGGCGCTCAAGATGAGCCTCGCCCAACCGCTCGCCGATACCGGCGTAGAAGTCTGGTTCGTCCGGAGCGGTGGCTGGGAGCACGCTGTCCATGGGGATGGAAACTTTTGACCGGGGGAAGTGCTGGGGGCAACCCCTGAAGCATACAACGGCCTCCTGGCCGGTCACTTAAGTGAAAATCAGCCACCGGTGCCGTTGTCGGGCTGTGCCCCGCCATGTGTGGATACACGTTTTTTACACCGGGCAAGGGGTACGGGACTCTCCCGCGCTTGCGCTTGTCATTTGGGGGCGGATGGGTTTGGATAAGCGGTTCCGATGCCCAAGAAAGCCACTAACCCCTTCGATCCGATCGAGGAAGCCATTGCCGCAATCACTGCGGGTGAGCCCGTTATCGTGACCGACGACGAATCCCGCGAAAACGAGGGCGACCTTATCGTCGCCGCCGAAAAGGCCACCCCCGAGATCATCAACATGATGATCCGGCACGCCCGCGGGCTGGTCTGCGTACCCATGGCCGCTCCCCAGCTCCAGCGCCTGGGCATCCAGTCCATGGTGGCGGAGAACCGCGAGTCCCACGGCACCTGCTTCACCGTTTCGGTGGACGCCGCCGAGGGCATCACCACCGGCATCAGCGCCTACGACCGCTACAAGACCATCAGCCTCCTCGCCGACCCGAAGGCCACGCCCGACCAGCTCGTGCAGCCCGGCCACGTCTTCCCGCTCCAGGCCCGCCCCGGCGGTGTCCTTCAGCGTGCCGGCCACACCGAGGCCGCGGTGGACCTCGTCTCGCTCGCCGGGCTCTACCCGGTCGGCGTGATCTGCGAAATTTTAAAGGAAGACGGTTCCTCGGCCCGCCTGCCGGACCTGGTCAAATTCAAGAAAAAGCACGGCCTCAAGCTCGTCTCCATCGCCGACCTCATCCACTACCGGCACAAGCGCGACAAGCTCGTCACCCGCGTGGCTACGCTGCCCTTCGACTCCGAGTTCGGGCGCTTCGACCTGCATGTTTTCCAGAGCCAGTCCGACCACCGCAAGCACATCGCCCTCAGCCGGGGCAAGCTCGACGAGCGCCCCACGCTCGTGCGCGTCCACAGCGAGAACCTTCTCGGCGACCTCTTCCGGGGCAAAAAGATGACCGGCCACTCCGCCCTGACCAAGGCGCTCAAGCGCGTCGCCCAGGAGGACCATGGCGTCGTCCTCTACATGGAGCAGCCCGATGGCGGCCTGCGCCTCGTCCCCGGCGAGGACGGTGGCGACTCCCAGCTCGCCCCGGCCAAGATGGACTTCCGCGACTACGGCATCGGCGCGCAGATCCTCTCCGAGCTGGGCCTGCGCAAGATCCGCCTGCTCTCCGGCACGCAGCGCCGCGTCGTCGCCCTCGACGGCTACGACCTGGAAATCGTCGAGCAGATCCCGCTCTGAGGCTTTTTTGAGGTATCTTTAGCGTACGCGTAAACAGGGAAAACTTCGGTTTGCACTTGGGCGGATTTCGTCAAGACTCCTCCCTCCGCTTTCTCCACGTTTTCCCGTTCTTATCCATAGCTTTTATAAAAACATGTCTTTCCACGCACCTGAACCTCTGAAGATCGACGGCTCGGACCTGTACTTCGGGATCGTCGCCGCGCGCTACAACGGCGACTTCGTCGAGGCCCTGATCAAGCGCGTCACCGCCGTACTCAAGCAGGCGGGCGTCCCCGCCGCCAACATCCGCCTGGAGCGTGTCCCCGGCTCGAACGAGATCCCCTTTCTGGCGCAGATGATGGCCGCCACCCGCCAGTACGACTGCCTCATCGGCCTGGGCGTGATCGTCCGTGGCGGCACCGCCCACGACGAGGTCCTCGCCCACAGCACCGCCGCCATCCTGCACCGCGTCTCCATGCAGACCGAGTGCCCCGTCATCAACGGCATCCTCACGGTCAACAACACCGAGCAGGCCGAGGAGCGCGTCAACGGCCACGCCGACCGCGGAGCCGAGTTCGCCCGCGCCGCCCTCGAAATGGCCCGCCACAAGGTGAACTACGTCCAGCTCCTCGACGACATCGACGCCGAGGCCGCCGCCAACGACATCAACGACCTTTTCAACAAAAACTGACCCATGCCCGACTTTGAACAAGCCCCCGGTGACGCCGCCACGCCGCGCGCTCCCCGGCCCGCCGGGCAGACCGACGACAAGCCCGCCAAGGCCCCCTCGCCCCGGCACCAGAACCGCGTCGCCGCCATGCAGTTCCTCTACATGGCCGAGGTCAACACGCCTACCGAGCTGGCCGCCTCGCTCTACGACTTTTTCCACAACCGCGAGCACCCGCGCGACTTCTACGCCTTTGCCGAGTCCCTCGCCAGCGGCGCCTGGGAAAAGCGCGAGGCCGTGGACGCCACCATCCGCGAGCACGCCAAGAACTGGTCCTTCGACCGCATCGCCAAGGTGGACCTGGCCATCCTCCGCCTGGCCATCTACGAGCTGCTCTTCCGCCGCGACATCCCGCCCATCGTCTCCATCAACGAGGCCATCGACCTGTCCAAGGAATTCTCCACCCCCGACTCCAAACGCTTCATCAACGGCATCCTCGACAAACTCAAAGGCACCCTCGATAGACCGCTAAGAACAGCGGATGTCTAGGCTTGGCTAACGGTTTGTCGTTGGTTTATTGTCCGTGTTTATGATTCGGCGTGACGAGCGCGGGCATGTATCTTTCGGCAAGTGGGATTATCTCATTCAGGCTCTGATCATTCTGAGCCTGATTTCATTTGCGTTCGAAACGCTGCCAGACCTGGACCCGGTATTGCGGAAGGCGCTGTCGGTCTTTGAAATTTTCTCGGTTCTCGTCTTTTCGGTCGAGTACGTCATTCGTCTTTCTTTGAGCCGTCCGCCTCGCGCTTATGCCCTATCGTTTTTGGGTATTGCCGATTTACTGGCGATCCTGCCTTTTTATTTGGGGTTGGGGCTCGATCTGAGGGCTTTGCGTGGTTTCCGGCTGCTGCGCCTGTTTCGTATCTTCAAGCTCGTGCGATACAGCCGGGCGATGCAGCGTTACCACCGGGCTTTTCTGGCCATTCGGGAGGAGCTGGTTTTGTTCACGGTAACGGCTTTTATCCTGATGTATATGGCGTCTGTGGGCATTTACTACTTCGAGCGCGACGCGCAGCCAGACACATTTGGTTCCGTCTTTCACTGTATGTGGTGGGCGATTGTAACCCTGACGACCGTCGGATATGGCGATGCTTATCCGATCACTGTGGGTGGAAGGGTTTTTACCTTTGTGATCCTCATGATGGGGCTGGGGGTCGTTGCAGTGCCTACGGGATTGTTCGCTTCCGCCTTGTCACAGACTCGACGGCGGGAGGAACAGGAAGATCGGAGCGAAAAGTCTTAAAGTCCCCATGGGGCGACCCAGTTTAGATGCTCTGCTCAGCGATTAACGGAAACAGGTAACCTGTTTCCGTTAATCGCTGACACGATGCGCAGCATCGAAAGTGCAGGCTATGCTTGCCGCGGGTCTGGGCTGCGCAAGCCCAGCCTTTCCTCTCCTCCCGCAAACCAACCTTGCCATCCGCTTCAGAAACCGGAAAATCCCCCGTTCCCTATGGCTTCCTTTTTTTCGCGATTCAAAGACGGTCTGAAACGGACCACGCCGACCTTTTACAAGATTTTCGGGAAGGTCGGGGGGATTTTCAGTGGCAAAAGCCTCGACGCGGCCAGCCTGGACGAGCTGGAGGAGGCCCTTTACGGGGCGGACTTCGGGGTGGAGACCGCCACCGAGATCATCGAGGAAATCCAGGCCGCCTATAAAAAGGACAAGTCCCTGCGCGGGCAGGACGCCGCCCGTATCGGGGCGACCGTGCTCAAGCGCGTCCTCGCCGGGTCCGAGTTGACGGGCGAGTTCCGCGAGCACAACCCCGAGGTCATCTGCCTGATCGGCGTCAACGGCTCGGGCAAGACCACCACCGCCGCCAAGCTCGCCTGGCGCTTCAAGGAAGAGGGCCGCGGCGTCGTCCTGGGCGCGTGCGACACCTTCCGCGCCGCCGCCAACGAGCAGATCAAGACCTGGGCCGACCGCCTCGACCTCGAACTGGTCGCCAGCCAGCACAAGGCCGACGCCGCCGCCGTCGCCTTCGACGCCTGGCAGGCCGCCTCCGCCCGCGAAAAGGACATGCTCATCCTCGACACCGCCGGACGCCTCCACACCAAGAGCAACCTCATGGAGGAGCTGAAAAAGATCCGTCGCGTCCTGCAAAAGCACGACGAGTCCGCTCCGCACCACGCTTGGCTGGTGGTGGACGGCTCCCTCGGCTCCAACTCCATCGAGCAGGCCCGCGTCTTCCACGAGGCCTTCGGGCTGACCGGCCTCATCATCACCAAGCTCGACGGTACCAGCCGCGGTGGCGCCCTCGTCGGCATCTACCGCGAGCTGGGCATCCCCATCGCCTTCGTCGGCCTGGGCGAGCAAAAGGAGGACCTCCAGCCCTTCTCCGTGGACAACTACGTCAACGCCATCTTCGGCCTGGAGGCGTAGCTTCCGCTTCTGTATTGATGAACCACCACGGCACCAAGACACAAAGCCCAGCGAATCATCGATAAATATCCCATTGCTCCTCTTTGTGCCTTTGTGTCTTTGTGGTAAAATCCTTTTCTATCAACCATGAGCGAGCAACTGACCGTCGAACTGGGGGAGCGCAGCTACCCGATCATCATCACCGCCACGCGCGACGAGCACCGCCTGGCCGTCCGCTCGAAAACCATGTGGGCGGACAACACCGCCGTCATCTTCGACGCGAACACGCGCCAGTACCTCCCCGACGGTATGCCCGAGGGCATTGTCTATATCGGCTTCGACGCCGGGGAGCAGACCAAGTGCTTTGCCAGCCTCCAGCATATCGTGGACGAGATGGCCGCCGCCCGCATTGACCGTGGCGGTAAGCTCATCGCCCTCGGCGGCGGCGTCATCGGCGACCTCGGCGGCTTCGCCGCAGCCTGCTACCTGCGCGGGATCGACTTTTTCCAGGTGCCCACGACGCTCCTGGCCATGGTGGACAGCTCCGTCGGCGGCAAAACCGGCATCAACATCGCCGCCGGTAAAAACCTCGTCGGCGCCTTCTGGCAGCCGCAGGCGGTCTTCATCTGCGCGGAGTTTTTAAAGACGCTCCCGCCCCGCGAGTTCGCCGCCGGGATGGCCGAGGTCATCAAATACGGCATGCTCTACGACCGCCCGCTCTTTGACCGCCTCGCCGCGCTGGAGCAGCCGCTCGCCTGGAACCACCCGGACCTGCCGGGTGTCATCCGCCGCTGCTGCGAGATCAAGGCCGAGATCGTCAAGGCCGACGAAAAGGAAACCGCGGCCAGCGGCGGGCGTGCCCTGCTCAATCTCGGGCACACCTTCGCCCACGCCATCGAGAACGTAGCCGGCTACGGCACCTACCTGCACGGCGAGGCCGTGGCCATCGGCCTGGTGCTGGCCGCCGAGCTCTCCGCCCGCCTCAGCGACGACGGTGCGATCGGTTTTGCCTTTGACCGCGACGATGTCGCCGCCGTCCGTGCCCTCGTCGCAGCCAACGGCCTGCCCACCTCCTTAACATCCCCCCTCGGCGGCCAGCCCGCCCCCGCGCTCGACATCGACAAGCTCCTCGACGCCATGCGCCGCGACAAAAAAGTCCGCTCTGGCCGCCTGCGCTTCGTCGCCATGGAGGAGATCGGCCGCGCCGTCACGGTCGCCGATGTGCCTGAAACGTGGGTCCGCGAGTTGTGGGAAGAAAGTCATCGTTAGTCATTGGTCATTTGTCATTGGTTATTGGATAGGGGGCGCTGTTTGAAAAGCATTTTCCCTCACTGATCTCCGCGCTACAGCTTCCAACTGACCAATGACAAATGACAATTGACCAGTGACTAATGACAAATTAACCCTGTTCCATGGCCGGCGTTGACGAAACCATCGTGCGCGAGTACTTCGAGATGAACGGGTTCCTCGTTCGTCAGCTGCGCAAGTACGCCGTGCAGTCGCGCGCCAAGCGCAGCGAAGAGGAGATCGACCTGATGGTGTACAACCCGACTTGGCGCAAGGGTTCGGGTAAGCCCGGATTCATGCTCTTCTCCAACGAGCTGGAGCTGGTGCAGCGGGCGGTCGTGATCGTCAAAGGCTGGCACAGCCAGCGCTTCACCCCCGGCACCCTGCGCGGCAGCTCCGACATCTTCAAGTTTCTGGAAAAGGACGTGCTCAAAAAAGCCGAGGAGCTTTTTCACGTGGACGAGAAAGAGGTCGAGGACATCGGCTCGTTTATGAAGATCCTCGTCATGCCCGGCCTGCCCACCCACGAGCCGCACAAGTCCCAGAGCATCGAGCTGCTGGAAAAGGCCGGGATCGACGGCATTATCTCCTTCCGTTCCATCCTGCAGGACATCGTCCAAAAACTCGAAGTGAACCACAACTACCAGAAGTCCGACCTGCTCCAGGTCCTGCGCATCCTGAAAAACTACGACATGATCAAGGCCCCGCAGCTCGAACTTTTCGGCGGTAAACGCTGAGGCTCCCGCACCGCCCACCTGCTCGTATTCAATACTGGATACACGCCCGCTTGCGTTCAGTTGCCCTCATTCACTTTCAAACTCTCAAACTTTCAAACCTTGAACTCTCAAGCTTGCTTGATCGAACCCGGCGTCACCCTCGGCGCGGATTGTAACCTGGCCCCGTTCGCGGTCGTGAAAAGCGGCTCCGTCCTCGGCGACCGCGTGACGGTGGACCACTTCGCCGTTGTCGGCGGGCTGCCGCAGGACCTGAAGTTCGACCCCGCAACCCCGACTGGCGTGCGCGTCGGCTCCGGCTGCGTCCTGCGCGAGGGCGTCACCGTGCACCGCGCCACCGTCGCGGGCGGCTTCACCGAGATCGGTGCGAACTGCCTGCTCATGGCCAACTCGCACGTCGGCCACGACTGCACGCTGGGCGACAACGTCATCTTGGCCAACGGCGCGCTTCTTGGCGGTCACGTCCATGTGGGTAAAAACGCCTTCATCAGCGGCAACGCCGTCGTCCACCAGCACGTGCGCGTGGGCGAGGGCTGCATCATCTCCGGCGGCTCGCGTGTTGGTCTCGACGTGCCGCCCTTCGTCATCGTCGATGGCAAGAATACCGTCGGCGGGCTCAACCTCGTCGGCCTGCGCCGCCGCCACCACACCGCCGAGGAGATCGCCGATCTCAAGGACTGCTACCGCGCCATCTACATGAGCGACGTCAAAGGCTCCGCCTCCGACAAGGCCGCCAGCATCCAAGCCAAAACTGAAACCGGCAAAACCTTCCTCGCCTTCTTCGCCGACCGCGGCCGCGGGTTTATCCACGCCCGGCGGTAAGTGTATTGATAAATGGATACGCGATCAGAAGTTGAGAAAGACAGGGCAGCCTGGCGGACTGCCTTTTGGTTTTTGCTTCTGATTGTCTGCCCGCTGAGCGCTTTTGTTGGAGGTTATATTGGTATGGGGCTCGGTCGATCAGCGGAGAAGCTGCAAAATGAACTCGTATATACCCGCGAGGTTGGACGCATGATTCACGCGCTCGCTCTGCTGGAGAAAGAAGGCAAGCAGGACGTGGCTGCTGCGCGTCTCCAATACATGGACGACCATTGGTATTGCGTTGGACGTGAGGATCGGTTCGAGCAATTCCGGGAAGAAGTTTACGCCATTAATCATCCGGAGGATTACCAGCCAGAAAACGATCAATCCCATGACTGACAAACCCATCGCCATCACCTGCGGGGACCCGGCCGGGGTCGGGCCCGAGATCGTCGAAAAGATTTTGCGCGAGCGTCCCGACTTGCGGGCACGTGTCTGTCCGGTCGGTCCGACTGAGTGGCTCGCCGGTCTTGACTGCGATCAATCCAAAGCCGTGGGTGAGTCGTCCTTCCGCGCCACACCGGGTAAGCCCTCGGTCGAGGGCGCGGCGGTCGCCTTGGCCGCATTGGAAGAGGCCGCCTACGGTTGCCGCCAGGGCCGCTATAACGCGGTCGTGACCGGTCCGGTCAGCAAGGCGTGGATGACGAAGGCCGGGTGGACTTGGCCGGGGCAGACGGAGTTTTTTGCCGAGCGCTGGTACGGCGAGCCGACCATGGCTTTCGCTGGGGGCAAGCTCACCGTGGTGCTCGCCACTTGGCACGTGCCGCTGCTTGATGTGATGAACCACCTCACCCGGGCCTCCATGGAGCGGGCGGTGAAAAACGCCGACCTGCTGGCCCGCCGCCTCGGGGTGGACACGCCGCGCGTCGGTGTGTGCGGGCTGAATCCGCACGCGGGCGAGGGTGGGCTCATCGGCTACGAGGAGCAGGGCGTGCTCGACCCGATGCTCGACGTGCTGCGCGAGACCTATCCCGGCCTTTCGAAGTGCGAACCCGGCGACACGCTTTTCCACCGGCAGCTTCAGGGTGAGTTCGACGTGATCGTGGCGCTCTACCACGACCAGGGCCTGGCCCCGCTCAAAGCCGTAGACTTCGACCGTGCGGTCAATATCACGCTTGGCCTGCCCTTCGTGCGCACCAGTCCCGACCACGGCACCGCCTTCGGCATTGCCGGGCAGGGGAGGGCGGATGCGGGGAGTTTTCTGCGGGCCATCGAGTTGGCCGAGGTGTTGATGTAGAGGGGGTTGCGACGTAGCGCTGACGACTGCTCGCAGGCCGCACTTGCATTTTCGTGCAGGCTGGTTTCTTTTTAAACACTTCCCATGACATCCTCTCTCTCGACAGATTTACCCGCGGGCGTGCGCGTGGGCGACGAACGCCTGATCCGCCTCACCGAGCCCGCGGGCCAAAAACTCGCCGACCTGATCGCCCGCGAAGACAAGGGCGAGTACCTGCGCGTGGCCATCTCCGGCGGCGGCTGCAACGGCCTCTCGTACAAACTCAAGTTCGCCAAAGAGCCGAAAAAGGGGGACATCCTGGTGCACACCGGCGGGGCGCAGGTTGTGGTGGATTCTAAGAGCGCACTCTATCTCAAGGGTACCACGCTCGACTTTTCGGACAAAATGGTCGGCGGCGGTTTCAAGTTCTCCAACCCGAATGCCGCCTCCAGCTGTTCCTGCGGCGAGAGTTTCTCCGTCTGAGCGTTACGCGTCACCGCTGTCTTGTGAATTATGTATTCATAAGTGAATACAATCCGCCTGATATCGAAGAGGTTTACTCTGTCCGCCTGACCCGGTGTGCGAGCTCTGCCAGTGAGCAGTAGAGCACGGGCACGACAAAGATCGTCAACAGCGCCAGCAGCATCCCGCCAAAGGTCGGGATCGCCATCGGCACCATCACGTCCGCCCCCCGTCCGGTGGAGGTTAGCACGGGTAGCAGGGCGAGGATGGTCGTGGCACTCGTCATCATCGCCGGGCGTACGCGGCGTGTGCCCGCCTCGACGGTGGCGGCGCGGATGGCATTGCGGTTCTGCGGGTCGCGCTCGCGGAAGACCTGTTGCAGGTAGGTGCAGACGATCACGCCGTTGTCCGTGGCGATTCCGAACAGAGCCAGGAACCCGACCCAGACCGCGACGCTCAGGCTGATCGTGTCGATTTGGAACAGCGCCCGCAGGTTGTGTCCGAATATGCTGACGTTCATGAACCACGGCTGACCGTATAGCCAGATCAGGATAAAGCCGCCTGCCCAAGCGAACAGGATGCCGGAGAAGACCAGCAGCGTGGCGCTGACGCGGCGGAACTGGAAGTACAGGATGAGCCAGATGGCGGCGAGGGCCACGGGCAGAATGAGCCGCAGCTTTTGCTGGGCGCGTATTTGGTTCTCGTATGTGCCGGTGAATCGGTAGCTGACGCCGGCGGGGATGACGAGCTCGCCTCTGGCCTGCTTGTCTTTTAAAAACTGGTCGGCTTGCTCGACGACATCGACTTCGGAGGTCCCCGGCGCCTTGTCGAAGATCACGTAGCCGACGAGGAACGTGTCCTCACTCTTGATCACCTGGGGTCCGCGCACGTAGTTAATGGAGGAAAGCTCCTTGAGCGGGATCTGTGTGCCGTCCGGCGCGGCCACTAAAATGTTTTCAATCGCCTCGATACTGTCCCGCAGTTCGCGCTGATAGCGAACGCGTACGGGGTAGCGTTCGCGGCCCTCGATGGTTTGCGTGACAGACTTTCCGCCGAGCGCGACTTCGATCACGTGCTGCACGGTCTGAATCTTGATCCCGTAGCGGGCGATGGCTGCGCGGTTGATGTCGATCTCCAGGTATGGCTTACCCACGATGCGGTCAGCGAGTACGGCGTCCGCGTTAACGGCGGGCACTTGCTTGAGCAGGCCCTCGATCTCCAGGGCCGTCTGCTCGATTGTTTCCAGATCGGGCCCGTAAACCTTCAGCCCCATCGGTGCGCGCATGCCGCTTTGAAGCATGACCACGCGGGCGGCGATGGGCTGGAGCTTTGGCGCGGAGGTGGTGCCCGGGATGCGGGCGGCCTTCACAATCTCCCGCCAGATGTCGTCTGTGCTTTTGATCTCATCGCGCCACTGGCGGTAGGGGCGCCCATCATCGTCGGGGATGAGCTCACCCTCGGTGTTGCGCTGGAACTCTCCTTTGTCTTTGTCGTAGGCAAAGGTACGGATGCGGCCATTATCGTCGGTGATGTACTCGGACTTGTAGCTGATGATCGTCTCGATCATCGAGATTGGCGCCGGATCGAGCGGGCTCTCCACGCGACCGAGTTTGCCCACGGCTATATCGACCTCGGGGATGGCGTTGATCGCCATGTCCTGCTTTTTCAATACATCCATCACTTCACCGATGGAGGCGTGCGGCATGGTCGTGGGCATGAGTAAAAACGAGCCCTCGTCCAAGTCGGGCATAAACTCCCTCCCTAGCCCGGGAAACTGGTGCGCAAGCGCGCTGTACGAGGCTGAGTCCTTGACGAATGCGGGCATCCATCCGAAGACCTTCGCCCAGCCTAGCCAGGCGATGAAGCCGATGAGAACGATCAGCGTACATACGGCGAGGAAGGTCGCTTTTACCCGAAGGATAAAGGCCAGTATCCGCGCATAAAACCGAATGATAAGATAGAAACCGCCCAGCAGTCCGCCCACCGCGACCAGGACGAAGAGCGCGTTATGGAGGTGTGCCTCGGGTCCCAGCGGTTGCCAGTCCCGTGCCAGCCACAGCGCGACGAAAAACGCCACGATCAGGTTGAAGACCGTCAGCACGCCGCTACGCCAGCGTTGGGGGAGCCGTTCGCCAAATAGGTGAAACGCCGCCGCCGCGACCATCAGCAGCCCGAGCCACCACGGGAACCAGGAGACAAAGATGGCCCCGATCAGTCCGAGCGCCGCGATGACCGTCCAGAGCCAGCCGCGTGCCAGCCGGCTCGTGCTTTTCCCCGCGATGAACGCGTGGGCCAAAGGAGGGATGATGGTCAGTGCGACGAGGATCGAGCCGATCAGGGCGAAAGTTTTCGTGTAGGCAAGGGGGCGGAATAGCTTCCCCTCGGCCGCCTCCATGGTGAATACCGGTAGAAAGCTGATCACTGTGGTGAGGACAGCGGTGACGACCGCCCCGGAGACCTCTGCGCAGGCTCGGTATACGACCTGCAGGCGGTCTTCCTCTGGTGGCGCGTTCTCCAGGTGGCGTAAGATATTCTCGATTAGCACGACGCCCATGTCCACGATTGTGCCGATGGCGATAGCGATGCCGGAGAGAGCCACGATGTTTGCATCCACACCGAACAACCGCATGCCGATAAAGGAGAAAAGGACGGCGAGCGGTAGGACGCCGGAGATGAGCGAGGCGCTGCGCAGGTGCATGACCATGATCACGACCACGATGATCGTGACGAGGATCTGCTGGCGCACAGCACTCTCAAGCGTGCCGAGCGTCTCGTAGATGAGACCCGTGCGGTCGTAAAAGGGTACGATCTCGACCTGGCTGACGGTGTCGTCGGCCAGTGTCTTACGCGGGAGGCCGGGCGAAATTTCGGCGATCTTTTCCTTAACCCGCTTGATCACGGCGAGCGGGTTTTCCCCGTATCGGGTAACCACTACACCGCCGACGGCATCCGCGCCGCCCTTGTCCAGAGCGCCGCGCCGCAGCGCCGGACCGAACTGCACCTGGGCGACCTGATCGAGTGTGATCGGGATGTTTTCGCGCTGAGTAATGACGCTCTGGCGCAGATCGTCCAGGTTCTCGATTCGCCCGAGTCCTCGAATGACATACTCGGCCCGGTTGATCTCGATCGTGCGCGCGCCCACGTCCTGATTGCTGCCGCGAACCGCTTCAAAGACCTGCTCAAGCGTGATGCCATAGGTGCGCAGGGCATCGGGGTCGACGTCGATCTGGTACTCTTTAACAAAGCCGCCGATCGAGGCTACCTCTGACACGCCGTCCACGCCCTGAAGCGCGTAGCGCACATACCAGTCCTGCACGCTGCGCAGCTCCTGTGGGTCCCAACCACCAGCCGGTTGTCCTTCCGGCGTGCGGCCCTCCAGCGTGTACCAGAAAACCTGTCCAAGCGCGGTGGCGTCGGGGCCAAGCCGCGGAGTGACACCCTCCGGGAGTGTACCCGTGGGCAGGCTGTTGAGCTTTTCGAGGATGCGGCTGCGCGACCAGTAAAAGTCCACCCCATCCTTGAACACCACGTACACGGTGGAGAATCCGAACATCGAATAGCTGCGGATGGTCTTCACGTCGGGCAGACCGAGCAGCGCCGTGGTCAGCGGATAGGAAACCTGGTCTTCGACGTCCTGGGGCGAGCGCCCCGGCCACTCCGTGAACACGATCTGCTGGTTCTCGCCGATGTCGGGGATGGCATCCACCGGCACAGGATGGCGGGGGAGCACGCCGCCCAGCTCCCAGTCGAAGGGGGCGGTGACGAGCCCGGCCACGACCAGCCCGAGGGCGAAGAGCCCGACGACGAGCCGGTTCTTCAGGCAAAACCAGACCAGTTGATTGATGGGATTCTTTGAGGGCTCAGTGGACATGCTGGTGCGTAGTGGAATTTTCACTACTGATCGTAGATTTCGTCTCCCCGCAGCCGAGCATCATGGCTCCGAAGTACGGGTTGCGCAGAGGCTCGGAGGCCTGAATCCAGTCCGCGCCATGGTCGTTGTAAACCATCGGGCAGTGCATGACGTACAGCGTACGCCCGGCAGCGGATGGGTCGGCCTGGAGGGCGGCAATCATGGCCTGGGAGAGCTGGTCAAAGGCTGGGCGGCGCAGGGCCTCCAGCGAGTCGGCGCTCATCATTGTGTGAATGAGGTGGGCGGCCGTACCCGTGTGGCCGGTCACGGCCATCATGGGTTTGAGTGTGGCCTTGGCGGCGGTGAGATCGTCCGAGGCGAGCGCGTCCTGGAGTTTTAGATAAGGGTCCAGCAACTGCGCGGACTGTTGCGGACTGAGCTTCAGTTCGTCCGAGGCTGCGCTCTCGGCATGCCCGGCTGCCTTGTTCATTTCGGGCATGTCAGTTGTGACGGGGGCGGTGGCTGAGTGGTTGTGGCCCGTGGACATGGCTCCGCCCTGCGGGTTCATCATGCTGGGCTTGGCCTGGATTTGCAGAGCACTGTCGATCTTGAACGCGCCATGGGTGACGACTTCGTCGCCCTCGTTCAACCCCGAGGCGACGACATACGCTTCGCCCGCTCGCGGACCCAGGACGATCTCGCGGCCTTCGTAGGTTGGCTGTTCCGCGTCCGGCACGGCGACATAGACGACGGCGCGCTTGCCGGTCTGGAGTACGGCGGTGTCAGGAATGACCAGCGGGGCCTGCGCGTCAGGTGATCCGGCATAGCCGAGGGATTCGGCGGGCACGAGCGCCATGCCGCACACGTCGCAGTTGCCCGGGCCGTCCTTGACGATTTCCGGGTGCATCGGGCTGATCCACTTGCCCGCGTAGTCCGGGGCAAAGACTTCGCCACCCTCGGCCAGACGGACCTGGATAAGCCCGCGGGCGAACATACCGGGCTTCAGTTTCTGGCCGGGGTTGGGGACGTTGACGCGCACGGTGACGGTGCGGGTCTTGCGGTTGATTTCAGGTTCGATAAAGGCGATCGTCCCCTCAAAGGTTTCGCCCGGAAAGGCTTCCACCGTGAAGGTAACCGGCTGGCCGTAGCGCAGCCAGGGAAGGTCGGACTCGTATGCGTCGAGAAAGAGCCAGAGCTGGTCGAGGCTGACGATTTTGAACAGCGGCTGACCGGTCTGCACGTAGTCGCCCTCCTTGATGTATTTATCCGCCACTACACCACCGATGGGAGCGCGCAGGGTGAACTGGCTGCTGGGCTCTCCCCCGGTAATGATTGACTCGATCTGGTCGGGCGGCAGGTCCCACTGCTCAAGCTTGGCGCGGGCGGCGCGGGTGAGGCTGCCCTCCGGGTCGCGGGTGTAGGCGCTGAGCAGCTCGCGCTGTGCGGCCAGCAGCTCGGGGCTGTAAACTTCAGCGAGATGCTCACCGGCCTGGACAGGCATGCCGGTGTAGTTGACGAAGAGCCGGTCGATGCGGGCGGGGAAACGAGCGGTTAGGGAACGCACCTGCGTCTCGTCGTATTCAAGTTTCCCTACAAGCCGGATCTCGGCTTTAGGATAGGTGCGGGCGACGGACGTGGTCTGGATCTCGGCCAGGGCGCGGGCGGACTCACTCATCGTGAGCGTGCGCTCACCGTCGTCACTGGAGGCGCTGCTCTCGACAGGGATCAGGTCCATGCCGCAGATCGGGCATTTGCCGGGGCCGGGCTGGCGGATCTGAGGATGCATGGAGCAGGTCCAGACCTCGGGTTCACCCGGGGCGGCGTTCAGGAGAGAGGCCGTCATCGCGAGGGCGAGGGCGGCGACAAAGGCGAAGATGTTTCGTATATTCATCGGCGTGTGGTGGCTTGAAAAGTTCCGAGGACGGGTTGGTTGACAAGGGTCTGGACGGTGACGACCTGCTGCCAGGCGTCGGCGGCGGCCCGCCAGTAAAGGGTTTGGAGCTCGAGCAGATCGCGCTCACTGTCGATGACTTCCGGGATGTCGGCCCGCCCGCTCTCGTAGCTGGTACGGGTGTTTTGCGCGGCCTGTTCGGCCAGGTTGAGCAGGTCCTCGCCGTAGAGCTTGAGGCGGCGGTCGGCGTCGTGAAGCAGCGAGAGGCTGGCGCTGAGGTCCGCCTTGAGCATGTTGCGGCGGCTATCATACTCGTTTTGAGAGGCACGCATACTGGCCAGTGCCTCGGCGCGGGCGGCGCTGTATTTCTCAAACCAGATGGGTAGATTGACCGCGACGGTGAACCCCCACGGGTCCTGCCCCGCGTCGGGTGTGCCGGGGTTGACGACCGGGGAGCCGAGCTGGACGTAGTTAAGGCCGAGGGTGATGTCGGGATAGCTCTGGAGCCGGGCCAGCTCGCGGCGGGCTTCGGCGCTGGCAATCTGCCGCTGGAACATGGCCAGCTCGGGATTGTTTTCTTCCAGTGCAAGTGCGAGCGAGGGGCCGTCTGGCTCATAGCTGGAGGGCGCTTCCCACTCCGGCCAAGGCAGCAGCCCGGTTTCGTCGATGGCGAGCAGCTCGCACAGCCGAGCGGACTGGACGATGCGCATCTGCTGTAGTGTCGAGAGAGTGTCGCCAGCCTTGCCGAGCTCGACCTTGAGCCGCAGCAGTTCGTTCAGGTCATCGCCGGCTTTCACCTTTTCCTCGACGATGGGCTCCAGGCGCGCGAGCAGGTCGAGGTTCTCCTGCATAAGCTTAAGAGCCTTTCCGGTGTAGGCATACTCGTAGTAGGCCACGGATACGGCGCGCGCGAGCAAGAGCTGCTGGTTCTGGTAGGCAAACCACAGAGCCTCGGCCTCGGCGGAGGCTACCTGTTCGCGGCTGCTAAGCTTACCGAACCACGGGATCGTCTGGCTGAGCATGAAGACATTTTCCTGTGGGCCGGTGCGAGTCTGGATGGCCTCGACGAAATGCGTCACCTGGAACATCGGGTCGGGTAGGGCGGAGGCTTGCGGGATGCGCCGCATGGCAGCTTCATAGCGCGCCTCGAAGGCCTTGAGCCGCGGGTTCGCAGCCTGGGCCCGCTGGAGATAGTCCTTGAGGGTGGTACCGCTCCAGGGAGCGTCCTGTATGTCCTGTCCCTGGAGGGGAGTGGACAGTGCCAGTGCGAACCAAAGGGAGAGTGAGAGGAAACGATGCATGATCATAATTCGCCGGAAGGGCGAATGCTTCCTTAAACGCACAGAAGGCGCCGGTCCCTCAAATTTTTTCCAACCGTTCGCGCAGATATTTACGCGCGCGGTAGATGCGCGTCTCCACCGCCTTCACGCTGATGCCCAGCGCGGCTGCGCATTCCTCCTGCGGGTTTTCCTCCAGCACGCAGAACACGAGCGGGAAGCGCAGTTTGTGTGGGAGCTCCTGGATGGCCGCCTGTACGGCGTGCACAGTCTCCCGGGAGGCGGCACCCGTCGCGGGCGACTGCCCCGGCCCGGCCAGCGTGTCCTCCAGCCGCTGCGCTTGCCCCGTTGCCGTCGATTCCAGGGAAACCTCGCCTCGGCGTTTTTTCTGGCGCCGCAGGAAGTCGCGGCTGAGGTTGGCGGCGATGGTGAATATCCATGTGCGCACTCGCGCGCGCGGATGATAGCGAGCGGCGTTTTTATAGACGCGGTAAAAGGTCTCGGCGGTGAGTTCGGCGGCGTCAGCCTCGTTCCCGCAGTAACGCAGCGTGAAGTGAAAGACCGCCTCGCGGTGGTCAGCCATGAGTGCCCGTAGGCCACTCTCGTCGCCTTGCCGGATGCGCTCGATTGCTGGTAAATCCTCGTCCATCACAGGCGCTGCGATCACTCTGGCTGGCTGAGCGCCTCCACGGCGAGGTCGCGGAGCTTGGCCTGCTTGTCCGGTGGCAGCACGCTGAGCATGTCGTAGTAGTGCTCGATGGAGAGCGTCTGTAGCTGACCATGGACGAGGTGTAGCTGATGGACGGCCTCGGTGACCTCTGGCGAGTAGCGGTCGTGTGTGCGCAGCAGCTCAGAGAGTGCGGTGATCCGCTGATGGAACGTTTTCAGAAGCACCTCGCGCTGGCTGCGATATTCGGCGTCAAAGGCGTCGATGCGGGTAGCTTCCTCCGGAGTCAGGCCCAGCTCCTGGCTGAGCCAGTTGTGCCCATGGGGGTCGTCGTGCTGCCAGGCCTCGCTGCGCAACACCAAGTGAGCCGTCAGATAGGACACGCCTACACAAATGGCGGCGAGGATGAAGATGATCAGCAGCAGACGCTGCGCCAGCGAGCGGGGGGCATTGGGTGCATTCATGGCAGGGATCCGACTAGCGCTCAAACTTAACCAGTTCCGTCTGTTTGACAAAGTCGAAATCCAGCGCGCGTGTGGCGGCTATTTGGCGCTCATTGTGGGAGGCGTAGGCCGTGGCCGAGGTGGCGGTGATAACGGCGCTGACGATGGCGAACAGCGCAATGACCGCCGCCAGGGCAGCGGGAGCGGAAAGGATGGATGCGGGCCAAGCCAGCCAGACGGGGCTCTGAGCTTCCTTTTCCTGTCGTATCCGGCGCAGCACGTTTGTCTCAACGACCGTTGGGCAGCGCGGTAGCGGCTCGTTGCGTATTTGCGTCAACGCTTGGTCTAGCTCTTGTTCGTGCATACCCCCTTAAACGCCAAATGACCCCTTACCCCTCACACTCTTTTATAAAAAAGCGTGGTGCCCCCACCGAGACTCGAACTCGGATTAACGGTTTAGGAAACCGCGGTTCTATCCATTGAACTATGGGGACAACTTGATGGTTTGCGTTATGGATCAACCATTTGGCAATGGGCCGCATTATTCCAGGGAAAGTGCCACTGGCTGGGGGTGTTCTCCAGTCATGGTACCCGGGGCGGGGGTCGAACCCGCTGGTGGACTTCACCTATTTTCACTTAGTTTCACTTTTTCATATTCATCAGCATCTTACGGAAAACCAACGTGGCGGAAAAATGCATGAAAGTGAAGCAAAATGTTTGCATTTTGGCAAATCATGGGCAAATCGGCCCTCCTCCCAATCAGGTGGAAATAACAGCCCTGCCCTGCCTTTTCTTTCATTATCCACATGCTGGAAGGATTTGATGAAAGGCGTCCGGAGTGGGGTGGTCAGTCTATCGCCGGTGCACCCGGCTGCTGGGGGCTTTTCGGGGCAAGGTGGACTTCTCCAGCGCTTGAGGGGACAATAATGATTATCTATGCCATATCTATCTCCGGTTTGTTGGCGCAGTGCTTTTGATGGGATGACGTAGGGCTTGCTGCAACCACATCGACTGGTATGTCCCCTCAATTGGAAAAGCCATTCGTGGTGATTTATGGTTTTTCAGATGGTGGCGATTACTGTGCATTCACATCTGATGCGCCCCGGTGGATATACGTATCTTTAGACAAGGGTATAGGTGTCGAGGCTCAGTCATGAAGTGTTTGTCGTGGCATTTTCAGTTGTTTGGCTAGTCATATTGAGTGCGTTTGCCAGGCAGTCTCGGTTACGTGTATGTGTAGACTCACAATTACTTGACAACCGTGTGCACCCCGTGGTTCTGGGTTGCGAGTTCCATGAGGAAGGACCTTCCTCTAGTGCTTCTATAGGACAGCGTGTTGATTGTGATTTTCTGATTCTGCGTCATTGCATCCACCATTGAATAGATCGTTTCTGGGGGGATTCCTTTTCCATCGGCAGTGGGTATGCCGTCTGAAAGCAGGATGATGGTCTTGGGGGCTTTTTGGATCGCTTGTTCTAGCGCTTGATCTGTGTGAGTCTCGGAGTGAATGCCTTTGCGGTAAGTGCTCCAGTACTTCCAGTTGGGAACCCTGTCCAGACCATCTTTCCGCAGCTCTTTGGCGGGGTCCAGGTCGATGAGCCAGCGTCTGGCCTGCTCAATCGATTTGGGGGTTATCTCTTGGAATGAGCTCCTGTAGGTCTCTGTTCCATTGCCGAATGCGATGATATTGAAGCTGCCGTAGCCCTCGATTTCTTTGAGGGTTCTTACCAGTTCCTCAACTACGGTGAGGTAGCCGTCTATCCCTCGCGTTTCGTCGACCATGCTCCCGGAGATATCGATCAGGAAGATCGTCTTGTCGGCATCATCACCCATTTTCTGACCGAAAAAGCGGAAGTCCTTCATCGTCATCTCTCGGATTTGAGCCTGGGAACCGACGCCTGTTCCGAAGCCGCCGGAGCCCCTTCCGTAGGAACTGGTTGCATTTATGTTTACATCGATATTCAGGGCGGGGATCGCAATATCGGGGGTATCCACGGTGATGGGATTGGGGCGCGGGGATGAGCTGGAGCGGTTGCGCTGTTCCAGGTTGACCACATACTCGGGCTCCTCTTGTGGCAGTTGCTCAATCACGGGGGCCTCAAAGGTCTGATCCTTTCGGGCCACCGCCTCAACGATTCTGAAGGCGCCGAAAATGGCGAGGGCAAGCAGATGCAGGCCGATGCTGATACCAATAATCAGGATCAGCGTCTTGGCTCTGGATGTTGAGTTCGTGACGATCATAACCCGGAGGAGATTAAAGGTTGCCAAAAGAAACGAACCGGATGCCAGCGGCGGCGCAGGCATCGAGTACCTCGATCGATTTGAAGTGGGGTGAGAGCGGATCCGCCACGACTACGACGATCGTTTTTTGCCCCATCCTGTCTGCGGTTCCCTTGACACGACGAAGAGTGGCGATGAGGCCGTTGAGGGTGATGCGCTCGGCAGGGCTGGCGATCAGGCTTCCGTTGAAGAGAACGCTACCGTCTGGAAGCACGTCGATCGTATGCCGATTGGGAAGTTCTTCAGTGGGCTTGGCCTTGGTGTCCGTGGGGAGTTGGATACCCAGGTCAGCTTCCTCTTTGATTAGTGTTGTTGTGACCATGAAAAAGATCAGCAGCAGGAAGACGACATCGATCATCGGCGTCAGATCGGGTTTCGTCTTCTCCGTAAAAATCTGTTCGGCTTGCATGGTTGGATGGTTACTATTTATCGCTCTGGTACGCGGCGAACACGATGTTGGAGATGCCTGCAGCAGCGCAGGCTTGCATCACGTCGTTAACGTACTGGTGCTCGACCGCGCTGTCGGCGCGCAAATAAACGCGGATGTCCGGCTTTTCCTCAAGCTCCCGGGTCAGCAGAGCGGGAAGCTCATTGAGGCTGACCGAGTAGACCCCTGCATAGATACTACCGTCGCGCATGACGGTGAGCGTCGTGCGCTTACCGAAATCTTCCGGAATGCTGGAATTTGGCGCGACCGGCATCGTGAGCGGAATCCGCTCGGCGGTGATCATGCTGGCCACGGTCATGAAGAACACGATCAGCAAAAAGACGATGTCGATCATCGGCGTCAGGTCGATGATGTCTGCCTCTTCCGCGTCGGCTATCCTCGGTTTCATGAGGAGTCCTCGTACTTAGGTTAGCGGTCAAGGATATGACCGGCGCGCATCAGATCTCCGTAGAGCCGTCCCAGCACGAGATTAACCTCGGCTACAATTTTCCCATACCGGTTGCGAAAATAGAAAAAGAAGAACATGGCGGGAATCGCGATTGTCATCCCGGCAGCCGTCGTAATGAGCGCTTCCGAGATATTATCGGCCAGGAGCTCGGGCTTGCCCATCCCCTGGGCGGCGATCGAGTTGAAGGCCTTCACCATCCCCGAGACCGTGCCGAGGAGTCCCACCATGGGCGAGAGGGCGGCGATGATTGAGAGATAGTTCACGATGATGTAAGGGCCGGCGAGCTCCTTTGACGTGGCGTTTTCAAAAGCCTTCTCCACGGCATCTGGCACGAAACTTCCCTTCTGAACCTGATCAAGGCCGTAGTTAAATGTGTTGGTTACTGGCCCGGGGTTATCCCGGCAGATACTGTGAGCTTTCTCAATGTCCATCTGGCTGACCGCAACGTCGAGCTCCTCTATCACCGCTTCATCGATGAAATTTTTGCGGCGTATTGCAACGAAGTTGAAGACGGCGAAACCGAGTGTTCCAACTGAAAGCACGCCTAACGGGATCATGGCCCACCCTCCGGCATAGAGCATGTCCAGAAGCGTCTTGTCGCTGGGGGGAGGAGTGAGCTCAGCCATTTTCTCGTCGGTTGCTGTTGGCTGGGTCTGGGCTGGTAGGAGCGTGGAGCAAATGAACAGGATGCCGGTGCCCAGAAGGACTTTAATTAACAAGCTTTTCATCATGGTAAGGGTGGTGTGAGGTTAAAGCGTTTGTTCCATTGGGTTAGTCTTGCTTTCCTGTAGGCTTTTGGCCAACCAGGGGCTGTCGGGGTAAAAGACCTGAAATTCGCGCTGAAGAAGGCTCGATGCCTCTGTTTGTCCTGTCTCGCGATAGCCGCGGAGGAGCAGGTAGTATAGCTCTGGTTTATAGCTTTGCTCAACGGGGGTTAACACCATGGCACGGGAGAGGTAGTGCATGCACTCGCGCAGGTCTCCCTGCTCCAGTCCGGTGCGTCCACGTGCCAGGCAATAGACGACAAAGTTTTCATCTTCGCGGTCCGGCTCATCGAGCTCGGAGAGGATGGCTCGGGCCTGGGCGGGATCCCCGCCGACAGAACTGCTATAACCGGCCCACAGCAGACTGCGCCTTTGGATCACTGGATTGTCTGAGTCGATGAGGGAACCGTAGATCTCCAGGCAGAGTTCATGTTGCCCGGCTGTTCGCAAAGCATCGGCAGCCGGGAATGCGATTTCAACGAACTCTTCCTGAGGCAGCGCTCTCAGTAGCAGGGACAGCATGAGCTCGGCGCCGACATACTGTTCCTCGCGGATGCAAGTAAAAACGAGCTGTGACGCCAGTGTGGTAAATTCGCTCGAAGTCGTATCGAAGGGAATGGCCTTCGAAAGCTCGACCGCGCTTGCGGTTTGCCCTCCCAAGATAAGTGCTTTGTAGTACTGCAGGCACAACGCATGGATATTGGTCTGTGGCTCGGGCACCTGAAGAAAGGGGATGAGCGGTTCTGCGATCGGTCGGAGTATCTCGATCATGGGCTGGTGATCACCCATCAGTGCCGACTGAGCAGCGTCGGTATAGCCCTCTGGCACATCCGCGTTCAATATCATCCCAGTTCGGTCCATGGGGACGATTACCTCTGATCCTGGTATGTCGGGAAAGGAAACGACGAGCTGTTGGTCAAGCATTCCCATGAGTAGCATAGTTTTTTGTCCCGGTGTGGTAAGGACCAGAGGTCTATCTAGCGTGCAACTGACGACAGGTGGTGGTGGGGGCGGAAGTCTGGCTAGCTCCAGCCCGCTTCCACAAAGGGGTAGCAGGGCGATGGCAGTCAGCGTCATCCAGGAACATGTATGTACGCGCAGTCGATGCTTATAGGTCATACTTCTCCTTGATCAGTGGGTAGGCGGTGGTCTGGGAGAGCACGGAAAGCCGGGTTTTATACTCAGCAAGAAGTTGCCGCACGCTTTGGGTTTCTCCCATCTGCTCCAGTGTGAGCAGGTCGTAGTAATAGGCCCACGAGACCGTCTCGGCATATCCTCCGTAGGCGACTATCAGCCTTTCGAAGAAACCGTGAGCCTCTGCCCATGCATGCTTCCTGCGGTAAGCCAACCCGATCTCCAGGTGGGCCTTCGCTTGATCCAGACCGCGCCATTGCGGGTTTCTCAGGACCATACCGAGGACGGCGATGGCGTCATCTTCGCGACCGAGCTTGGACAAGATGCGGCCTTGGCGCAGGTACGCGGATGCGTCCTGAATGCGGCCGGGATAACGCTCGATAATCAGATTATAATAGGAGAGCGCTTCTTCCCAATCCTGTGTGCTTGAGGTCTGTTCGGCCTGGTCGATTGCAATCTCACCAAGGCCTTCCAGTGCATCGTGAACGGATGTCGCATAAGGATAACGCTGAATGAGCATCTCGTAAATCTCCTTCGCCCGGTTTGGGTTAACAGACTGCACACGCCGCCCCTCGGCGAGTAAAACTGCGGACGGCGCACGCATCAGTTCATCTTGAGAGTACTCATGGAAGGCGGTTGCTGAGCCGATTTCATGCAGTCCTTGGCGTACACGCATGGCAAGCACCTCATGGCCCTCTCTTTGCGCTTGGTCCAGCCACTCCGAAAATAGCGTTTCGGCATCGTAGGGTAGGAGCGCTTCCTGCTTTGCGAGGTAATTCTCCTTTAGCGCCTCAAGCTGCGCCCGGACCATCTCCTCTGTGACGAAAGGTCCGCTGGGCGGGGACGACATGATCAGCTCTGGACTGCTCTCGGACTCTGTTTCGATGATCGTTCGCCGGAACTCCCGATCATGCACGAGCAGGTCTGCCAAGTCCCGATCAATATGTTTGCCTTCCGCGCTGAGCAGAAACTGGTATTGATAGGCGCGGTCCGTGAGGAAATGACGACGGAACTCTTCGTCCTCGAGCATCCTCTCCAGAAGTGAGAGGCTATCCGCGTAACTACGCATGTAGTCCTGGTAGTCGTGGGCGTAGTTAAGGATGATTCGGTCTACAGCATCGCGTTGTATGTCGTTGCCTAGTTGCTGAATAGCCTGCCCGTGGATCGCAAAGCGCTTCTGGGGGTACCCGCTGCGGTCGTAGATCATACCTATCCGTTCGTAGGCCTCGGCCACTTGGCCTTGCTCTCTGTAGCGATGGATGTAGTCATTGAGCACCGCAACGGCTTCATCGTGATCTCCGTCTTTCTCGATCACATCACTGAGCGCCAGCACGGCCTTGGCGACGAAGGTCGCATTATCAGTATTATCCTCTACCTTCCTGTAGTGCTCGGCGGCTAGCGTATACTCGCCACGTTCACGCTTGATATCCCCCAAATATAATTCGGCCTCACCCCGAAGGCGGCTCTTGGGGTACCGCTGAACGAATGACTCGAACTGCTTTTCGGCCGCGTTTGGATCCTGCTTCCCGTAGAGACAAATCCCGTAACGGTACATGGCGTCCTCATAATAAATACTGCTAGCGGTGTACTGTTTTAGAAAACGGCTGAAGGTTCTCTCGGCGTTGGTGTAATCGGCGAGCAAGAGGTGCGAAAGCCCTTGCCAATACGTCCCAGATTCGTTCAACAGTGAACGACCACTGTGGCGGCTGGTGATGTCCGTCATAGTGTTGCACAGTTGGAGATACTCTGAGTGGCGCATGAAATAAGCGCCGAGATAATTGAGGAGCTGGGCCGCCACTTCGTAGCTTTCTGGTGCGCTCAGGTAATCATTGACCAGCGTGAGCAATGCCTCTCCCCGGTCCTGGTTCAAGTATAGCTCGGCCATTCCCATTAGCACCTGTCTCCTGAATTTCTGGTATTCCTTCTTCTTCAGGTACTCTATGGCCAACTGTTCGAGCATCGTGCTGTCGGAAACCGTCACGGCCTCATTGAAAGCAGTATAGAGGAAGTCCTCGGCCTGCTCATGCTCCGCATTGTCGAGATAGAGGTGATAAAATTCCCACAGCGCTTCCCAGTGGCGCTCCGTTTCCTGGTAGACTCGCGCAATGCGCCAGTTCATGTCCACATCGTACTCGCGGATCTCCTGTACGCCGGCTAGGTTCGCCTGGGCACGTTTGAGTTGTCCCTCGATCACTGTGTATTGCTCGGTTTCCGGGCGTAGATAACTTAGCTTCTGTTCGAGCTCTGCGATGAGTCGCGTGTAGAAGCCCATAATCGCGGAGCGCGATTTGACGAAGGTGTAGAGCAAAATCGCCTGGTCATAATTCTTTTCGTCAAAAAGACGGTCCCCCTGCTTGAGCAAGGTAATGTTAAACCTAGGATCGTAGACCGCCTCACGCCCGTCCGTCAGATAACGCAGATATGGTACGATCTGGTCAGTCTCTCCCTGCATCAAATGCCCCTGCAGCAGCCATGATGCGGACTGGGCGAGAAGTTCAGGGTTGAGTGCCGAGGCATTGAAAACTTCAGTAAAGACCTGTATTCCCTCCGCCGCGCGATCTGTGCGTATATACAGGCGACACAGCCTGTCGCGGGCTTCCAGCCAGAGTGTTTTATTCGTTCCTTTATGATAAAGATGCAGGTACTCGCGGATGGCAGCCTCATTGTTTTCTGTGTCTTCGTGCGCGCCAGCCAGATTGAAGCGGACGAAGTCGCTCCGGCTCCCGCCGGGGAACTCACTCAAGTATTTTTCATAGTACTCAATCGCTTGTTGCAGCAGGCTGATCTCTTGCGTGTCTGTGTATTCGTCTTGGTATGACAATGCCATCAGGAAAATGAAGTTTTCCCTGTCGGCTAAGCCAGTTTTCCGCCTCATCAGCTCCTCAATCGCCGGGCGGACTTTATAGAGCTTGTCATTTAAGCCGGCGCTCAACTGCTCATAGAGAGACTGTTCTGAGGCTTTCGCTATGTCGTATTCTTTTCCGGCTGCCTGCGTCCACCTGGCAGACGTCAGTTGGAAAACGACGAGTAATAAGCAGATAGGCACGCGCAACGACATTCGCACAAGGGGGGATGATGGGGGGAGGCATAGGGGAAATGCCTGGGGATAGACGTATGTCGATCAAAGATCAGACTGTGATCGATGAACTCATCATTCGTTCTAAAAAATGCATTTTAGCTGGCAGAATCAACGGTTTGGTGATGCAACAGTTGTCCTTCGGTCGGAAGGTAAAGTTATTGTGGTGGGAAATGCTTGAGCGCGGTTCAGTCGGGCGTCGGGCCGTATCACTATGTTATTCATGTGCAGAGCCTATCTGTACATGTGCTCTCAATATGTATTCAAAAGATATAACATTCCTTTAAGTTCTGTAACATAAGCGGATGTTAACGACGGTACACTTGTTTCGCTGAGTCAGGCTCGATTCAATGTGACCCTGTGGTTTCCCGCCGTATAGTCGGAGCAGACATTACCGATGAAGCCAGGGGGCGTTTGCAAGGAGGCGTGGCTGCCCTCGGGGACGGTAAAGTCGATAGTCAACGTGTCACCATCGAGATCCCAGCGGATGGCTATCTCTCCCTGTTTCGTTCTCAGCGCGGCTTCCGCCCAGGTGAGGGTGCCGCCGGGGTGGGGGCGGAAAAGAACATGACAATAGCCGGGGGCGTCGGGGTCCAACTCGATCCCGGCCACTGTGCGGTACAGCCACGAGCCGACCGCGCCGTACGCATAGTGATTGAAGGAATTCATTTCCTTGTTCTGGAAGCCCTTTTCCGACGACCAACCGTCCCAGTGCTCCCAGACTGTCGTGGCTCCCTGCACGACGGAAAATAGCCACGAGGGACAGGTCTGCTGCTCAAGCAGTTGGAAGGCCGTGTCGAGTTCTCCATTTTGTTCCAGGACATCGAGTAGATAGGGCGTGCCGACGAATCCGGTCGTCAAGTGCATGTCGCGTTCGCGGATGTCGCGGACCAGGGCTTCCACGACTTGTCGGCGCAGATGCTCGGGGACGAGTCCGAAATGCAGGGCCAGCACCATCGCGGTCTGCGTGCTCGACACGATCAGACCGTCCTGCGTGATAAAGCGGCGCTGGAAAGCGACTACGACGTCGGACTGCCAGTCGGAGTAGCGTTGTGCGTCTTCGTCCTTGCCCAGAATCTTCGCGACCTGTGCCAGAATGCCGAGGTCGTAGGCAAGATAGGCCGTGCCGATGAGGTCCGTCGGTGTACGGCCTTTACGGGAACCTCTGATGCCGTCAAAGGCCAGCCAATCGCCAAAGCCGGGCCAGCACCCGAGAGCCGGGTGCGCGCGGATATTGTCAAGACACCAGTTCTGCCCCTGATAGTCGATCCAGGCGCTCATGGCGTCGTAGTGGTCCGAGAGGATGACCTTGTCTCCGTAGCACAGATAGATCGTCCATGGACAGATGAGGTGGGCGTCAGACCAGGCGGGACCGCCGTCGGTCTTGTTGTCGCCCTCTCCGATGCTGATACTCTGGCCCAGCGTCGGGTCCGGAGCAACGGCAGGAACAGCTCCGGTTTCGGCCTGGGCGTCGCGCAGATCCTGCATCCATTTGTGGAAGAAGCCCTGCACGTCGTGGTTAAAGGCGGCCGTGCGCACAAACACCTGCGCGTCGCCGGTCCAGCCCAGACGTTCGTCGCGCTGGGGGCAGTCGGTCGGCACGTCCAGAAAGTTTCCTTTTTGGCCCCAGGCTATGTTGTGCTGGAGTTGGTTCAGCAGCGGGTTGGAACAGGCGAAGTGGCCCGTGGCCGCCATGTCCGAGTAAAGCGCGACGGCTTCGGCCTCAAGCACGTCGCAGGCTTGGAGCCCTGTGACTTCGGCATAGCGGAAGCCGTGGAAGGTGAAGCGGGGTTCCCAGGTTTCCAGGCCTTCGCCGCGGCAGGTGTAGCAGTCGGTGGCATCGGCGGTGCGCAGATTCTCGTAGTAGGGCTTGCCCTCGGGGGTGAGGATTTCCGCGTGCCGGATGTGCAGCGTGGTGCCGGCTCTTGCCCGGACGCGGATGCGTACGCGGCCAGCCAGGTTCTGACCAAAGTCGAATAGCCGGACATCGTCGTCGCGCTCATCCGTGCCTTGACTCACCTTCCCCGTGAAAGTCTCGTGACGCTTTACACCGGGTCCGGGCGAGGGTTCGATGACCAGTCCTATGGGTGCATCGACCGGCGTGACGGGCATCCAGTGGGAGTCGTTGTAGCCCGGACTGGCCCAGCCGTGCAGCTCCTGGCGGGCATCGTAAATTTCGCCGTCCAGGATTTCGTTTTCGAGAATCGGTCCCCGGGTGACCTTCCAGTCTGGGCCGGTGGCGATGGTCAGAGTATTGCCGCTCTCAAGCGTGATATCCAGCCGCGCGAGGAGGCGAGGCCGGTCGCCGTAAATCTGGCGCCCGAACCAGCCAACACGCCCGCAAAACCACCCTTCACCCAAAATGGCTCCGAGCACATTCTCACCGGGGACGAGGAGGGAAGTCACGTCGTAAGACTGGCAGTAAACCCGCTTGCGATAGTCGGTCCATCCGGGTGCGAGCACCAGATCGCCCACCGCGCGCCCATTGATCTCGCACTCATAGAGCCCGAGGGCGGTGACCGTGAGTTCCGCGCAGGAGACGGGAGCGTCCAGCTGGAAGCTTTTACGCAGATAAGGGGCGGACGCCGGGCTGCACTTGCCACCGCCGTGGGCAGCGGCGATCCAGGTAGCGGGGCCGGGGAGTGGGTGCGGTAAAATCATGCGCGCTATTGTATCAAAACGGGGATTGACCATGGCTTAAGAATACTGCCAAAATACTTTGTTATCCCGCCATGCCTAGGGTCGTGCTAAACCGCAAGAGCTTCTTTGGCCAGCGTCGTGCGCGTGTGATGATTAACCGGATGCCGCAGCAGGCGGACTATCAACTGCACCGGCATGAGTTTTGTGAGATCGTGGTGGTCCTGTCAGGCAAGGCGATCCATGTGACAGGGAGCTTCAGGCGACAAATCGGCGCCGGAGATGTGATGGTGATCAACAGCCGCCGCTCGCACGGATATGAGCGCACATGCGGATTAAACCTCGTCAACATCCATATCCACCGGGAGGTTATGCTGCGCCTTGAACGTCAACTGCGCGACATCCCTGGTTTCGACGAATTGATCGACACGCGGTCGGCCCGCTGGCGAAAGCCGAACGGGCGTGAGCGTATCCAGCTTACGGATACAGAACTGGAGCAGGTCAACGAATGGATCGCGCGGATGGAAGATGAGTTGCGCTATGACACGGCGGAGAACGCCTTGATCGCCGAAGCCTACCTGACGCTGATCGTCGGCCTCATCGCGCGAAGTTTTCGGAAGGGACGTCAGTCAGCCGTGCGAGCGGAGAAGCCGGATCGTGCGCCTGTCGATGCCGTGGCGAGCTGGATCGCCAAGAACTTGGACAAACCTGTCTGTGTGAGCGATATGGCGCAACGGGCGGGCATGTCGGAGCGGACATTTTACCGTGAGTTTCGGGCCAGGTTTGGGATGAGCCCGGTCGCCTATGTGTTGCGGTCGCGTATTCACCGGGCACGAGACTTACTGCATGATTCAAAAGGAAAGCGCCTGCGGGTTTGTGAAGTCGCCCTGGCCTGTGGTTTTACTGACAGCAACTACTTCTCCACGTGCTTTCGCCGGCAAGTGGGCTGCTCGCCGCGCGCGTTTGCAAAAGCAGGGAGCGACCGGCGGCGATAAGTTCTTTGCGAGAGTACAGAAGCCCGTACACCAGCCATCCTCGTAAGTGCTCTCATTGCGCGGCCAGAAAGTAGCCGATCCGAAAACGTTGGCCATGGCTGCGCGGGTGTCGCATGTCGAGCAATTCGATATCGACGAGGTGTTCCGTCCCGGCGGGGGCATCCGCCAGAGCAGCTAACACCGTATGTCCGCCTGCCCACTGTTGTATTTCGGGCTTTTCGTAGAAGCCATCGAGTTCACAGAACTTGTTCCCGTTAACCTTAACGCTGACTCTGCCAAAGTCTCCGGCATACTTGACGTAACCGATGAGCAGCGTTCCGCCTTTGATTTTCACTCTCAGGCTGGCGCCGGGCTTGTCGGACTCGTAGCCGATATAGCCCTGACCATGGTCATACTGGTGCCAGCCCAAGTTTTTCAGCAGGTCCATACGGGAGGCGTCGATGACGCTTCCTCCCAGGTATTTGACGGCACCGGGATGGAGCAACTCCGGTAAGGTCTGGATGCCTTCCAGAGCTTTGGCATGCTCGATATAATATTCCAGCATGCCGGCGATAAAGGCGTGGCCGCGGTCGTTGGGGTGGACCTCGTCGGGGGAGAGGGGCCGCCACGCGAGCTTCCCCACGGTGATTTCCGGGTAAAGCGCATCGCGGTAGGATAGCATCGGAAGGCCGTAGTGTTTGCCGATGGGGATGTGCTTGTCCTGGAGGTTGGTGCCCTCCCGGCGCATGGTGAATATCAGGATGACCAAGGGCTTGGCCGGGGACTCGACACACTGGCGTACCAAGGCTTCGTAAGAGGCTTCGATGTCGGGGTTAATGGTGTCGTTGACTGCGAATTCGACTGTGATGATGTCCGGCGCCTGGCAGAGCATCTCCTGCTGCGCGCGAAACGCGCCGAACATGCTGGTGGTCGCCCCTACGCCGGCATTGATGAAACTGCAGGCTGTGTGCTGATTGAGCCAGGCCGTGAAGCGCGGACCGTAGGCTGTCCTTTTATCATCGGAGGCGGCCGCGCCCTGCGTGATCGAACCGCCGATGGCAGCGTAGGTAATCGCTTCTTTGCGCTCCAGTTTTTTTCGGAAGCGGGCCAACGCGTCGCCGTGGCCGGCTGAAATCAGTCCGCGCGCGAACAGTCGATCCTCGAGTATCGGTGCCTCTGTTTCTCGATCCATGTTAAGCAATGCAGGGTTCGGTTATGCGGTCAGGGTGGGGGCGGTCAGCAAAGACTCACGGGAGCTTTCGCCAATCGAAGATCGCGGTGGGCGTTTCCAGGCTCTGGTCCTCGAGCTTGCTGTACGCCTCCTGGCAGTCGGCGGGGGAAAAGGAGGTGGCCAGGCCATCGACTTTGATACTGCCCTCATGTAGCCATTTGAGCGCTGCCCGGTAATTCTCGATGATCGAGTGGAGCTTGTACATTTCCTCCTGACGCGGGATTTCCCACTCCCAGCCGCTGCGCAGAGTCACGTAGTTGTGGAAGACGGCATGGAGGATATCGAAGGCCTGGAGGTCTGCTCGCTTGCTCCAGGGGACGCCGACCATCACGCACTCGCCCTTGCGTCGCATCAGTCTGCAACCGTCCAGGACGGCACGCTCATGCCCGGCGCACTCGAGGTGTAGGCAGACCTTCCCCTTGAGGTCATCAGCGGCGGCGAGCTGGGTGCGCACATCTGGCAAGCCGACCTGGCGGGCCATCTGGCAGCGCGCCTCTGAGGGATCGGAGGCGGTGACGTCGTAACCGCAACGGCTGAAAATCTGCGCGGCCAGGTTGCCGACAGGGCCGAGTCCGGTCACGAGCACCTTGGCCGGCGGGTGGGCGGTGGTGGTGTTGAGGGTGGTCATGCTGACCCCCATCAGCCGGGCGAAGACAGCGACTTCCGGTTTCATCCCTTCCGGTAGTTTGCAGCATTGGGCAGCGGGTAATTCGTGGTACTCGGAATGCCCTCCGCAACTAAAGATGATGTCTCCGGGCTGAAAGCCGACAACCGCTTCGCCGACTTCGGTCACTTCCTGGACGCAGGCATAGCCAACCCCTTTGGGGAAGCCATCGTTGGTCAGGAAGGCAAAGTTGAGTTCTGTGCCTGGGCTGACGAGGCTGACTATTGTACGGCCTCGGATATTCGCGGTGCCGATGGGTTTCTCAAAGGCAGGCACATCGGCGAGTAGCTCGGCCTGTCTATGGGCGGTGATGAAGATTTGTTTCATGGGGGATGCCAGTCTATTTTATGTTCAGGTTACATGTGGCCGCGATTGCCCGGATGTTGGCGGCGGCCTGCGGGTATTGATCAAGGGGAAGATGCTCGAGCATGAGCGGAGTGTTGGGGTCGAGCTTGGACAGCTCACGGAGAAAGGTCGGATAATCCAGTACGCCCGTGCCGGGCATGCACTCGTCGAGGTGCACGGTCAACTTCTCCTGCAAGATGATGTCCTTGGCGTGGCAGCTTTTAATGTAGAGGCCCAGCTTGGAGAAACTCTCGCGAATGAGCGCTCCGGAATTAAAGACTCTTTCAGGGCAGTTGATCATATTAACCGGGTCCAGGTGGACGGCCATGGCCGGGCGATCAATCGCCTTGAGCAGGTCGAGGTATTGATCGGGGGTGGATGGGAAAATCCACGGCATGGTTTCGAGGGCGTAGTAACTGCGCTTGGGGTTGACCGCATCGATGATCTTGCGGGTACTTTCGACGATGAGATCGAACGTCTCGCGGGAGAAATTATCCGGATGCGGGCCGCTCCATTTGTTCGGATTGCGGGAGCCGACGATATTCACGCAGCACCGAGCGCCGATTTGTTCGGCCAGGGCCAGGGAGTGGATGCACTTTTCCATCGCGGCTGCGGCTTTCTCAGAATCGGGATCGAGTGGGTTCGACCAGGCACCGACCTCGGCAATGACCAGGTCGGCATCCTCAGCCGCCTTTCGGAAGGCCTCAATCGTGTCGCTCTTCAGCTCCGGAGAGTAGCTCAGGGGCGAGTAAACGGCTGAGTAGTTCAGCGCCTTTACGATTGCGATCCAGCGGTCCGGATCGTCATCGTAGGGAGGGGGTGGGGCTCCAAGTCTCATAGCTTATATCTTACAAGTTTGGGGTGAAATGACCATGACCATAAATTGGAAAAATATGCCCAGGAATCTTCTCCATTTTATGAAGTATCGGTTAGGTAATCGAATCCCACGCGGCCAGGTCGATCGCTGACTCGGGACGGTTTCCGCTCAGGAAATGTGAGACTTGCTGAAGGGCAAAGGTGCCGGCGTCGCGGCAACGATCCAGCGTCGGGCCGGCCTGGTGAGGCATGAGCAGGATATCTGTGCTTTTTCGCAGAGGCGAGTCCGCGGGAAGCGGCTCTGTCTCGAAAACATCCAAAGCCAACCGCAGGTTTCGCTCCTTTGCCACCTGGAGTAGGTCGTCTTCGATCACGATTTGGCCGCGGCCTATGTTGACGAAGACAGCACCGGGCGGAAGCAGGCGCAAGAGCTTGGCATCGACGACTCCTTGTGTCTGTGGATTGAGCGGGGCGGCTTCGGCGAACACCTCCGACCATTCAAACAACTCAGGCAGCGAGCGGCATGCTTCCACGTCACATTTGCTCAGGACAGAATCCGGAGTGCCGGGCGCGTAGGTGCGCACGCGAACGTTGAAGGGTTTGAGAAGGGGCATGAGAGATTGCGCGACTTTCCCGAAGCCATGGATGCCGACGCGGCGGTGGAAAAGGCTCCGCTCCGGGCGGGATGCGTGCCGCCAATCTTCTGTCGGGCGGTGCAGGCGGTGCTGGCTGTCTGCCACGCAACGCAGGGCTGAGAGGATCATCATCAGCGCTGACTCCGCCACAACATGGCTGATGGAGCCGCCCCAATTGCTGACAACCAGCCCGTGCTCGATCCAGTCTCGGGGAACCTTTCCGCGAACGCTGCCCGCCAGATAGCACAGATAATGTGGGAGAGGCGAAATCGAGGCGGGGAGCGCACTGCGTGGAGGAAGCGGAGGCATATCCCATCCGCCGATAATGACGGACGGTTGGCTCTCTGCTAGGAACTGCGGCCAACGATGTTCGACTTCTGCGGGATCATGAACGGCGATCATCGGTATTCCCTGCCCATGGGCGTCGCTGGCGAGACCATCCGGAAAGAAATGCCTCTGCTCGAACGCAGAAACAACTGCCGCGACGCGGGGTGTTGGGTGAGACCTCATGGTCGGTATTAGCGGTTGAGCGAGACAGTCGCGGGCAGCAGGAGGAACAGCTTCACCGTTTCGGGTACGAGTTCGATTCGGTCACCGACTTCTATTCCGGACACCAGATCCTTCAGCGTATCGATGTTCGCATGCACATCTGATGTCTGGATGGCAATGTCACGGGTGCCAAAGTTTGCCGCCAGTAGATAGCTGTTTCCGTCCCAGCCGGTGACGCGTGCGAGGCGGACATCTTTGATCGCCAGTCCTGTCTGGACCAAGGTCTGCCCGGCCGGATTAGAGGCGGCCAACTGACGGGTGCCTTCCGCGCTGACGGACGACAGCGCCATCCATCCGGCGTCGATGATGAGTTCCCCGGCTTCGTATTTGCGGGGGCCGGCGAGGCCGGGCCAGCATATCTGATCGACGTAGAGGGAGCGCATGACGCCTGCCCGACGGTGGTGTGCGCGGTGGAAGACCAGCGACTTTCCGCCATACAAGCCGATGGCCCCGACGCGGTCTTCGATGTTGATCCAATTGCCCTCCAGAGGAAGGAACCCGCTCTCATCCGGAGGACTGCGCAGGATACTTTCTCCGGCGCTGTTCGTGATCCGGCGCTGGAAGTTGTTATAGAGGTCGTTCGGGAGTGACAGGTGCATGCCTTTGACCGCGGAGACATACCCGCGGCGATCCCCCATGCGGCAAAACTGCATACCGACCACGGTGTGGTCGTCGGGAAGGGCGGCAAACACCATGAAGTGCCGGGCAGAGTCTGTCCCCGCCCAGCTCTCGGAAAGCTCCAGGTTTACACCTTCATAAATCGAGCCCATTGTGATGAAGCCGCCGTCGATCCTATCAATCCGGTGCGAATGTATCCGCCGGTGAAACTTCTTTTGGGAGTAATACTGATGCGGGTGATGGCAGAACTCAATGTGCCCGGCCAGGTTATACTCCCATTCCGCCATGTCGCCGTCATCCGGTGGCAGGCACAGTCCTTGGGCGAGGTTGATCGCCCGCCAGGAGAAGGATGCCACGCGGGTCGGACTACGGTGCAGAGCGGCGCCGTGCGCCTCCTCGATCCAGAGGGTGGTACGCGGGGAGATGCCGGGGACCGCTGTTGTTGATGCGGTTCGATCATGGGGCCAGAACGTGGCCACCATTGCGGCGGCGCAGGAACGGTCGGACTCCAGACGGCCAAAATAGAGGGGGCTTTGCTGGCGCAGTTCCGCGAGGCGTTCCCCGAAGAAGCTGCCGTCGGCGGAGATTTCCGCCTCATGGCGGACATGCTCCAACTGACGTGGGATGAACGCGAGAGCCTCGTGGTCTGCGAATCGGTCGGCGGCGTAGAGAATGGCCGGCATCAGGTATTCCTGGCAATACGCGTAGCGGATCCTGGTGTCGCCGCCGATGCGGATGAGGCGACCGTCGTCGAAAATCATGTTTCGCACGACTTCCCACAGATCCTGCTGATGATGGTAGAGACTTTCGGGGGCGGGGAGGCCGAGGGCTTTCAGGTCGTTGTGAAGGAACGCCGCATTGCTCAGACAGATGACCATGTAGCCGACGTTCAGATAGCCGTGGTGATCCAGCGCGTAGTGCGGGAAAAAGTTTGCGCCGATGTGGCGCTCGCAGACGGGCTTTCCCGAGACGATCCGCGGGTCATCGGCATCATCGGGAATGCTGACTCCATTGATGAGAAAGGTGTGGGCCCGCTCCTGCCAATCGGCCGCGTGCGGATGATCGGGGTAAAGAACCGAGGCCCGCCAGAGCAGGGAGCCGTTCCAGATATTGGACTCTGGATGGTTGCCATGCTCGTGTTCCCAGAGGGTGGCGCTGATGCGTGTTTCGAGCCGTCGGTCGCGGTAATCAGTCAGCAGCCAGTCGGCTTCGCTGCACAGTAGCTTGCGGATAGTTGCCTGGTCGGCGTCGGACAGGTGCGGCTCCAGGAGCCGCAGCGCGAACATCATGCGCTCGGTGCCCAGCGCGCTGATCCAGGTGTGGCCCCATTTTGTGTTGTCCGTGCAGGCCAGGTGACCGGTGTGATGGGTGGCGAGGTTGAAGCGCAGGGCCGCGAGCGCGCGCTGCAGCGCCCAGTCTGTGTGCGGAAAATCAATCTCGTCACCCAGGCAGGCCAGGGTCGCGAGGGTGGCGGCATATTTTTGCTGGGTCTGCACGCCCCATCCGTTGTAGCCGGTGCTGTAGATTCCCATCGGCGGCTGACCGGAGCGGGAGGGGAACTGGCTCCAGTCGCCTTCCGCGGCACGTGCCCACCGCGCGATAAGTTCCAGTGCAGTCGTCGAAGGAGAGTCTGACATATTACATGACAACAAACGCCTTGCTCTCGGCCGAGGGCAACCATCACAGTGCGTTAGCCTAACGCATCGTCTGGAGAATGAAGCCATCGGGGCAGCACGCAGTCTCCCCCTGATCGGAATCTTCCGGCGTTATTTCCCGGTTCTACGCCTGCCGGGCTTGTGCTCAAGGCGCCGGGGGACATCCGGTCCGTCGCTCCAGGAACATTCGACCATCACGATCTTGGGAATGGCCGGGAGCCCGTAGCGGTGGTGGTGCAGTTGCTCCGCCACGAGGTCAACCGCAGCAGCTCCGAGGGCATCCATGTGGTGGTTGACTCCGGCAGCGGGGGAGGCGAGCCCGGCTGTGTTGATCAGCGCATACGCGCACGTTTGCGGGATGGGGATGCCGTTTTTGCGTAAAAGTTCCGCGGCGTCCGACCAGCCGATGAGGGCATCCGGGCGATGCTGGTGAAACCAGGCGAGGAAACGCCGGTCGTCCCACTGTTCGAGCACGAGCGGTGGAATAATGTCGAAGCGGGTGGGGGAGGGGGTGGATTGCCGGGCGAGGAAGCTGGACAGCCACATGCCCTCCGTGCGCAGGTTGGATTCGACGGAAAGGGCAAACCCGATCCGCCGGTAACCGCGTTTCCTCAGTTCATCCCAAGCCAGGGAGAGTGCCTGGTACTGCTGGCTGCAGGCGCGATGCAGGCGCGGCTCCTGAAGCGAAAATCCGCAGGTGGCGGCGGCGAAGTGCTCCCAACCCAGATTGGGAATCACCGTACAGGATTGGGGCTGAGGACCGACGATGACACCGCGAATGCCGCGATTGCGCAGAATGCTGCCGAGGCGTTTAGCGGTCATGTTTTTCTCCTTGAGCCAGTAAGGCTGTAGTTGAAAACCGATACTGTGAGCATGGGCTTGCGCGCCGGTGTAAAGCTCGGTATAGGCGGGAGAATCTTGCCAACCGTCGCGGGTGGACTCGGACGTGATCCAGGCGATAGTCTCGGGCTGTGCGGTTCGATTCAGGCGCAGGTGCCCCATGAGACGGCTGACTTCCGGATCGGGACGATAGCCGAGCTTGATCGCGGTGGCGATGATGTGCTGGCGGGTGGAATCGGCGACCCTGGGGGCTCCCCGCAGAGCCCGCGAGACCGTCATCAGCGAGCAGCCTACCTCGGAGGCGATGTCGGTCATCGTCGTGCGGTGGGGAAGTTCTTGACGGGGAGCTTGCATATGGCTTCTCGAAGTCATGTGGCTGGCGTCAGGCTTTTCGCGACTGGCGCTTGCTCCTGACTTTCATCTGCGCGGGAGCCCGCAGTGTTTCACCCTCATGCCATGTGCTAGGCAGGCTCAGCGTCAGTGCGCCCGGGCTTTCCGTCGCCGTTGGCACGGTGCTGGCTCGCTCTAGCGTCATGACTAGTTGGTTCACGGCGGTCGTGCCAAAGCGAACATAGTCCACAACAAGACCGCTCTCCTTCGCGGTCGTATCGGAGTCGATCCGGCACAGGCCGATATCGTGCGGGACGGCTATCCCTGCCTGGGAAAGCCATTGGAGCACGCCGGGGCCGTTGATAATCAAGACATCAGGATGTTCCCGGTTCAACCAGCGCAGAAATGAATCCCGGGTATAGTTGTCTTCCCCGGCGAAGATAGCGGAATAGCTGACCTCTGCGTGTTGCCAGGAGAATAGCATGCACGCCGAGTGCACGGCCCAGCGGCGCTTCTCCTCGTCAGCCCGGCTCACGGCCAGGCCGATCCGGCGGTAGCCGCGCTTATGCAGGTTCGAGAGCATCATCTGCATGTCGTCCGCCTGGTTGCGGATTACGCATGGCAGAACCGGTGATACCAGCGCGTGGCCGATCTCGACCCCCGCGATCTGGTCCCAATTCATGTTGATGGAAACCGTACGCTGCTCAAGGTCGGGAGTCGTCGGATAGACAATGCAGCCGCGTATCCCCCGGGCGAGTAGTTGTCGCCCGAGCGCGAACTGACGCTCAGGCTGGGACGAGATCCGGCAATGTTCGATCGAATACCCCATCTTGGCGGCCTGCTCGGAGACGCCGGTATGCACGCCTCGCAGCCATGGGGTTTTCGTGTAGTCATTCTTGTCGGAGAAAGTTAAAAAAGCGATGGTCTCGCGGTACACGGGCTTATCCGGCTTTCGCGCGAATGTCATCGCCGCGGCCAGCAGCGGGTCCCGGATGTAACCGAGCTTTTCAGCGACCTCCTGAACCATGAGACGGGTCTCCGCATTGACACGCGAACTGTTGCGCAGCGCCCGGGAAACCGTGGATACGTTCAAGCCGGTCTCGGCGGCTATGGCTCGTAGGCTGACTCGCATGGCAACTGTTGTCATTGGCCGAGATTGATACCTTTGCAAGAATATAGTTCATTCTAACTGCGATCCTAATGACATCCCCGCACAGCTTTACTGTGTGAAAGCTAATAACCCCCTAAACCTAATCGCACATGAATATTAAAATGAAGGTCCTGTGGACCACTCTTACCTCGCTCCTCGTGTCACTGTCGGCAGCTTCTGTGCATGCCGCTGTTCTGGCCGAATGGGAATTTCTCGACCAGGCAAGTTTAACGACGGATTCCTCTGGCAATGGAAACACGCTGACAGGAGGGACCGGTGTCACCGTATCGACCGAAAACTACAATCCGGCTGGCGGCACCACAACGAGCGCTTATTTTAACGGCTCGCAGGGATGGCTCCGGGCGAACGACATGGTGGTTTCATCTTATGAAGCGCTTCAGTTCGAATGGTCGATGCAGGCCACCGGCTCCGCCTCAAGCACCGACAGCCAGCGCATTCTCCAATCCAACTATGATCACAACGCGATTGGGGGCTTCGCTATTTATCTACGGCGTGATTCGGGGGAGATCCGAATTTCACATCGTGTGGAAGGTGGCTGGGGACAGGCTTACTTCAGTGTGTCCACTCTTGACGTGTGGCATGAGTACAAAGTTGTCATTAACAACGCGGACAGCACGGCGGAGGGACATATCACGCTCTGGGTCGATGGTGTCGAGCAGACGGCAATATCGTCAACTTACTCGGGCACAGGGAGCGGCACATTCCTGGACACGCAGCTCTATCTCGGCTCGAATGCCTCCTCTGCCGGTGTGTCGGCCACGGCGAAGAACCTGTTGAACGGCTACCTGCAAAATGTGAGAGTCACAGCGATCCCCGAAGTCTCGTCGCTGGCCTGGGGGCTGATCCTGATCCCTGCGGTTGTTGCTTTGCGGCGTGGCCGTGTCTTGCGTGACTAAGCTGTAAGATTTAGAATAATGACCAGCCCATATCGACCAGTTGTTATGATGAAGAAGCTGTCCTGGCTTTCGGCCTCCTTCCTTTGTCTGCTCAGTGTGCGGGCGGACATGACAAACCTGCCGGTCATCGAGGCGGAGTCCAAACCTCCGCTTCGATGGGTGGGATGGGCGCCGGATGAAATCGAAGAGATCAAGACATCTTCTGGCGACCAGGAACGCTCCACGAAAGGGCTTCTGGACGGAAAGACCAAAACCACCACCTTTCTCCGGCCGCTCAAGGGCAGCGATACGAGCATCCGCTTTAAAAAGCCGAGGCACATTTCGCAGCTGGCTTTTCTTCAGGGCGGCTATGGGAACTGGTCGCTGCCGAAGAAGCTACTCATCTCGGTGAACGGAGAGGAACGCTTTGTCGTCGAGTTGAAAAACGAGCACGGAGTCATCCAGGCGGTGCCGGTTGATCTGGAAGTTGAAACGTTGAAGATCCACGTCCTCGAAACCTATGCAGGACAGGGGGCGATGCCTTGGGGAGGATTTGCAGGGATTGGAGAGGCCGTTTACGGTCCTGACAACTGGTCATTCATTGAAAAGCCCTTGCAGCCCCATCAGAAAAATCTGCGTCTGACCATCACGGCTAAAACGCCGACGAAAGTCAGCGCGTGGGTTACCATCGGCAAGGGGCGGATGACGTTCGACTTCCCGCCGCTGAATGTCCAAGCGGGCACTCATGACTATGAGGTTTCACTGGCCTCGCTGGTCCCGGTCGCCAATTACGGCTTCGAGCCTCATGCGCAGCACCTGGAGCAGCTCTACGTCGGCAGCGACGATCCGAGCATCCCGGTGCGGCTGGATGATGTGAATCCGGTGGAGCCGTGGGTGGATGAGAATGTGTGGTCGCCTTTGCCCGAGCTGAATTTTCCGGTGATAGAGGTGGATGGTGAAACATGGACGGAAGGGATGAGCTACCAGACGGCTGGCCGTTTTGGAAACTCGACCTATAATGGATTGCTGACTGAACTGGCGGGCAGCTCGTGGTTCCGCGCCTACACGGCCAATGCCGAGAACCTGCACCGGAGGCAGGATTTCGACCTCTGGACCGACGGCCAGCAACTCGACGACACCGGGCGTGCCGATGCCGCCTGGAAGGTGAAGCTCCGGCAGTCGGATCATGAGAATGAGCGGATTCATATAAATTGGACGACGATGGTGATGGATCGCACCTTGGAAACGGGCCAAGTGGCGAGGTATTACTATGGGATCCTCGCGCCCGGCTTCCTCGTCGATTCCCCCGTTAACCTGCACTTGAGCTCGCGTGGGGCCGGAAATCTCCCGGTGCGCAGCGGCGCCCCCGATGAGGAAGAAGGGCGCTTCCAGAAGCTGGCTGACAATGGGAAGGGGGGCGTGCGCAGGGTGGGACCGTCTGCTGTTCTGACGAGCGAGGGCCTCCTCACCAAGCCTCAGACGATTCGCCATCTGCGTGAGCCCTGGATTGTCGCCATCTGGGGAATCGAGGACGGCGAGCCCACCTTTTGGGGGGATAAGGCGGTTGCCGTGCTGATGACTGGCGACGCTGCCGGGGCGATCAAGTGGACGGCTGCCGGGCTGGAGCTGCCGCAAGGCCGGTGGGGAGTCAGCACCGCCTTTTACGGCCTGCTCAATGATCATTGGGAGACGGGTAACGTCGCTGATCGCGCCCGCTTATTAGCACGGATGTTGCGAACGTACCCGATCGAATGCCGCGAGTATTACCGCGTGGAGGCCGAGGAGGTGAAAGTGTTGGACGTGTTCCGCTACGAGCGGTGGGGCGATCCTCAATGGCAAGCGCCCGACTACGCTCCGATCCCGCCTATCTTCAGCCTGGCGAAGGACCTGCTGGGTTGGGAAGGCATTCCCGCGGGCGATGCGCTCGCCGTCTCCTCGGACATCGCCACACCCTTTGGGCCGTGGCGCTGGGAACGAGGTGACCGCCTGCACTATTCCTTGCCGCGCTTCAATGCCTGGCACGCGGCCTTCCCGCGACGCCCGGAGTTTGAAGAGGAGTACGCGGCGGTTGAGACGGAGATCGGCGCAGCGGTCGCCATACAGCCAAAGGACTTCGAGCCGTGGCGCTTGTCCATTGTCAAGCGCTGGACTCAGGGCTTGCTGGGGGGAAGCTACCTGAGCGAGCCGGCCCGCGAGCAACTGCTGGACACGGCCCGCTCGGTGGTAGACCGGTTCTATTCCAATGCATCCTGGGTTTACCGTGAGGAACGCTTCAGCAAGGCTCCCTATTACGTGAGCGGGTGGGTGGACCCCAAGGCGCGCCCTGTGATGTACGGTGACCCGAACTCGTGTGTGGGACAGTCGGCGTACTCGCTGTATCTGTATGCGAAGTATTCGGGCGACTGGGAGACGGTCCGCCGGCTGTGGCCCCGGGTGATGGACTCGCTGCGTATCTTTGAAGTGCTCAACGACTGGGCGGTGCCGGAGACAACCTCGCGCGAAGCGATCAAATACGGGGCGATCGATATGGACACCATTGCCTATGCCGGCGTCGTAGCGATGGAGCGCATGGCGGAGGTGCTGGGCGAGCAGGAAGATTACGAGCGTCTGGCTTATCTGCGCGCCAAGATCGGAGCCGCCACGGCCCTGCGCATGGCCATGCCCGAGTATCTCGATCCGGACAACCGCGATCCGGAGCTGTATGGTGTCGGATTTGCCGAGGATGGTCCTGCGATTGAGAAGGCGGGCCTTGGCCGACCGAATGGTCTGGATCATGCCGCCATGCTACTGGCATGGGTGGGCGAAATGCCGGAGATGTACGATTTCTATCTGGAAATGCTCTCCCCTGAATTCTTCTACACTTATCAGTCGGAGATCATGGATGAATACTTCTCCGACTGGCGGGAAATGCCTTTTAATAAAAGTCGTCCCGGTGCCCATATCACGATGCGCAGCCGCTTGAAGGACTGGCCGGCGGAGGACTTGGAGGAGGATATGCGGGTCTGGCTTAAAAACAGCAGGCGTGAGCTGCCGTCCTATCTGAACAGCGGGATGCTGGGTGCCTACAGCGGACATGAGACCGGCGTGTATCTCGTCAATTGGGAGCCCGCCCGCCTGGTGCGCAGCGACTACTCGGCGGCCGATGGGATATTGAGCGTTGAGCTGGAGTCCGCGCAGCCCCTCACTGTGGATTTCGCCACACGTGGGGGAGTGCAGGAGGTACGACTGGATGGGGAAGCCTTGCCGGCGTCCGCGCTCCGGCAAATCTCCGTCGCTGGCGACATGTCAACGGTGTACCGTGTGGACCTACCCCATGGAGGGCATTTGGGGCTCATGCTCGAGCCTCTCTCAACTTCACCAACCCCTAAACTCTAGATCTGAACCCCATGTATAAAACGACCATTCTGCTCCTGTGTCTTTCCAGCCTTGCCGGGTATGGATGGACTGTCAGCTTCGATAACGGTTTTACCTCGGATACCGGGCAGGACCCGGTCAACACCTGGCAGGCCAAAAAAGTCGATACCGGTGTGACGGGCCCAGGGGTGCTTTTGGAGAAGGCGGGCCGCCTCAGCTATGCCAGTAAGGATGAGAGCGGGGCCTTTATCATTGCTCCGGTTGCCGGTTGTGTTGAATTCGATTTCCTGCCGAGAGAGCCGGGTACGATGATCTATGCTGCGTTTGACAGTGGAAACATCCGGATCACCGGGCATGGAAAGGGCGTCCAGCTCAATGCCGTTCTCGCACTGAATAACGGAGAAAAAGCCAAACTGGTGGCGCCCGGCGGGACCATCAAGATCGGCGAATGGAACCGGGTTACCCTCCGCTACGACCTGCTGAAACCGAAGAGCCAGATTTCGCTGGAGGTGAACGGGGTGGTCGTCGCTGTCGCCACGGTGACAGGCACCCGGCTTGCCGATGGGGACGACAAGTTCCACTGGGGAGTCTATGGCTGGGGGGGCAATCCTTGGAATGGAATCTACGATAACCTGAAGATCGAATAACACCTTTTAGCCCGTCCAGGAGTCATTATGAAATACCCCTTCTCCGAGTCTCGTGCCGACAGATGCCTTCATCGGTGGGCATTTACGCTGGTTGAGCTGCTGGTCGTGCTTGTCATTATAGGGATTCTCGCGCTCATTCTGCTCCCGGCGATAGCGAAGTTCAGGGAGTCGGCGGAGACGACCAGGTGTGCCGCGCATATGCGCCAGTGGGGAGGGGCCGTCCTCTTATATGTCAACGATCATAACGGAGACTTCCCCAAGGCGAACTTCCCGGCGAATACCCATGCCATTCTGGCTCCCTACCTCGACAGTGACCTGACGAGGCCGTCCGAGTTGAAAGCGGTCTATGGATGTCCCGTTGATAAATGGAAGTACGCTTTCAACTCGTACCTGTCGCCTGAGAGTGGCCTGAAGTACGGCACGCTGACAGCCCCCTCCGATCACATCTATGCCATCGAACTCTCAAGTATGAAGTCGGATAACCGGTGGCTGACCTATGGCAGCGCAAAGTTGGCCTTGGCGGAAATAACGCCCAAGCCTCACCGGGGGCGAGTAAATGCCCTGTTTGTCGATGGTCATGTCAATACGAGCAACGTCAGTGAACTGACCCGTGCCCAAATCACCCGTGACTCACCGGCCTACAAGACGAGTGATGAGGACGAGCCGCTGGGCGACCCGAAGTACGACCAATGAGTGACTGGTAAGAAAACAGGGCTGTACGCTGTAGCCTTTTCTCCTGGGGCGGGGTGCCCCGAATCAGAAGAGGAAGTTGACCGAGTCGCGAGCGGGGATGGAGTCTTGCGCTCCGGGCTTTGTTACCGCCAAGGCAGCTGCACGGTTCGCCCAGCGGACGGCCTCAGCCAAAGGGGTGCCGTTGGCTATGGTGGCTGCCAGATATCCGCAAAAGGTATCTCCTGCTGCCGTTGTGTCCACAACGTTCACCGGCAACGCAGGCTCGTAGAGGAAATGGTCTCCCTCACCCGCTGTTACCCCTTGATGTCCCAGGGTTATGATGACTGTGTGGGGGCCGAGCATGCGTAGGTGCCGGATTGCCGCGAGGGCCGATTCCGGGCCGAGGACCGCCTGTCCCGTTAGTTGCCGGGCTTCGACTTCATTGACGATGAGGCAATCAATGTCTTTGAGTAGTCTGGTCGCTTGTGGATCGTAAGGAGCGAAGTTGAGCTGGATCGGTACCCCGTGGGAGCGTGCGATTTGGATCGCGGCGGCATTCACCTCGATTGGAATCTCCAATTGCAGGACTAGTCGGGCACAGTCAATAAATGCAATCTCATGCTCACGCACCCAGTTTGGAGACAGACAGTGATTTGCGCCAGCATCGACCCCCAGATAGTTTTTGCCCTCTTCCCCTACCATGATGACAGCTGTGCCGGTATGGATTGTTCTGTCTCGGTAAATGTGGCTGAGCTCCAGTCCGTTACTCTGGAAGGAATCCAGCATGGCATCATTGATCGCTTCCGGGCCGAGGGCGGTCATGAAGCGGGCCTTGTGCCCGGCCCGGGACACCGCCACGGCTTGGTTGGCACCTTTGCCGCCAAAAGAGTGAAAAAAATGGCCACCCGTCACACTTTCCCCTTGGCCCGGTAATCGCGGCAGTTTGATACCGTAATCCAGGTTCGAGCTGCCGAGGATGGTAATGATGTTCCGCATCAGGCTGAAGGCGCTGATCTCTCGCGTCCGTTCGGTGGGCTTAACTGTTCAAGACATCGAAGATCACCTTGTTGTGAGTGTGGCGGCGGTTCACGAGGTCATCGAAGATAGCCGGGCCTGCCGAGAGCGGGAGTTTGTCCGTGATCAGCGGGGCTACGATCAACTCGCGGTCGAGGTATTTGAGCACGGTGGACCAGTCGTCGGCGCCGGTGGGGGTGATCTTGCTGTTCCAGGTGCCGTGAATGGTCAGCTCTTTGCGCAGGATGTTGGAGAAGTCCTTTTCGCCGATCTTGAACTCGCCTGCGATATTACCCATGAAGACCACCTCGCCGAACATACCCGCGAGCCGAACTGCCTGGAGGAACGTGACCGGAAGGCCGCAGGCCTCGATGCTGCACTGGACGCCCGCGCCATCGGTGGCATCGAGAATGGCCGCAACCGGATCTCCCTGGGTGGCATTGACCGGCACGAACCCCATTTCCTCCGCCAGCGCCAGCTTGCGCGGCTCGACATCGACGACGAACACCCGCCCGCACCCGTGGATGCGCAGCCACTGGGCTGCCATGTTGCCGATGGGGCCTGCGCCGAGCACGGCCGCGTCGCTGCCAGCGATCACGCGCAGCTTGCGCACGGCATGGAGGGCGACGGCGGCGGGTTCGGTCATGGAGGCGTGCAGGAGGTCCACGTGATCCGGCACGGGGAAGAGGTTCCACTCCGGGATGCGAAGGTATTGCGCGAAGGCGCCATCGCGCCGGGAACCGTAGTAGTCGTACTCGCGGGATTGCGCGTAGTTGCCCGTCTGGTTGGCCGGGTCGGTGTGCATGTGTTTGGGGATGAGTGGGAACACCGCCACGCGCTCGCCCTGGCGGAAGCGTCCACCCGCCACTGGCTCCTCGACGATCCCGCTGAATTCATGGCCCATGACCAGGGGGTAGAAGTAGGCCTTGCCGCCGAACCCCCGGGGGATGTCCGAGCCGCAGATACCGCAGGCAGCGATTTTTATCAGCGCCGTCGGGCGCTCATCCGGCGCTGTCGGCATCGGGTGATTCTCTGTGTAAACGAGTTGCCGGTCGGCTTCAAGGACGAGAGCTTTCATGGAGTGGTACGGTGAAAAAAGGCGAGGTTAAGGGAAACAGAGGTGGGCGGGAGGCTGGGTCTTAGTCCCAGTTGATGATGACCTTAAGGGAGTCTTTGTCGGCGGCGCGGCTGATGGCTTCCCGGATCTGGGTGTGAGGGAAGCGCTCCGTTCCGTTCGTCATGCGGTCGAGCAGCGGCAGTTTGCGGCCATTGATCATGGCATGAGCCAGTCCGATGCCATGCATGCTGGAGCCGTGGGTGGCCTGGTAGCACTGGAGCTTGTAGTGGATGTCGTTGTTCAGGTCCACGTCGTGCGCGATGCGCGGCTTGCCGCCCGCTCCCTTCACGCCGGCATGGGCGTCGAGCACGGTTCCGTAACCGAGCAATTGGGTGGCCAGTCGGTACCCGGCTTCGGCGGGCACGTTGATCATGACAAAGTGCGGTTCGTTGAAGGGGCGGCTGGCGGCGAGCACGTTTTTGACCACCTCGTCGTCCCAGGCGACGCCGACCACGCGCTCGTCGCCGAAGTCCTGCAGAACGCGCTCCAGGCGTTCACGTCCGCGGTTGACGAGGATGACCTTGCGCGCGCCCATCGCCAGGGCGCATTGAAGTGCGTAGGTGCTCTGTGAACCGGCTCCAATCAGCACGACGACGCGGTTCTCGATGCAATGGTTGACCCGGGTCATCCCCTCCAGGCAGCAGGCAAGCGGTTCAAGCTGGCAGGCGTGGTCGGGGTCGGTGCCGGGATCGAATCTGACGATGGGGCCGAGGGCCACGAACCAGTCCGGCAGGATGGCGTGTGTGCGGGCGAAGCCCGGGAACTCGTGACCGGTGGCCTGGGTGTGCGGGCAGTAGGTCCAGTCGCCCGAACCATGATCGCCGCAGTAGATGCAGGCGCGGTCTCCGCAAGGGATGTCGCAGCCCAGGCCGACCAGGTCGCCCGGGGCAAACGTTGTCACGCCTGCGCCGACAGCTTCCACCGTGGCACTCACCTCGTGCAGGATCACGGCGGGCCAGGAGCGGATGCGCGGCAGGCCGGCCTCGTAAATGACGACATCCGACTGGCAGACCGAGGTCCGCCGCACGCGGATGAGGATCTCGCCCGGTCCGGGTGGAGGAAGGATCTCCTCGGTCGCAGTGAAACGGCCACCGGGTTGATCGAGTATGTAAACGAGATTTCTGGTCATCTTTTGATGGCGGGAGGGTTGTGTGTGATGCCGCGCGGGAGCCGGGTTGCCATGGCGAGGCGGCGGCTTGTCAGGCGGTCCGCGCCAACGGGCGTTGGCCTTCGGCGATGGCACTCTTGATCCTGACCAGGTTTTCTCTCCAACTGGCGTCCCGGTTAAAGATGCTGCTGGTCCCCGCGACGAGATTGCTCGCACCGGCGGCTACCATGCTGGGGATGTTGGCGAAGGAGACGTTGCCATCGACCTGGATGGGCAGGTGATTGTATCCGTGGGCGTCTAGGTACCGGCGGCAGTCGGCGATCTTGCGCAGCGAGGCCGGGGTGAGCTTCTGTCCCGCGAAGCCGGGATTGACGGTCATGATGAGAACGTAGTCGAGCCGCTCCAGTGCGTACTCCAGGGTTTCCAGCGGAGTCGCGGGATTGATGGCCAGCCCCGCCCGAGCCCCGAGGTTGCGGATCGCCTCCAGCGAGCGGTCCAGGTGGCGGCTGGACTCGGCGTGGATGGAAATCTGGCTGATCGCGAGTCCGGCCAGCTGACCGATGAAGAAATCGTTGTCCTGCACCATGAGGTGAACGTCGATGGGGAGGGCGGTTTTCCTGGATAACTCGGCGACCATCGACAGGCCCATGGGCATATTGGGGACGTAATGGCCGTCCATGATGTCCATGTGGAGCATGTCCACGCCCAGCGTCTCGACTTGCCGCAGCGCGTGCTCGAAGTTGAGCTGATCGACGCACATCATGGAGGGAGAAATCTGCACTCTGTCTGTAGAGGGGGGGACGGTGACGGGCGTGCGGGCGTCAATCTCGGCAGAAGGCGCGGACTCCCGCATGAAGTGTTCCCGGAGATAGGTTAAGGATTCGCGCAGTTGGGCGTCGAGTCGGTGGTCGGAGTAATCCCGGCCCAGCTTGGGCCCGCCGATTTCCAGGTAGCAGTGCAGCGTGTCGACGGGAATCGTATCCGCGTTATCCTCAATCAGCTGTCGGAAGAACGCGGCATCGATGATGCCTTTGGCGACATTATCCGGCTCAAAACCGAAGGTCGAATCATAGTCCCGGTCGGTATTTTTGAGGTGGACCTCGTAAAGCCAGGGCAGGGCGGCCTGGAAGAGGTCAAGATGGCTCACGCATGTGCTGCGGTCGGCATTCCAGTAGCCGTGAGAAATGTCCGAGCAATAGCCGACTTTCGCGGTACTGGTCACGTTGTTTTCGTGATACGCGGCCAGTTCCCCGGCCATCTCCGCAATCTCCGAGGGCAGGGTGGGCGGCTCGGCTAGGCAGGACATCGGTTCGATGGTCAGCCACTCGATGCCCCGGTCGTGCGCGATGTGCATTAGGGCTTTCATGTGCTCGAGGTAACGGCGCAGGCCCTGCGGCTTGAGCCCCATCAGGTCCCGCGGCACGGCGCCCGGATTCGAGCCGACGGCCCGCGCTCCGAGCAGGGCGGCAATTTCGATGAAGCGCTCGAAATTCCGTCGCGCTACCAGGGCCCAGGCCGCGTCTTCGCGGAAAAAGCCCCCCAGCTCGCGGTGCGCAGTGAAGCAACTGTCTATGCTGACGCCGTGGTCCTCAGCTTGCCGGCGCAGTTCCAGGAACCACGCATCCGGCAACTGGTACATTTCGAAGAAGGAACCGAACTGCAACGACGTGGCACCGGTCTCGGCCATGAGGCGGAAAAGCCACGGAAAAGAATAACGGTAGTTGACCGGGTCTGATTTGATGCCGAGTCGAAGTTTCATGGGTCCAAATCAACAGAAACAATGCTGACGAACGAGCTATTGTGAATTTTGTTGAGCTTTTTTGATTCAAAAATATGAGCTTTTATGATCTATTTGGTGCAGCGATGAACAAGCCCGAGCGACATGAACGCCTCCTGAGTTTGGTGGGGGAGCGGGGGCTGCTTTATCAGGAGCGAGCGATGCAGGCGACGCAAGCGAGCCGTGCGACTATCCGGCGCGACTTTGACGAACTGGCCGAGAGCGGAGCGATTGAGCGTATCCGCGGGGGCATTCAGAGCGTGCGCAAGGAGGGAAATGTGCCTTTCAATCTCCGCGAGGTGCAGCACTCCGAAGCGAAATCTGCCATCGCCAAAAAAGCCTGCGGACTGCTGCGGGCGGGGGATGTTGTCTTTATCGACGGAGGAACGACTACTTACCACATTTGCTTTCACCTGCCCTGCCTGCCATTACGCATCGTGACGAATTCCCTACGGCTTTCGGCATATCTCGATGATGCCGCTGCGCGCTACTCTGGTTGGGAAGTCTACTTGACTGGCGGAAAAATCCAGCACGGGTCCAACATGTTGACCGGGCCCGGCACGCTTCACAGCCTGGACTTTTATCATGCCGACTGGGCTTTTCTTTCCGTTGGTGGAATTGCCGGCGATGGCCTCTACAACACCTCCGAGCCCATCGTCGAAACGGAGCGCCGGATGATTGAGCGCAGCGATCGTGCGATCATTCTTGCCGACCAGAGCAAACTTGGCCGACGAGCCATGTGCCGGGTTTGCGGAGTCAAAAGAATTGATACGCTCATCACGGATCGCCCGCCAGGTCTCTCGTTGGTGGAAAACGAAATGCGCGACCAGGGGGTGAATATTGTGCATGTTGATAGGCCGCGTCTACACCATTTCTAGCTCTATAAGGGCGAAAGCTTGCGGTCGATAAAGCGGTTTTTACCCCTTGATATTTCGATAATAGGTTCTCACTCCCTTGATTTAGACAAACAGTCAACCCAGTCGTGGATGTTGAACTTGAGGTATCAAGGCCTCTATCTAGGAGATAGAAAGACAAAGACTGCCGTGCGACTCCTAACGCGAAGCGATCTTTGTTGGATCGACGTTTCTTGATATCCTGTCTTGCATGATTTTTCCCTATTTTTATTGGACGTTGGTTTGAGGTTAGGTGGAGCGAGGTACCCCCGCGTCGAGTGGGTTTTACACCTTGCGGAGATGGTGGTCGCTGGTGCTTGAGTTGTTTAAGTCGTTGGTAAAAGTGACCTGCTGGCGAGGCTGTGTCTCCGTGTGCCCTGCGAGCATGGACCCACTTTGGCATATATCGTGGGTTGGAATCACTCCTTGAAAAGAGATTGAACGGGATAGATGGGCTTGGGTTTGAGGGTGTACGACACCTCTGAGACCCCTTTTTGACGGTTTGTCACCTTGCGAGAGGGGTTGAAGTGGATGGGGTGTTGCTCCCCCCCCTCCCATAGTGGGCATTTGTCCCTATGGGGTGCGAAAACCCTTCGGGGGCGGGTTTGATCCTGGGACAAGCGAACCTACCGCCGATGCACGCGGCTACTGACGACTTTCTTGGCTAGCTTGGTTTTGGCGGGCAGTTCGGGGGCGAGGAACTCGTGGAGCTCCAGGCAGAAGGCGGCGGCGAGGCGTTCGACGGTGGAGACCCAGATCTCCTTTTTACGCCCGGCCTCGATTTGCTGGACGAAGTTCTGGTTGAAGTCGGCCAGCTCCGCCAGCTCCTGCTGAGTCAGTCCGTGGCGTTTACGTAATTCGCGCAAGCGCGTGCCGACTCGGGTAACAGAATTCATATACCTGCGATCATAGGGGAAATGGCTTGATTTTGTTACCTGTGATCACTGGGTCTGGTGTCGCCACTTAGGCAATTCGCACACAATTGAGCGGATCAACGAAACCCCATCCTGCCATGAAGAAAAAGACCCTGCTGATCATCCTCGGACTCACCCTTGCCGGTATTGCGCTGGCGGCGGGGGTGAAATGCATCCACTGCAATGGTACCGGCTGGCAAGGCCGCAACCCCTGCTCCTATTGCGGGGGCGACGGCATCTTTGGAAACTGACCTCAACGCGCCATCACGATGCCTTGGGATAAGGACGCAGTTTACTACTATGCGGATGGCGACAATGCCATCGGCCCATTCACGCTGGCAAAGCTCAAGCAGATGGTCGCCGCGGGCCTGATCTCGGGCGACGTTTACGTGGGTATCGCGGAGAGCGACGACTGGAAACCGCTCTGCGAGCCATCAATGTACCCGGGAAAACTCGCGCTCGGTCTTCGCCGGTCCTCGGGGGAGTTGCGCCTACGGGATCTGCCACGACGGTACCCTTTTGGGCAGTAAACGTTGCCCGTTGGCCAAATGCATTCATCATCGCCGCTGCGATTCTCGTGCTTGCCTTCTGGCTGTATGCGTGGAGAGGAAATAATCTCTTTCCCGGGGCTTTTGACTGGCACCTCTACTTGGCTAACGCCGGGGTCGAGGTGGGCATTCTCGCGATTCTGCTCGTTGGGATCAAAGCGCTCAAGGACGCTCGCAAGCGGTTCCCGCTGAAATCGTCGTTGCCCAAGTTTTGCGTCAGCTTGCTGTTGGTTCTTCTGTTTCTGACGGCTCTTCCATCAGCTCTATTCGTGGTCAACCTTTACTCCGCCTACAACGCCTACACGACAAAAGAGGCTTTTGCCGAAGTTGCCCCGGAGCAATTCCGGTTGTCCATCGTCGAGAATCGTTCGGTGCCCGTCTTGGGCGAAGACGCGCTCGTGATCCGGGATATGCAGTATTGGTTTTTCGAGCCACGCTCCACGAGTGAGGGCTATCTTCGCGAGCAGCTCAAGCGCAACATTTCGCCTCCCTTGAGCGAGTTGTTGGTGACGGTCATCGCATACGAACGCTACTATCAGAGCGCGGAGCTGGAGCAGGAGATGCGCCGTCAGTGCCATGCGTTGGCACAGATGTACGGGTTTCAATCGTGGGAGGAGCTTCAGTACTTTGTGGCGACACAGGGCGTGCCCTCAACCGCGCCATGAAGCGGCTAGGCAAGCTCTGGTGGGTGTCGCTCCTCGTGCTCGTGGCGACGTGGTATTTCCATGGGAAAGCCCAGGACGAGGTCGAGGAGTTCGAGCGGTATTACGGCGGCTGGAGCGGTTTTGCCGAGGGCCTCGTGCACGGCTTCATCGGCACGGGCGAGGCCCAGGTGGACCGCATCGAAACGCGCTACTCCGAGCTCCTGAGAAACGAACGCTTCTGGCGCAATGGCTACTACTTGAGCTGGATAGGCGTCATCGTCTGTGGCGGCAGTGCGGTAAATGAGAGGCGCAAGGCTGGGTAATACCTGCTTGAGTTTATCGGGCTAGTCCCAGCCGCTCCCACTGCTCGGAGGGCGCGTCGAGCTCTACTAAGTGAGCCTTGAGTGAGGCTAGCAGGTTGGACTCAACGGCTCCATTCTGTATCGGTTTTTCCTGTCCGGGATCAGTCTCCAGATCGTAGAGCCGTGTTTCGAATCGTTTGTCCGGACTCATCGGCGCGCGCAGTTTCATGACATGGCAACCCTGCGTAAAATCGAAGGTGGCAGACTCCAGCGGCTCCGCAAAACGCCAGTGAGGAAAAGGCGTCCGCATATTGGCAGGCATGAGTGTGTAGTCGTAAAGCGGTTGATTGGGCTGACCTTCGGGGTTGCCGCGCATGTACACATAACGCCCGTCGGTGATATTGACATGGGAGCCGAACATCCCAAACACCCCTGTCTCGCGCACCGGTGTGTCGTCAGCGACCGTTGCGGCCAGGTCGCAGCCAGTCATGCGCGTGGTTGGTTCGAGTCCGAAAAATTTTAAAACGGTCGGGACGATGTCGATTGACGGCTGCACCAGCGCATTGCGACGCTCGTTTCGCTTGCGACAGCGCGGGTCCCAGATGAAAAACGGGGTACGGGCAATCTCGTTATAGAACGGGGTCCAGCACTTCGCCCAAGAGTCGTGTTCTCCCAAAAGAAAGCCGTGGTCGGTGGCAACAATCAACTGGGTGTCGTCCCACATCTGGTGGCGATCCATCCAGTCCAGCAGGTCGCCCAGCTTCTCGTCGCACATGGACACCAGCGCATCGTAGGTATAGCGGATGTGCTCGACTTCATCTGGCGATTCCTTGACCTGCCGATAGGGGGGCCAATCCAGATCGCGGCCTGCATATTGACTGAAATGTTCAGGGTAAAGATCCTTGTAATTGTGAGGGACATAGAACGGCTCATGCGGGTCAAAGGTCTCGATCTTCAAAAACCAGTTGTCCTCGCGATGGTTATGTTCGAGGAATTTTTCCGCCTGGGAAAATACCTGCGAGATGGGCCACTGGTCGGCTTCGCGTATGAACTGACGGTTAACGGTGTCCTGGCGTACGCTGCCTCCCGGAAGTGTTAATCCCTCTTCACGCAAGGCCGGCCCATCGATCGGCTCGGGGTTGCGTACCTGCGGTACCCAGGGATCGCCCTGCTGCCCGCGGATGCACTCCCAGGAATTATACTTTGTGTGATAACTGGCGCCCCCTTCCTCCCAGTAGTGGAAGTGATCGCTGATCAGGTGCGTATAGACGCCGGCGCTTTTGAGCATCGCCGGCATGGAGTCGTCGAACGGCTCCAGTGGCCCCCACGAGCGATGAAGGAAATTCGGCCGACCGGTGTGCATATCCCGTCGGGCTGGAATACACGGCATGCTGCACACGTAGGCGTTGTCGAAAAGGACGCACTGCCGGGCCAGACGTTCGAAGTTGGGGGCGACCACTGATCCACCATACGGGGGGAGCGAATGCCGATTCAGCGAATCGAAAAGCACGAAGATGGTCTTCATTATGCCTATTAAGAATGTCGTGGCCTCTTTGGCCAAGGTATATTTCCGCTCCGTTCATCGCGATGAGTATATTTGATGGCTGCCGTAAAACCTCAGTGCTTGTCCATGGCTCTCTTACACTCACAATTTAAACGTATAATGAGCAAAATAGTCGCAGCCGGCCTTCTACTTCTTTTCCCCTACATTTGCCTGAGGGCAGAGAGCCAGGGCTTGACGTCCGGGGAATCGGAGCAAACGGTCCGTCCAAACATTATACTGATCATGGTTGACGACATGGGCTGGTCAGACATCGGAGCTTATGGTGGCGAGATCCAGACCCCCAATCTGGATCGACTGGCGGACCAGGGCTTGCGTTTCACGAATTTCTACAACACATCCAAGTGCTTTACGTCCCGCAGTTGCCTACTCACCGGGGTCTATGCACAGCGTACCGGCACCGGTACGCAACCTGCCAGAATCCAGCATGCAACGACATTGGGAGAGGTGCTTAAGAGCGCTGGCTATGTTACACTAGCCTCCGGCAAACACCACGGCTTGGACAATCTCTATGATCGCGGATTCGACCACTACTACGGGCTGCGGGACGGAGCCTGTAATCATTTCAATCCGGGCTTGCAGCGTCCCGACGAACCCGCGCCCGCCCAAAAAGGTAGCCCGCGAACCTGGGTGGACGACAGTCTGGAATTCAACACCCTAGACCCGGAGCACCAGGACTATTTCCCACCAGGCTTTTACACCACCGATGCATTTACGGACAAGGCCCTCGAATACCTTGACCACTACGCTGGCGGTGATAAACCGTTCTTCCTCTATCTGGCCTTCACGGCACCGCACGACCCTCTCATGGCATGGCCACAAGATATCGCCAAGTACGAGGGTGTCTATAAAGCCGGCTACGACGCCATCCGCACTGCCCGCTATCAGCGACAAGTCGCCTGCGGACTGATCGACCCGGAAACCGCTCCGCTAAGTCTTCCCACCTATGTCCCGTGGGATAGGCTCAGCACGCGGCAAAAGAAGGAAGAGGCCCGTCGGATGCAGGTCTACGCCGCGATGATCGACCGGGTGGATCAGAATATTGGACGTATTCTGGAGCGGCTAAAAACACTGGGTGTCGAGAAGGACACCCTGATCCTGTTTTGTTCGGATAACGGTGCCAGCGCGGAGTTTACCGTGCGCGGCGACACCTCTGTCCCCATCGGAGGTCAGGAGCGCTACGCCTCTCTGCGCTCGAACTGGGCGAACGTGGCCAATACCCCTTTTCGTTATTTTAAAACCTACAGCTACGAAGGAGGCATTCGCACCCCGCTGATCGCCTACTGGCCCGGCGGTATCGTGAACCCTGGCCGCCTCGTCCACCAGCCCGGGCACCTCGTGGATTTCATGGCGACGTTTATTGACCTGGCCGACGCAGCCTACCCGCCGACCGTCAACGGCGAGACCGTGGCTTCGCTGGAGGGCGAAAGCTTCGCTCCCCTTCTTTTCGATAACGCGTGCCCCCCTCGCGGACCGCTCTTTTTCGAATGGCACGAGGGCAAAGCCCTGATTGATTGGCCCTGGAAGTTGGTCCAAAACCCCGGAAGTCTATGGGAGCTTTATGATTTGAGCGAAGATACCACCGAAACCAGCAACCTGGCAGGTGGACAATCGAATAAAATGGATGAGCTTATAACCCTCCATGATGCATGGTTTCAGAGCGCACAGCATCCGCTGGGCGAACATAAGTAACTGCCCATTTGGAGATTATATACACTTGACCCGATAAATAGTGTAATGACTCATCGTGATTAGTGGGACGCGATTTGTCATTTGAACGATATGATTCTACTTTTTATGCATACCCATTCGCCCCACCAATGCATGCTTATGTCTGGGCTCGAAGAGACCGTACACGAGCCCAATTCCCCACCCCTACAATACGATGACAGTCTCCTTGCCCCATCGAGATAGACGCGCCCAACCCGCCCGAGCCAAGACGTCTCCAGCCTGCGGACTGAACGGCTATGCCACGGGTGGATTCGCTCTTGTGGTTGCGCTGGCATTGATGGGGTTTGTTTGCCTCCTGATTATGGGCATCGCCACATTGGCGCGGGTCGAATTGGCCACGACACAAACCTACCAATATAAAAACCTGTCAGAGCAAAACGCCTTGCTGGCCTTGAATATCGCCATCGGCGAGCTGCAAAATATGGCCGGGCCGGACCAGCGTAGCACGGCCCGTGCGGATATCTTGACGGATCTCAGTACCTCGCAGGGTAAGCCCGCTGAGGGGAAAGGGTATCTCACGGGGGTGTGGTCCAATGAGCCCGTGGCCAACGGGACCGGTGACATGCAGTTCTTGGGCTGGCTGGTTTCTGGTGCCCCCGAAGAGACTGGTGCGAACATGTCCGACTGGCATACTCGTCCCTGGTCTGGAGACACCGTGGTGCTCATCGGGGACGAAACGGCCGACAACGACAATGCCAGGGGCAATAACAACGCCTTTGCGGTTAGCGCGCAGAAAGTTGAGATCGCCGGAGGGAGCGGAGACATTTTCGGTCACTACGCATACTGGGTCGGCGACGAAGGACTTAAGGCCAAGCTCAACATGATCGAATCGTCCGACGAACTGGCTGCCCACCCGAGTGCCGAGGAAACCTTTAACCGGCTTCACGCCATTCAGAAGGTCAACCCCTCGATCCTTGAGATCGCAGCGGGGCTGGACTATGACGATGAACAGGACCGCAACAGTTTGAGGCGGGCCTCATCCCGAGGTCTTTTCGAATTGATCGACCGCAACGCCTCTGCGAACGCCCCGAGTATGGTTAAGTCAGGCTTTCACGACTACGCCCTTAGCTCTGCCGGGCTACTTACGAACGCGCTTCAGGGTGGGCTCAAAACCGACCTCACCCGCGGCCTCGACGATCAGCCCCTCGCCGGGAAGTTGTTCGACGATTCCGGCGACGACAAGCCCGCCCCCCGGTGGGAGTTGCTCAAGTCCTACTACGGGCTCAAGAATGAAGTCAGCGGAAACTCCATCAGCGTGCGCGGCCAAACCGATACCGCTCAGGGCATCTATCCTGTCCTGTTGGCTGACGACATGGCCTACGGCTTCTATTTTCAACCGATCGCCAGCACGACCAACTATCAGTTGCATGCCATCATCTGGACCGCGGTGGTCTTGCATAACCCTTACGACGTCGCGATCGCTCCCGCCGATTATATCTTCGAGAGCAACAACCTGCCCGAGTTGCCCAAAAACCATTTGCGGTTCACACTGAGCAAGGATGGCAGCGTCAATCGCTTCTTTGTGAAGGAGAACGTATCAGCCGCGACAGGCACGACCACACGTTATGTCCGCTACATGACAAAGGAGCCCATCGGCTTCGCACCGGGCGAGGTCAAGGTCCTCAGCATGCAGGCCGAGAATAATTTCGCGATCGGCGGATTCTACAATGCCTCAAACATGCCTGACGAAGCCAGGGTCATGGCACCGGGCTATCGTGAGTCCACCGGTTATCTCATGATCCCCCTGACCCGAAATTTCAAAAACGACAATGCCAACTCGCCACCGCATCTCACCTATCCTGACGGTATCTTTGAGCGGGAGGATCTGATCGACGAAACGAATCCTGCGAATCCTCCCGCACCCTACACCATGGCCATTGCCTGCGGCGGGAAGGTGTCCCTGAACGTGTATGCGGTGACGCCCAATGGTGGGGAGGCTTACATCGGCGGTATCACGCAAGAGGGCTCAGGCACCGTTGCCAGTGGCGTACAAAGCAGAGATACGATCCCGGATATCCCCATCGGCGTCCGCGTTGGCGGCGCGCGGACCCTGTTGCCGCGGAGCTCCGGCGGATATGGTTGGCGATTGCTGGCGGATTTTAATTACCGATCCCATAAAAATCCCGGCGATGAGAGCGTTGCCTATACGTTTTGGAATGGAGGCGGGAATTGGCTCAGCGGCGGATTCGTCAATACCGCGATGGGCTCAAATAGCATCACCTATAATTCGAGCGATGACGATGCCGCCTTTGCCGGTCGTTCGATCCGTGAGGATGGCGAGCACGAGGTGGTGCTTTTCTCGGTGCCGCGTGAGAACATCTTTTCCCTCGGGGACCTCCGCCACGCGAACCTGCGCAGCACCCTGTATCTGGGATCGAACGGCAACGCCCAGGACTATACCATCCCGACTTACGTCGTCGGCAATTCGTGGGCCAATATGTTCATGCCCCTCAATGCCGCCGACTACACCTACCGGGTGAACGAGGCGTTGTGGGACCAGTATTTCTTTTCGTCCATTCCCGCCGGCACCACGGACTGGTCGGCACCGTTTCCCAACGCGCGCATCGTTCCCGGCTTTTTAAACCCGGATAACCAGCCCGACGTGGACGCCATTCTTGACCGCGATGAGGCTGCCGGGTTTCTCGCGGTGGATGGGGCCTTCAATGTCAACTCCACGTCGGTTGCTGCCTGGCGCGCGGTGTTGGGTGGCCTCTCCGATATCGTCGATGATCCGGATGCCGCCGGGGAGACGCTCGACAATATTTTTCCCCGCATCACCAACTGGGCCTTTGAGGACTACCACAGCGGGGACATCGGCAACAATACCGACACGAGCAAGATTCCGCGCATGTGGAGCGGCTTCCGCAGCCTCAGCGACGACGAACTCGAGACCCTGGCGGAGCGAATCGTCGAGCAGGTGAAGCTGCGTGGCCCCTTCCCCTCGGTGGCCAGTTTTGTTAACCGCACCCTCACGGACAAAGACCCGGTGGCAAGCCCCGACACAGCTCCCGGCGGTAATGCCCGGCTGCACGTGCTGGTTGACCAGCACGACACCCGGCTCAAAGGCACCTTACAGGCGGCCATTGACCATGTGGATGTCAATGGCGACGGTCTGCCGGATATTAACGAAGACCTGCGCCAGGCGGATTACCAGGAGAGCCTCGGCTCCGCGGTGACGGCGGCCTTTGCCACCGGCGTAGAGGAACCGCTGGGAATTATCGACCAGGGGGCAATTCGCACAGACCAGACCTACGACGGTCTGGCTCCCAAATACCGGGAAAACAGCTACGGCTATTTTTCCACCGACGCTCCGGGCTTCCTTTCGCAAACGGATATCCTCGCCGCCCTGGCACCGCTGATGACGGTTCGCTCAGATACTTTCACCATCCGTTGCTATGGGGATGCTGTGAACCCGCTTACCGGCCAGGTAGAGAGCCGCACCTGGTGCGAGGCCCTCGTGCAGCGCACGCCGGAGGGGATCGATCCGAATGACCCCGCCGCTGGCCGACGCTTCAGGGTGGTCAACTTTCGCTGGCTGGATGAAGACGATGTTTAACCTGCCCGTTGCCATGATAATTCTACGAGTTATACTCTCCATTTTCTGCCTGACAGCCGCCGCCGGGCTGCATGGCGGCCAGTACCGGCTTGTCGGCTGGCCCGAAACGGTCAATGGGCTGTACTGCCTGTCGGATGGTGAAGCGGTTCCTGCCTCCATTGAGTTTGGAAAGCCCTCCCCATACTACACCTTGGCTGCGGGCCAAGACCTCACGCTTTACCGCAAAAACGACAGCCTGGAACCAGGCGCCCCTCCCTACCTGCCCGTGGCCAGCTTGCCGGCGGATAAGCTGGCACCTGACAGCAGCCTGGTGATCGTCACTCCCAAGGGCGGAAGCGCCTATTACATGAAAAGCATCAGCGACAGCCGGGTGGATTTTCCCGTCGGCAGCATGATCGTCTGCAGCTTTGTTCCCTATAAGGTGGGCATAAAGCTCGAGGACGAAATGTTCCTTCTCAATCCAGGTGAAGTTGTCGTGCCGCAACGGCATGGCAAAGGGGCTCACACAAACATCCAGGTAGCCGGGTTCCGGGATTCAGACAATCGGGTCAAGTTCACGACAAATATCCTGTTACGGCCCCAATACCGGTATTTTATGATTCTTCAGGACACGGCGGTAACGCCTGTTCCCTCCATGCCGGATGACAACGGGCTTTCTGCCTTTGTCATTCCCGAGTACCTATTCAAGCCCATTCCAGCCCGCGCTCCCTGATCCATGCGGGCGGCTTTTTATGAAAAGCGATTTACTGGCTCATCGTGATTAGCCAGGGAGGGATTGGAACCCCGACACAGTCCGGCAAAGGATGCCTAAGCCGCCCTGAAAGCCGTCGCCCAACATTCATTCATCATGCATTTACTAACAGCAACATCCTTGAGGCCATTGTCCAGCGTTTCGTCTTTGTTGATGCTCGCCTTGCTGGCCACGACGGCAGTATCCCAGGCTAAACCGGAGCCGAGCCCGTTGTTCGGCGATCATGCCGTCTTGCAGCGTGGCTGTCCTGTCCCTGTGTGGGGGGAGGCCGAGCCTGGAGAAGTCGTCCGCGTGACGTTTGACGGCAACTCGACCGAGGCCACCGCCGATGAACAGGGTCGTTGGCGTGTGGAGTTACCCGCGATGGAAGCAGGGGAGTCGGGCGATCTTGTTTTCACCAGTGATCGGGGGACGGTGACGAGCCGGGATGTTCTGGTGGGAGACGTTTGGCTGTGTGGGGGCCAGTCAAACATGGAGCGCCCGGTGCGCTTGGCAGATGATTTTGAGCATGTGAAAGCGACCGCAACCCATCCGCAGATACGCCAATTTAAGGTCATGCCGAGGGCCACCCATAAACCTCGGGACGAACCGAAAGGGATGTGGATGGTTTGTAGCCCTACCACGGTGGAGAAATTTACAGCCATTGGTTACTTCTTCGCGCGCGAGTTATACGATGAAAGTCATGTGCCGCAGGGATTGATTAACTGCACCAAGGGAGGTACGCGTATCGGATCTTGGATGAGCCAGGAAGCGCTTTCGATGGATGATTCGTTTGATGCGATCATGCAGCGTTGGAATGAAACGGTAGCGGCTTATCCGCAAAAGATGGAAAATTACACTCGGAAAATGGAGGCTTGGAAACAAGCCAAAGCGCAGGCCGAGAAGACAGGAGCTCCCTTTAAGGAGGCAATGCCGCGCAAGCCCACGGGTGGGCCGGGAAGTTCTAACATGCCGTCAGGCCTCTATAATGCCATGGCTCAGCCGGTTCTGGGCTATGCCGTGTGTGCCATCATCTGGTACCAGGGGGAGGCGAATGCGAGATTCCCCGATGAGTATAACAGCTTGTTGCGCGGATTGATCCGTGACTGGCGAGAGCAAGCCGCAAACAAGGATGTACCCTTTGTCATTGTCCAATTACCCCCTTTTGGAAAGGATGACACACGTTGGTGGCCTGTTCTACGTGAGGCTCAGGCAAAGGCCGCTCAACAGATGCCGGACACCTTTCTCGTTGTCACCATCGACTTGAGCGACGGGACGGATGTTCATCCCACCAACAAACAAGCGTTCGCCGACCGCGTCCTGCGTGTGATCCGAGCGGAGATCTTTGAGGAGGACATCCCCGCTTATGGCCCGCGGATCCTTTCAGCCAGGCAGGACGGCGAGACCATGCTGGTACAGCTTGAGAGCGATGAAAACATCGTGTTAATGGACTCACCGGACACTTGGGGAGCCTTTGAGATCGCCGGCAAAGACCATGTGTTTCACCCTGCGCAAGCCAGACTCGTCGATGGTAAAATTCATGTGAGCAGTTCCGTCGTTTCTGAGCCGCTCGCCCTGCGATACGCTTGGCGAGCGGGCCCCCATCCAATCCTGTTTAGCGAGAGCGGACTGCCGGCTGCCCCCTTTCGTACCGACTCATGGACCGATTAATAATCCTCGATCTCCTGCATCGATAATGCCCTACACCTTATGTTCAAAAAACCTCTCCATCCCTTTTGTAAATTTGCTCTTTGCGGTCTGATAAGCAGCCTGCTCGTGGCTTGTTCTGAATCGTCCAAGTCCTCGTCATCTGAGGCCGCTCAGGCGAAGGCTCCTTCCGCAACCGCCGCCAACACACTGTCCGATGCCTCCCCCTCACCTCAGGCTGACGAGCAGCCTGAGCAAATCGCCGAACTGCGTACCGTGGAAAACCTCCCGGTGGAGCATTTCGACGAGTATCTGGCCGGAGACGTGCCGCCCTATCCCTGGGTGCTCGATAATGATCTCACACCGGGTATTGACGTGAGCTTGGCGGAATCGGCGGAGTCAGCCTTCCGCGACAACAAAGTCACCGGCAAGGGCTTGCTCCTGAGTGACAAGAGCGAGGAGACGGGGGAGGGCGTCGGCTTCAGTACGACGTTTACCCCGCCGCCGGATGGCGAGGTATACCTCGGGTTTGACTTTCGCCTGGGCGAGACCGCTGACGACATCGACGGCCCCGGCCTCTTCGTCGAGTTGACCGATGCTGACGGCAATGGACTCTCCATCCGCTTGCGCACCGACAACGGCGTCATCATCGAGGAATACGAGGGGCAGCAAGCGTGGCTATATCGTCCGCTTACGCCCGGTAATTGGTATCGCATCGGCGTGATCGTGGATGCTGAATGTATTGCACGTGTCGTTTTGTTTGACGAGAACAAGGTCAATAATCCGATGGAACTCGGGGAGGTAAAGCTGCTTCCGTCCGGGACGCCTGTGAAACTCTCATTTACCAGCATGGGCGGTAATAAGCGCGTGGGGACCTGGGCAGTGGACAACATCCTCATGGCGGGCCAAGTCGATGCCGACCGTACGGCGTGGCTGCCCTTCAAGCAGGAGCCGCTTGAGGTCTTGCATCAAAGCAAGAAGAAGGTCTTTGCCTATTTTTATGAAATTTACAGCTCGCGCTGGAGCTCGGACGACCCTGGCCTTGGCTATTATGCCCTGAAGACCCTCAACCCGTCTGTGGCGGTAGACCCGCGCCGCACGGATGCAGGAACCAAAATACTCTACACCCCACTGCCACGCCCTCCGATGGAATCAGGCCTGAGTGTTGAGGAGGAAAAACTGCGCGCCGCCGAGGATGAAGTCCGTATCGCCGATGCCATGGGCCTGGACGGCTTCATCACGGACTTCTTTTCCTATCCCACCAACCGGGGCGGGCAGAAATTCTTCAATACCATTTCCTTCGCCGCCGTGGATGCTGCTCCATTGGTGGACCCTAATTTCAAGGTCATCCCCTCTATTTTTCCTGGTGAGGAGAGTAGCCAGAAATATTCCGAATCCGACATTTTCACCCGCCTCAACGAAGCGCCCGGCGTGTACCGCACCGAGGACGGACGCATGCTTTTTAGCAAGTGGCGCCCGGAGCAATGGCCAGCTGAGTTCTGGAAGCAGGAAATGGCCGATCTGGAAAAGCGCGGAATCCGCACGGCGTTTCTGTCTCAGTTGAACTCGACCGCCCCGGTTGAAGAGTTCGGGTCGTTTTCGTATGTCCTTACGCACTGGGGTCCCCGTTCACCGGGGGAATACGGCTGGCTGGACAAGGCCCGACCCTATGCGAATATTTTGTCGGCCCCCATAGCTTCGCATGATGTGCGCACCCGGTCTCAAATCTACTGGGAGTCTGCCAATTTCGATACCCTGATGGACACCTGGAAGGCAGCCATTGAAGGTGATGCGGACTGGGCCATATTAAACACTTGGTCGGATTACTCCGAGCAGGCCATGGCTCCCTCCACGCGTATTGGTTATGCCCTGCATGATCTGAATACCTACTATATCCAGTGGTTCAAAACGGGGCAACAGCCGGAGATTATCCGCGATGTTCTCTACTACAGCTATCGTATCCATCACACCGAACTGGAGCCGAAGCATGGCAGCAAGTGGAGGTTGGTACAGCAACACGGGGGGCCGGAAATGGGGCCACATAACCAGATCGCCCTGCTCGCCTTTCTCAAGGAGCCCGGGGAACTCATCATCCGTGTGGGGGACGAAGTCCACCGCAAGCAAGCCGAAGCCGGTATTGTGTCGTTTAAGGTGCCGTTGCCGGAAGACGAAACCTTTACTCCCGAGTTCGAACTCGTTCGTGACGGAGAATCGGTTGTCAGCGGAAAGGGCAATCATGTTGTCCTCGACGAGATCGAATACCAGAACCTGCTTTACCATTCGGGGGTGCTGGCATCTCAGCCTTAAGTCCAACTCCTCCGTCCTAAGGAGAACCCCACGCCGTTGGTTTTATTCGGTAAATTTCTGCCTCTTACGTAGGCTGCACTTGCCATTATTTCCGGCGGCGTGGGGGCTTCCCTATGGTTTTTCCCTCCACCCACGTGCCTTCAAACAGAATAAGCTTGGGATGTTTGGGCAGGCCGAATTCGTTGTGAATCAGCTGAGTGGCGACCAGATCGATAGCGGCTGCCCCAATCGTTTCGTGATTTTCCTGCACGCCTGAAAACTCGCTGTTGGGGAGCCGATTGATGCATACCACAGACAAATCGTCGGGTACGGAGATTTTCAATTCATCCAGCCACAGCTTTTCATGCCCCAGAATGGATACGATGGCTTCTGGCTTCCACTTGTTGAGCCAATCGGTAAACTTCGCCTTCGGAGTTTGGTCAGGCCGTCCGACAAATAGCGGGATTTGATAGCGCGTTGGCGTGTTTTCCCGCTCAATCAGATAGCCGGCACGCCAGTTGGTATCCACTCCCATGGCCGCTCCCGGTGACAGGCACATGCCGATGCGCTTGAACCCCCGCTTAAGCAGTTGGTTGTACGCGATCTTAACGTTGTGGCGGTGGTGGGAAGTAACCCGGTCCACGTCGATTCCTGTCCACGTATAAGCAATTGTGGCAACGGCGAGCGAATTCAGAGACAGCTCGGTTGCGTCGGCTTCGTTCGTATTGGGGGCTCCGAGTACCATGCCATTGATGCCGCGGGCTTTCAAAATCCCATCGACACGCTTCATGCTGATGCCGGAATCCAGGAGAAAGAAAAATTCCGTTTTGAAACCGAGCTCCACGGCACGCTGGTACATCCCCTGATACTGCTGCTGGTAAATCAGGGGCCCCAGCCCTCCGCCTGATTTGTCTGGGGCAGGCTTATGCCCGCTGACGACAACAGCGATACAACCTTTATCCTGTGGTGGCCGGCCCGAGCGGATCTGCGACATCAGTGAGGACACATAATTATTGGGACGGTAACCGATCTCTTCTGCGATCTGACGGATGCGTTCCCGGGTCTTGAGTGGGATCGAGGGATCGTTACGCAATGCTAACGATACGGTGGCCTGATTAACACCGGCAATTTTGGCTATGGTACGTTGGTTGGCCATCGACGGAGATAGATTGAGGTATAAATCAGTCTATTGGCTCATCTTGATGAGTAAACAATATTTTGATACGAAGGCTCGTTATAAGGATAATGTCTGCCCATGAAAGTTATCCCAAACACTCGTCTCATTATTCCGGCCATTGCCCTTTTTACACTTAGCGCAACGGCAGTTCACTCACAAACCTTGCTGGTTCATTACAACCTGAATGACGGCCCCGCCGGAACCTCAGTCACGACCATTAACGACTCCGGCTCCAACGGTGTGGATTTGACCGGACAGGGCCTGACATGGAGTGCCGAGGGTGAAGGTGTTGGCGGCACCGGCATCTCGCTCTATGATGGTGCAGCCACCGTCCAATACGGTATACGTGGTTACAACACCTCTACCGGCTCGGTCTTTGATGGAATGACCTCCTATACCGTGACCGGATGGATTAACATGCATGCTTCCCAGAACGGCGGACGGCTCCTGTCCATCTCCAACGGCGATGGTAGCGACCAGATGCAGATTTATCTGAACAATGACTATCTCAGAGTGCAGAACAATCTGGGCGGAGTAGCGAGCCGCAAAGACAGCGGCACCTATAACATGCTCAATCAGGGCTGGGTTTATTTCGCCATGACCATCGACTCGACCCAGAGCACATTTGAAGATGCCGTTAAGTTCTATTTCGGATCTGAAACGGTAGCCGCAACCTATCTTGGCAATGCCTCGGGAAGTGTCGGTACTATAGCTGGCCTGGCCATGGGCGATACATCCACCATCGTTCTGGGTAACTCGTATAACGCCGGAACGGCGGCCAACAACCGTGCGATCATCGACAGCAACCTGTATGACCTGCGTATCTACGGCAGCAGCAGTGGCTCGTCGGGAGCATTGTCCGCTGCCGAAGTCGAAAACATCCGTCAGACGGCGATTCCTGAGTCTTCCAGTATTTCACTGGTGCTGGGGATTGCTTCCGTCGGACTGCTTTCGCTACGCTTGTTTCGCCGCAACGCGGACAAGTAAGCCTGCTAGCTGCTGCTAACGGGATAAAGGCTTTTAGGCAAAAGTGTCGGCCTTCTGGTTATACCCGAAGCCGCTTTGCCCCATTGTTTCACGTCCGGAGGCCTGACTCATTCCGGTTAGTCAGGCTGCCCTTGGACATTTGCCATTCGTGGCTAGGATCATACTATGTCTGAGTCAGAACTATTGGCCCCGATACCGGCGACAACCGCCACGAGCACTCAATGCCGGAAGATCAACCGGCGGCAGTTGGTGCACTGGAATACTATCCTCTCGGATGACTCATGCCATGCGAGAAAAAGAGGTACGGGCGAACGCTGGAAAACGGTTCACGTCCCCCACAACTGGGACGATTATCACGGCTATCGGGTATTGAGTCACGGCAACCAGCACGGGACGGCCTGGTATCAGACGCTCATTACATGGGAGCCCGATCGAGCGAATGAGCGTGTCTACGCTTATTTTGAAGGAGTGGGCAGCTACGCCGATGTTTATCTGAACGGTCGGCACTGCGGGGCGCATGTCGGGGGGAGGACGACATTTATGGTGGACCTTACTCCGGCCCTCCAGCCGGGCGAAAATCTACTGGCAGTGCGGGCTCACCATCCAGAGGGGATCGACGATCTGCCCTTCGTCTGTGGAGGATGCTGGGGGGCGCCCAACACCGAGGGAACCCAGCCATTTGGCATAAGCAGACCTGTCTGGCTTGAGTTTTGCGGGCCCGTCCGCATCGAGCCATTTGGCGTGCATATGTTGACGCCGGAAGTCTCAGATGAACGGGCTTTGGTGGCCAGTCGGGTAACCTTACTCAATCCAGAGGGTCACGCGCATGAGATTATTGTACGCCAGCAATTATTCTCACCGGTGGGCTCATGTTTGCGCGAATCTGAACAGAGATTGCTCGGCGATGATAACCCAGCGGCTGTCAACTTCACCTATGAGGCGATCGCGGAGCCTATGCTCTGGTCCCCGGAGAGTCCTGATCTGCATTTGGCAATAACGCGGGTCTATGTGGACGGCGAATTGAGCCATGAAACGGAAACAACCTTCGGCCTGCGGTGGGTGGAGTGGCCGAAGATCCTGAAGCCTGATGCCGATCATAATACCTTCTGCGCATCCCGGCACGGAAAAATTATCTCCAGCGGAATGGTGGAACGGACGGAGGCCAACAACGGCCTGACCAACATTCTGGAGTGCGCGGACGAAACACCTGTTCGGCTGGCCCCTATGGGAGTGGTGGTCGAGCAGCGCGCCAATAGCCATGCGGAAGACCAGGCCCTGCTGCAGGCATCGATTTGCCTGGATTCAGTCAAAGGTGTAGAGGCGGAGTTGTTCTGCGAGGTCCTGAACGACGGAGGCACCATCTTTTTTCACCAATGGCAGAAGAGCCTGAAGCTAGAGGCGGGGAGACTGGAATTAAAGTGGGATATTCCGGCAATTTTGCATCCGCATCGTTGGCGGGACATTGATCCCTACCTCCACCGTCTGACCATTGAACTGCGTTCGCCGGAGGGCAAATTGTGGGAACGCAGCGAGACCTGCTTTGGCATTCGCGGGCCGGACTGGAGCTCGCAAAAACCACTCAATCTCGCACGCCCCACATACGAGCCTCTGCCCGCCGCCGAAGGTGACGTTCTTTCTCCCGATGATGTGCGTGTGCTCAGGCTGAACGGCAAGCCGGTTTTTCTCAACGGCACGTGCGAGTACGAAAATTTGCTCGGTTGCGATCATGCTTTCACCAGCCAGCAGATTGACGCGGATGTAGCTATGATAAAAGCCGCGGGTTTTAATGCATTTCGAGACGCGCACCATCCCCACAGCTTGCGCTATTATGATCACTGGGACAAAGCAGGAATCCTTTGCTGGACCCAGATCGGTTCGCATATCTGGGTCGATAATAAGCGCTTTAGAGCCAATCACAGGCGTATCGTTACCGAGTGGGTGAAGGAGCGTCGCAATCATCCTTCCATCATCTTGTGGGGGTTGCAGAACGAGTCAGCCCTTCCCGATGATTTCGCCCGGGAGATGCGTGACCTTATCCGTGAGTTAGACCCGACGAGTCCAGCCTGGAGACTGACTACGACATGTAACGGGGGCAAGGGGGCGGATTGGAATGTGCCGCAGGAGTGGAGCGGAACCTACGGCGGAAACTGCCACGACTATGACTTGCCTAGTTGTCAACTGGTCGGAGAATACGGCGTTTGGCGGGCATTTGGCGTTCACACCGAGATTCCTTATGTCGGCAATGAAAATGACCGCAGTGAGAGTTGGGCCTGTTACTCGATCGAAACCAAAATCCGCCTCGCCGAGGAAGCGCGCAACAAAGCCATCGGCCATTTTCACTGGGTTTTTAACAGTTTTCCCAATCCAGGACGCACTGCCGAAAACTACGAAGGCCCCGGCAATGGAAAAATCGGTCCGATAAACAACAAAGGGTTGGTCACGGCCTGGCATCAGCCCTCTGACCTGTACTATCTCTTCCGTGCAAACTACGTGGATGCGACCTGTGATCCGATGGTCTACATTGTTTCGCATTCATGGCCGTATCGATGGGCTAATCCGGGAGCTCGCTGCATCTCTATATACAGTAACTGCGATGAGGTCGAACTCTTCAACGGAGTGGGCAAGTGCTCGCTGGGCGTGCGTCGAAACCCCGGAAGGGGAAGTCACTTCGAATGGCAATCTGTCGAACCTGAAACAGGAGTTCTCCATGCCGTCGCCCGTCAGAATGGTCATGTGGTGGCGGAGGACTTGATTGTTCTCGATCATCTGCCGGTTGACACGAGTCTGGAAGCCTGGATCGGAAAGCCGCGGGATCTTGACGAGCAATACGCTCGAGCATTGTTTCGCATTAACTGCGGCTCGGATACTGATTATCGGGACCCCAGCGGCAGGGTGTGGGAGGCGGACAAGCCGTGGAGTATTAATGCCAATACGGGCTGGGAAAGCTGGGCTTGCCGCTTCGATAATATTCCCGACGATCTGGCCAGCCGGGGCGAAACGATTACGCCGGTTCGCGGCAGTGGTCTGCCGGGAGTTTACCGCCATTACCGCTTCGGTCGGGAGCAGCTTAAGTATCATTTCCGGACCGGCCCAGGACGCTATCGGATCGTCTGCTATTTCTCTGAACCGTGGTTCGGCGTCGGCGGCGCGACGGATTGCCGTGGCTGGCGGCTATTCGACGTGGCGGTCAACGGTGAAACTGTCGAATCGAACCTGGACATCTGGAATAAGTCCGGGGGTGCCCATCACGCCCTGCGACGAAGCTATGAGGTAACCGTCATAGAGCCGCTGCTGACGCTCCATTTCCCGCGTATCGCAGCCAACCAGGCCATTCTTTTCGGCATAGAAGTCTATGAGATACACTGAGCTATTCTGCCGGATAACTATCAAGTACCTGTCATGAGAAAACCCTCTGTTGTTATCATTCAAGCGGACCAATGGAATGCCCGCTGCCTGAGTTATATGGGGAATCCCAATGTGCAGACTCCCCATCTCGATAAGCTGGCACAGGATGGTGTAATTTTCACCCAGGCTCGCTGTAACAACTCCATTTGCATGCCCTCACGGGCCTCCATGTTCTCCGGGCAGTACTGCGCAACCAACCATCAATACGGATTCAACGGTGAGTTGCCTATTGCAACGCCTCTGATACAGCGAAGCTTCAAGCTGGAAGGCTACAGGACTGGAGCCTTTGGGAAGTTTCACACGCTTTGTATGAGTGCTGCCCGGTGGGACTTTGACGTTGCAGCTCCAACTCTTCCCGAGGACGAAGACCTGGCAAGGCCGCTGGGCAACCATTACCGGGCTTACTGCAAAGGGAAGGGTATTCCTTGGCCGACCGATCAGCAGCACGGGCACAACCCTCGTGGACGAAACCCAGGCTTTCCCTCAAGCGCGTCCACGGATAGTTTTTGGATGCTGAGGCATTCACAGGCATCCGATGTGACCGAAACTCGGGACTCGCTCGAGTACTGGACCACAGATCAGGCATTGGCATTTCTAGACGAGGACTCAGAGACTCCCTTCTTCATGTGGCTCAGTTACGATCGGCCGCATTACCCCACGACGCTACCCAAGGAGTGGTTCGATCGGCTAGACCCCGCTGGATTGAAACTTCCTGCATATCCTGATGTCGAGGTGTTGTCCTGCCTGCCAGAACACATTTTTCAGGATTATGCCCACGGAACATCTATTTATAATGTGGGAGAAAACGATTTTCGGTTCATCGTCGATACCTATTACAAAAATATCGAGTTGATCGATCATGAGATCGGCCGATTTGTCGAGGGTCTTAAGAGTGGTGGATTATACGACACTACCATTATTGTCTTCACCTCTGACCACGGGGATGAAGCGGGCTACCGCGGCCTGTATGATAAAATCAACGGCGTCTCATCCGAGGAGATCGTCAAAGTTCCGTTAATCATCAAGCCCGCACCCTGTGAAAAGAAGCCTTCTCCGCAGTGCGATGCTCCGGTTGAGTTGGTGGACCTGTTCCCCACGCTCTGCGAGATGGCCAATGTGCCAGCTCCGGGTGGCCTGGATGGTGAGAGTCTTGCCCCCGGCTTGGCGTGTTCAAGCGCATGGCCTGCTGCAGACCGCCCCCAGATTTGTGAAGACACGTTCGCCCGGAGTATTGTCTGCCAGCACTGGAAACTCGTTTACGATACACGTGAAGCATGGTGTCAGTTGTACGATCTGAGCGCCGATGAAGATTGTATGCACAATCTTTATGGCGATGCGCGCTTCCTGGAAAAACAAGTGCAACTGAAAGCGGGCATGCTGCGCTTCCTGGCAGAACGCATATGGGGAAAGCCCTCGCATGAGGATCACGTGCGTTTCAAGCAAGCCCTGGACCCGGAGCATCCCAGCCTGGCCTATTGCCTGAGCGACCGTGCCCCCGTCACCGTCTTTGGCGGAGCCGTGGAGATTTATAGTCATGACATCTTCTTGCTCGTGCCGAGATTCGATCGGGACGAGCCCTTGTGGCTATTTCGAAAATCTGCCAATGATGGCTATTTTAAAGCGAGCGATTCCCTAAATATAAATAGGGAAGTTCTAGACCGTTTGCTCGATATCGGGCTGAATTATTTTTACGACAAAACATTTTCCGTGTCGGTTTTTCGTCCTCGTCTGACCATCAAAACCCCCGTCAGCCTGAGTGCTGCACGAACACTGATCAGTAAGCATACCTCAAATGCCTATGCCTGACCGCGAGGAAAGGCATGTATGGCGCCAGACATGCGCAGGCAAATGTTAAGAGCCTCACATGTTTTCCCAATCTTAGGCACACTCATTTATTTTATTCATATCCCCCAAAACATTCGCATACCTCCTCGCATGTAAGCCCCCCTGTCCAGAGTCGTATCTCGAATGACCTGACATGCCAGAGTCTCATTCGTTGTTTTCAGTCTCAGAAGCGGATCAATGTTCCGGCTGCCTGGGGATGAATCTTACTCGTGAATCCCCCATTCATTACCATGAAAAATACGCTTGTTTCCCACCTGGTTTCATCGCGCCATGCGCGCACTCTCTCAGCATTGCTGGTTGTTTACTATATCGTCGTGAGTTCGCTCGTCGCTCAGCCCTATCCCGAGCCGATGGCATCGTGGAGCGCCACGGATAAGCAAATGCAGCGCGAGGCAGGCGCTGCGATGATTGAGTATGTTGAAAGTGAGATCGCAAATGGAATCACTGACATCAGTGTTCCGAAAGGTGATTATCGATTCAATACCCTGATTACGGGCTTAGGAAATCCGACGCACGTTGCGTTTCAAAATCTTGACGGGATAACGATCGACTTCCAAGGCTCGACACTCTGGCTGGAGAACGCACGCTCGGCCATGGTCCTCAATAGATGTAAGAACACGACGCTGCGCAATCTGACTCTGGATTGGGATCCTCTGCCCTTCATTCAAGGGGTTGTCACGAGCATTGATACGACGAATAACACGATTCATGTCGATCTTGACAGTGGCTATGAGCAACCCGCCGCAGAACTGCTTGAGGGTGGCAAGTGGAGGGGAGCCGCCTTTGACCCGGTCAGCCGGGAACTCAAGCCCGATGTCTGCGGCTATTATCTGACTTTTAATTGGAACACGGTCGATGGCAACGGAGATTACATTGTCAGTTTTAACGGATTCTATGGAGTGACTGTCGGAGACTCCGGTCTTGAGGCGGGGGATTTGATCGCGATCTTTCCGCGTATTGCCCGTGCCATCCGTATTTCTGGCGGGGAAAACGTGACGCTGGAAGATATCACCCTGTATTCCAGCCCGTTCATCGGGATTGTGGCTGGTTACGACAGTGGTCGGTTGACCTTCCGTCGATGCGTGATCGATCGTCGCCCCGGAACGAACCGCCTGATGGCCTGCAACGCGGACGGGATCAATGTGCATAACTCCAGATGGGGGCCGATTATTGAAGACTGCTCGTTGAACTATCTCGGCGATGATGGGGTCAACATATACATGTTCTTGAATCGCCTGGTTAAGGCGGAGTCGCCCACCTCCATTATTTCGAGCAAGATTAATTACCGGGCCAAAGAGGAGATCAACGCCGGCACGCCGCTGAAAATGTACTTCTACGATCATGAGACCATGGAACTCATCGGTGAACGTTATGTGACCGCGGTCGAGAATGTCGAAAATTATACCATCGATGAGAATGACTGTCTGGCCGATTTGGACGAAGATCCCTGGCATGGAGGGGATGCGGCCAGCCTGGCATATGGTGCGACCATCACAGTGCAGCGCCTGACGCTCGATCAGCCAATTACCATTACCTCCGACACGATCACAATGATCGAGGGCTACTTGAGCGAGGGCGGGCGGGTTCGCCGTGTGTCGGTGAACGGGTCGCTGGCTCGTGGGTTTCGCCTGCAATCGCCGGACATTGTCCTGCAGGATTGCATCGCTCAAAACACGCATGGTAGTGGGATCAGCCTAGGCGGGCACTCCCGGTATTGGGGGGCAGGCCCCTATGTGGAGGACGCACAAATCATAAACAATACGCTGACCCATAGTGCATGCGGGCGAAATCCGATTGAACAGGCACCGATCATCGTGCGCCAGGGTGGCGACTATAAGGCAAATTACATTCAGAAAAATATTACCATTGCCAATAACGTGATTATGGATTCCCAGAACACGGCCCTCATTGTACGCGGAGTTAATGGTCTGACCTTGGCAGACAATATCGTGACAGATTACATGTGGGCGCCGCCCGTTGCGGTGAATGACCCCTTGCCAGTCGCTGATGCCGGAACGGGTTATGGGATTGTCGTGGAATCTGTCGACGGCTTGACCTTGCGAGGTAATACAGCCATCAGTCCGGCGGCCTACGCGGTCGGCCCTTTCTTTCATCATAACATTGAAAACGGACCATGGGATGCCATGTTGGCGTTGGACGGACCTGTCATGGTTGGTGGGATTGGAAGTGGAGTCACAGTTACCACCTCGACTCACGACTCGCCTTTTCCATGGCTTTCCGATGAGGCCAGCATGACGGTCACCGATACCTCGTCCAACTATGGTATCGGTGCCGGCGTGCGGTATGACCTTTATGAGCCTTTTGCGGGCTTGGAGCCATTATCGATCGCTTTCGATTACCAGGTGCTGGATAGTGGCGACAATAACCAGAACATCAGCTTGGTCGTCAAGGACGCCAACGGCGCTGGGGGCGCTTTTCTGCGCCTGTGGGTCGATGACGGATCCGGCGGTCATGGCATTGGAAACCAGCTCAACAGCGGTACCACTCTCTTGGGGATTCCGGTGGCAATGGGAGAATGGCTGCGTGTTGAAATGCTCATCCATCCGATCTCTCAGGGCAGCGACCAGTACAGCCTGCTGGTAACCAATGAGGCCAATGAGACCCGCGTCGCTTACCATCTGCCTTTCCGGCTTAATCTTAGCAATCTGGGCAGCATAAGTTTCGTCAACAACACGGGCAGTGCGGCCACTGGCAGCTTCCAAATTGCCAATGTGCGAGTAAGCAAAACGCCTGCGAACGACATGGGAGCCGCAGGCGATTGGATTCCGCTGGGAAATCAATCGCATCCGATGGTCGGTGTAGAGCTCTCCGCGGAAAGCTCACCGATACCATGGCTGGGGTCCTCTCCCGTGCTCTATTACGACCAAACGACAAGCGCAGGCATCGGTGCAGGCATCGGCTATGAGTTGATGGATCATCCCTTCTCTGACATTCATGCGGCGACCTTTGATTTCAAGATACCCGACCCGACCGGCACCGACTTGCAGTTAAACGCAGGTTACGCCGACAATGCGGGTAACCGCGGAAGCTTTTTGCTCTTGCATTATCCGGATGGGCAGGGGGGCTATGAATTGGCGTATCAGAGCAACAGCGGCGTGCATTCTCTGGGGATACCTCTGGCGGCCGGTGTCTGGCATCGCATAGAAATGGTCGTGCCGCGTTTCACGGGACAGAACGACCGCTTCACGGTTTGCGTTCAGCCTGAAGATGGGGCGACGATGATTGCTGCAAACATCCCATTTCGCATGAATATTGGCGAGTTGGCCCGATTAGATATCTGGAACAATTCCGACAGTTCGAGGATGGGGTCCGTTATCGTTGATAATGTGAGGATCAATGAAACGGCTCACGCTGACAGTTACGAGATGAGTACGTGTGCACTCGAAGGAAATGTAGGCGCCGGAATTTCGGCGGATACCTTACTGGAGCATTCGCCGTTTCCTTGGTTAAGTGAAGCCGGATTCTCATACACTGATACTTCGTCTGCATACGGCATGGATACTGGGTTGGCATATACCTTTTCTGGTGGAGATAAAAACGAAGCGATGATTGTTGTCTTTGATGTCAAAGTCCCAACCTCGTCCCAGAGCGATCTTTCTCCGGCTTTTTCACTCAACGAAGACGGCACTGACGGAAACTGCCTGATGTTCGATTATCAGGACGGCAGTGGGGCGCATTACCTGGCGAATTACACCGACTCCGGCATTGCCACTTTGACGGAGTTGGCGCCAGATAGTTGGTATCGAGTTGAGGTGACGATTGACGATCTCTCCGGCAGCGGAGACGTCTACCAGATTCGGCTCACCGACGAGGGCGGGCAGACGCAGACATTTAGTGATGTACCCTTTCGAGTTGATCTCGGTAAGGTCAATGGGCTGCGGTTGTACAGCGCCAGCACCAACAGCAGCATGGGTTCTTTCCTAGTAGATAATCTTCGACTCTGCTCTCTACTGGTTGTGGAGGAATAGGGCATCGTTGTTTTTATCTGCCGTAATGAGGTGAAGAATGGATTGAAGAAGCGTAGCGGTAGGGTGTAGGGCGGGCAGGGAGACCGCGCATTCGCCTATGCGTGGAACTTCAAGTCAGCCCTCTCTCATCCACATGCCGCCTGTAAGTGCGACGCTGGTTGATGGTTTATATATAAATATCATCGTTCGTATACGTTTCGCAGACTGAATACGCATCGCCTCTCTACTGTTGATAGTTTTCGGGATAGGAGTATTCACGTAAAAATACATGAAGAGCGTGGCGGACTTGGTGTTCAGGGTGCGGCGATACCTTTTGGCACTCTTGGTTGTCTCCGGTAAAGGCTCTTTGCCACATTATCGCGACGAATCCGAGGGAATCGCTATCAACACGAAACCCCTTTCTCGGGATGAGTCTTCCGCCATTTATAAAAAAGTTCCAGAACTCAAGCCCTCGGCGAAATGACTGTCTATTCCAAGTTTATCGACTAACTATTCAATGATTTCGATGGCATGGACAAAGACCGATGAACAATGGAATGGGTGAACAACTTTATAACTTATGCATTGTGTCCGAGCTAAAAAGAAACGCCCCTCCTTGATGGTGGGGCGTTTCTTGATGCACGACTCCGGGGGGCATCCCTGGGTGGGCTCGGAGTTCTCTCCAGCTACCCTTCAGTTCACCCCGGCCTGCACGTCGAGGAGGCGGTGGAGTTGTTCGGTTCTGGAGGGTAGGAGGTTGAGGTTGCCTTTGAGGGTTTCGGAGAAGGCGTTCTGGAGGGACCAGAGGGTGCGGGATTGGAAGCAGGGGTGGGCGGGGTGGCGCCACTCCTGGAGGATGCGGGGGATGTGTTGGTTGGAGCAGACGCCTTTGTCCACGGCGCGGATGATGAGGTCGTGGGCGGTGGTGTCGCGCAGGCGGGTTTGTTTGTAGGTCTCGATGCGGCGGTCGTGTTCGTCGAAGCGCGAGAGGAGGCGCTGGACGGCGTTACCGGCCAGAGCGTCGAGGTCGCGCAGGATGAAGCGGGTGTGCTTGCGGGCGAGCTTGATCTCGCTGGTGAAGGCGAGGTTCGAGCAGGGTGTTGATCATGGTTTCAGTTTCCTTTCGGTTGGTGGTTGGTGGTTGTGGGTTGGTTGGGTTAGGGGGGGATTGTTTGGGGAAAGCAAAAGCCCCGCGCCGGACGGACCGACGCGGGGCTGTAGTTATTTTCGGATACGTGTCCCTCCGCTCAGCGGTAGGGGTGTTCGCGCTCCGGGTACTCGGGGACGAAGGGCGAGCGCCGCACCGCCCCCACGGCGTAGCCGATGGAGCCGATGAGGATGAGCCCGCGCTGCTTGTCCGAGCAGGCCCAGAGGGCGGTCCCGTCGGGCTCCTCGTCATCGGAGTGAGGGGCGGGCGTCCGTGATCGGGCAGACCCGGTGTTCGTGGCAGCACCGGGTTGCGGCTGTCCGCCTTGCGGCAGCCAGCCGGTTTGTTGGAGTTCGCGGTCGACGGAGGATTGGAGCAGTCGGTACACCCGCTCCGACTCCTCCGGGACCTGGTTGATGTCGCCCAGCTCCGCCCGGATCGTCACCCCGTACTGGTGCGACGAGTACCCCGGCAGCCCGAGCTTCTTGCAATAGTTGGCCTCCAGCACGATTGCCATGAGGGCCTCCTTTCTGGTTCATCGACACGTCCAGAGACAACAAGACCCGGCCTGCGGTCGATCCAGGCCGGGTCTCAGATAACGGAACCCTCCGCTATCAAAGGTATATAACGCAGAAACGGGGCGAGTTGCCGGGGGAGGGGCGGAGGAGCTAGCCGATGCCGCCTCGCCGAGCAGCGTAGCCATAGGACCGGACGGCAAGCTCTGCATGGGGCCTCTCAGCAAAGCTGACCCGGCCCCATGCAGCCGTTCCTAGGCTACGCTTGCTGCTCGTAAGGTGGGGCGCGGCCCCGCCCTAGTGGAGGGGCTCAGGCAATGGAGTGAAGGGATGCATGGAGGTTCCCCACGTAACCTCCTCTATCGGGGTATCCTGCTTAAATTGCTCCAGGTTGAGCTTTCTTACCAATGGATCGTAGGCGGATTGGACTATATGGGTTTCACCTTTCCGCTTCTTAATGGGCCTGATGTCTAGTGGAAAGGGAGAGCGGTCTTCAGGGATTAATCGTCCGATATCCAGTCTCGCATGGATGAGTTGACCGACAGCCTTGCGTACTTCCCGCTTTGTGCGGTCACGGCTGCCCTTATTGGCGCAGGTTAATAGATATAGGTCGATTAGTGAGCGGTCTTTTTCAGAAACCAGAGCCAGAAACTCATACAGATTTTTTGGCTGTTTAAAGGGGGCCGAGGGAGGGAAGCACTCTGTGAGGACTTTTTGGACTGCCGGGCGTAGGACGGTGAAGATCGGTCCGGCTTCTAACAGCTTATGGTCAAAATACTTCCCGATCACACCTTTGGTCATAAAACGGATCTCGCAGCGGATGACCCGGTCCTCCGGATGGGTGGAGAGCTTCTTTCGGCGCAGATGGGCAGCCTTATCGTAGAACTCTATCTGGAGTCCGTTTCGCTCGAAGCGAATGGATTCCCCCTCCTTGATTGAAGGGGCTTTCTGGGCATGAGGGAGTTTGTAGCCACGAAGTACGGATAGGTATTGAGCAAAGTCCCCTTCGAACTGGAAGCCGACATCCAACCGACGGTAGGCTGTGATTCGGCCCTGGGGGGACCGACACCTCTCTCAGTATCTGGTCGAGGATTTCGTATGCTTGCCGAATTTCTCTCGTCCCATGCAGTGTGATGGCGTTGTGGCCTCGGATCAAGGCTGGTAGGCTGGGGACACGTACACGCTTTGAAAACTCCTGTTACGGCCACGCATCATCAGATGGGGGAGTTGCTTGTGCTCGGCCTTGAGTGAGGGGACGGCAAGGGCAGTCGTTTCCCCGAAAGGTCGAGACTCGGTGAGGTTCCAATGCTTGCAGTTGGGCTTATCGAGGATGGATCGTTCCTGCTCGAAGTGGATCGTATCGGGGCACAAAAATATCATCAACAATGGAGGCGGACGATCGAGAGGGCATACCTCGATGATGGTTAGATCTGACTCTGGCGGAAGTCTATTTTACGTGTTTCAGTGTGTGAGTGTTGCAAAAAAGTTGCCCAAGATGTTGCCCAAAAACAGGGGTTTTTTCTGGATTTCCCCAGATTTACGTGGATTTCGTTGGACTTGGGGTTGTGGCGACATGGCGACGCAAGCCATTGTTTATAAGCATGAACGGCTTAAATAAAGTGGTCGAGTGTCGGGGATGGTAAGTCGAACTAACTTTGAACTGAATTGCATCGTTGGGCTGCCGGGAAGCCGCTGGCGGGGGGAGGCGTTCGCCGTCGAACCGTTCCAGCTTCCTGCCGGTTATCTTGCGCGGCTGGCGGGACCGAGCGAGGCGATTAGCTCCAACGGCTCCAAGCCGAGACACCCCATGTACTACGCCCAAGTCTGGTCGAAGGAACTGGCGGATACGCCGGGTCTGACGATTACCCAAGTCGCTGAACGGGAGGGGTTCGCCCGTAAACGGCTCAACAGCATCCTGCGTTTGCTGCGGTTCCCCTCGGACGTGCAGAGCACCTTGTCCAGCCTCTCGGACCCCGATGAAATCGACTTTTACCGGGAACGGCGACTCCGTCATTTGATCTACCTTGGCGAGAAGGAGCAGCGGGCAGGCTTCGCCAAGCTCCGTCAACGCTGGGCCGCACAGAGCCAGCGCTCCAAGAGCAAATGAATCAAATGGGAGGACGTTTTTGAACCCTAACGCTGACAGAATGGCCGTAGCCCCACTTGCATGTTTTGATTCAGGCTGAATCAAATAGCGCAAGACCGCTCGTCTTTGACAGAAAATTGACACGCAAAGCGCGTGGCTGAGCCGGGATCAATCGCCCCTCCGGCCTAGCGGCGCAAAAAAAAAATGCCCGCCATCCGGCGGACAACCAGTTGACGATCATATCATGGTCAGCAATCAAAAGAATTGACCTGTCTGGTTGAAACAAGGCAGACCTTTAATTTCACGCATATACAATAGAGAATACATGTCTGAGATTCCAGAACGCCCCACCGGGAAGCAACTTGTCGCCCTTAAGAACCAAGTGGTTCAGGGGTTTAATGAATCCAATTGGCGCGAGCTTGGTGTGCTGACAGAAATGCTCGACGTTGTTTCTGGCCATTCGCGCCTGCTCCAAAGCCTTAGCTGGGGCGACGAGGACTACGAAGGCCATGCGCTTCAGATGCTCAAAGACATGATCGATGCGCGACCGGAAAACTATGCGCTGATGCTGGACTATATTTCGCGTAATTGTCCCGATGGGGGAGAATTTATTTCGAGCTTCGACGATGGAGCCCGTCGCATCGTATTCTCGCCTTCCGTATTTTCTGTTCCCTCCCAAACGCCTGATCCCAACCTGATTTCGGTCATGATGCCATTCACTCCGGAATTGTCCCCGGTTTATGACACAATAAAGGCAGCAGCCGAGGCGTTAGGATTCCACTGTCTCAGGGCGGATGACATCTGGAACGAATCCACTGTTATCCAAGATGTTTTCAGCCTTATTTTTCGCTCCTACATCGTCATTTGCGATTTCTCCGGGCGGAACCCCAATGTCTTCTACGAGGCGGGCATCGCTCATACACTAGGAAAACACGTTGTGCCAATTACGCAAAGTGCTGGTGATATCCCGTTTGATTTAAGGCACCATAGATACGCCCCGTACCTGAATAACAATGAAGGCCGCGCCCAACTCCAAGGGGAGCTTTCCAGACGACTGGAAAATCTTTCCCTGAAACGATAGGCGTGAGCATGATCCAGGATGGGTGGGATAATTGAAAGCTATAGAAAGACTGGTCTAGGCCAATGTATTGGCCTTGCAACGGATCGCCAAGCAACGGCTGCGTCTGCCTTCCCTCGACAAGATTCACAATGGCACTCAGAATCAACTATCCGGCTAGCTGACACACAACCCAAATTGGGCATAGTGATGTCGAATTGAAAGCGGGTAGAGGGCATCTCAAAGCATCCCGTCAACATTCCAATCGTGTAGCCCGCCAGCATATCTCCAACCATCCCCGTGAGGTACCCCACGGTCAAGAGCTGGGGAGGCTCTCCTCGCCAATACTGAGCACCATCTCCCTCGAACTTGGCAGCGTCTTCTCGGCGCTCCTGCTTCGTCTGCTCGTCCATGAGCTCAACAGACATCCAATAGGAATCAATCCTTTCATCGCAATGGGCGCAGGGAAATTCTCCTCCATACAGAACGAATTCCACGACCTGCTCACTGACCCGGCTATCTTTTCCATCAAATCCAACCGCAACATCGATTACAGGGAGAAGGTAATGGCATCCAATATCCGACAGGAATGCCCGCGAATGATTGGTGTCGGTACAACTCAGAACAATATCACAGTCGAGTAGTTGATCTAAGACGAGGTCGTCGAGTGCATTACCAACGATGGCCATGACTTTGATCGATGGATCAATTTCATTCGCCAATTCTCGAAGCATTGCGACTTTTGCGGGAGACTTTCCTAGGTGGCGATGGTAACTTCCGGCCATCCTCTCCAAGTTTGATGCCTTAAATGGCTTCGGGTCCACTATCACAAAACTACCGACACCAGCGCGAACTAAACGCTCAAATGCTGGGGAGCCAGTCCCGCTGCACCCGACTATACCGATTTTGGCCGAGCGCAAGGCTGCATGTGAAGCTTCACCCAACGCATCCCCTAAACGCTCACGGCTAGGGTCCCTAATATCTCTTTCGGAGGGGTGATGCCGATAAGATAGATGCTTTTTAAGGCGGATTCCTACGATTTCGAGTGATTTTACATCTAGCCACTGTCCATCCAGCCAACAACGCCCCGAAAAACTCACTTGGTCATCGGTTTTAGAAAGGATTATACTCAGGTATGGCCGAAACTTAGTATAGCCCCCTTGAGTATCTGCCAAATAGCTATCCATGTCATCATCCAGTAGGCTCGGACTAGTCGAACAACCCTCTGGATGGGAATGCACAACACCAAGACAGAGCCCTGTATCCATGGCCAGTTGTGCTGCCCGTTTGATATATCCTGGGCTCGGCTCAAAAATATGGCTTTGCCGATTCAGCTCACCTGCCTGTGGTGGAAATATTTCCACCACAGACAAAGCGGCTCCCCACGAACACGATCGGTAGCCAAACAGAAAAAAGCATCCCCATTCCCGAGTCGGATACCGATGATAGATGATTCTTTCCATCCGATGCATTTGCCCTTCAGCAATACGCAGTCGGCAGATGCGTCCAGAAATCAGTTCAACCATGCCAAAACCTCGTCGTAATAAGTATGAAAGCCATGACGATTCGAGTTCCAAGCAGGGCCGCCACCGCCATTGTGTGGATGGTAGCTAACCTGTTCAAAACGAACCCCGTCAACCACGATGGCATGGCCTTGGCGTGCGCCCGGTACTTTCCCGAAGAGATTTGAGTTCGACGGAAGAAACGCCAAGTCGATGTAATGTCCCGGATACCCAGAGGGCACAGGCACCAGCACATCTACCAGTTTGGCGAGATGACGGGTCTTCATTCCTCTATAAATGATCGCTGGTCGTGGCCCCTCCACGAAATCAACCGCGGCACCGTTCTGGCGAAGAATATCGATTTCCATCTCGATGCGGGGCTTGTTGTAGCCTCCTTTAACATCATCTCGAATGATTTCGAACTCCATGCCGCAGGTGATTTCAACCGTCTCATCAAGGCCGATTTTTCGGTTTTCCCCGATCAGTGTGATGGTCGGATTCTTCGGTTTTTCGATCACTAGCTTCGCCAGTTCACGTCCCGTCATCTGCGGTTTTACACCATCAGTCTCCGTAAATTTCTTCTTATTGACGACAATGAAGAGCCCCTTGGCCGCGCGGGTATAGAAAACTGGGCCATCAGCGAAAGCTGCCGAATCTTTGGCGCGGATGGGGACATCATTTGGAGATTCTAGATCCCGAAACAGGTCAATCCCTGAATCAAGATTGAAAAGCCCCCGCACCATTGCTCCCGTGAAGTTCGCATTGAGCGTTACCTCAATGCAATCGTCAACGAAGTAGCTCATTCGTGCCGGAGACGAACACTGCTTCTTAGGACGGGCTTGGCACTGAGTCACTGTATAAAAGGTGTTCCCCTCGGCCAAATCGATGACTGTATCGTCATCTAGGTAAACATCGTCGAGAGAGTTATGGTCTCGAACCAAGACCTCATCAGCCGGGATGTTCGCGTTATCCTTGAGAACCTGAACCTTCACCTTTTGACGGGGCGACGGGACAGGGGCGTCGTTAATATTCGCTGCCCATTTGGGTGCAGCCCGATTTGCGGAGTCAGAACTATCTCCAGAGCAGTGACATTCAGCTTGTCCAGCCGCCTGCCCCGCGCGTTCATGTTTGGGTTTCGATACTTTATTTTCAGTATGCATGGAAGGGAAAATTACCTAACGCTCAGCAGTTGTCAATGTTATTTAGCTAAAAAATAGCCACAAAATATATAAATCAGGGCGGATATTGCTTGACAGAACGGCTAATTTATGTGACTATTGGACAGGAAATCACCATTAAAGAACAACAACCAAACCACATAGGTATCATGAAGCGCACTATGACCTTAAATCTCAGTCCTAGCGAAATGGAGTCTCTAGAAGAGCTATGTCGCATCAAGGACCTAAGTAAAACTGGTGTCATCCGGCAGGCTCTTCGCCTTTACCAAACAGCTAGTTCGCGTGTGAGCATGGGAGGAAAACTCTTGATCGAAGACGAGGAAAAGAAGGAGAAGACCGAATTGCTATTGGTCTAATTCATGGACTCAACGCCGATACAACTCTTTGAGGTCTCCTCGGGTAAAGATGTGGATGCCTTGCTCCACGACGATATTACGCCTACCCATTTGGAGAATCAGAAGAGACAGTGGTCCGCTGCATTTGGTCGACTAGTCGGAGTTTCTCCAAATCAGCAAGATGCTCATTGGCAATGGGACCAAAAAATGATTGGTCGCAGAAATTTCGCCTTCGAGTCATTTTGCATTGAACTTGGAGACTCCGTCGAGGGCCTGATGATATTAAGCTTCAATGCAACCTCTAGGCTCAACGGAGCGATGGGGAAAGACATTGTATACTTGGAGTATATTGCAGTCGCGCCATGGAACCGGCTTTCCGGTGATCAGCAACCGAGGTATCGACGTGTGGGGACATATCTTTTTCAGGCCGCAGTTAAAGTCAGTCTAGCCAACGAGTTAAAAGGACGTATCGGCCTTCACTCCCTGCCTCAAGCAGAGAGCTTCTACCGAGATAAACTCGGCATGATTGATCTGGGACCAGACCCGTCATGCCAAAACTTACGCTACTTCGAGCTTCCAGAAGCTCAGGTAAGCAAAGTGATATCCTAAAATTAGCAAAGGATAACCATGAAATTCACCTTCAGCGAGAAAAGTCTACGCTGGTGGGACTCCCTCGGTGACGATAATGTAATTGCAGCCGGTAGGGTAACACCACAGCCCGAAGAGGAACAATATTCTACTGTGGACAACCGTCTTGTATTTGGGCGATTTGTTCACATGTTGCGCCGGCGCGATGGTCTGTCGATCGAAGACTTCGCCAATAAAAATGAGTTAGATGTTAGCGAAATCATACGAATCGAAAATGAATTGGCTTATATTCCCGATCCTCGCACGGTGTCTGAGATCGCTAATCAATACAAACTATCGGTTTCTAAACTAATGGAGCTGGCAGGCATTAACCAGATACGGGATCCTCAAACCAGTAATGCTGGACTGAAATTTGCCGCACGCTCCGAATCTTTTGAAAAACTATCAAAAGAACAATTGAATGCATTAGAGGAATTTGTTCATGTACTAGGCAATCGTGACTAGAATTCGTGAATAATATACCGATTTTGCAACCGAAAACCCGATCTTCAATTGAAGATCGGGTTAATCGTATTCTACGTGATCTAGGCAACCCTGAACCACCACTTTACTTGCCTAATGTTCGTGAGTTGCTTGATCTAGACCTCAATTATTACCGAAGTGATGACGACGGTATCCTACAGGAAGTAACTCACCGACTTCGAATTGCAGGTAAACAGGTTCTCCGTAAGCCAAAACGTATCCTCGAGGCAGTCAGGCAATTCGACCTCAGGGCGCTGTATATACCCGACCAGCAAAAGATCCTAATAGACCAGTCGATTCCAGCGCTCAAGCACCGCTGGCTTGAGGCTCATGAAATAGGGCATAAGGTTCTGGAATGGCATGAAGCATGCATGCATGGGGATCAGGATTACATACTCAGACCAGAAGCTCATCCTAAGCTCGAAGCTGAAGCAAATCATGCCGCTGGTCACCTTATATTTCTGGGCGATCAGTTCATTCGAGAAGCAAATGACTGTCAGATATCCTTCCAGACGATCCGTCTTTTAAAACAACGATATGGTAACACCTTTTCTACAACACTTTGGAGATTTATCGAACAAACTCATTCAGAAACACCATTATTTGGTGTCATTGGCTCACATCCCAATCCCCCTTCTAGCCACAAGGACCGTAGCGGTCCCATCATTCGCTACTTCATTGATTCCCCCCGCTTTCGCTCCGACTTTCCTATTGTAAGTCGGCAAGCAATCGAGGCCTTCTTAGTCTTTGGCTGTAAAGCGGCAAAGGGTGGAATGATTAACGAAGGAGAAATGCTGATCCCTGATGGAAATGGAATCATGCATTCATTCTACTTTGAAACTTTTTATAATAGCCATGATGCCTTGACTCTAGCCCATTGTAGGAGGGTGGCCTAATCTACAAATATCTGATACTCAACATCGACTTTTCGTAGGTTATTTGACATCTGAGAAAGGGTAGAGAGTAGGCATTGTCTTGTCGCTTCTACTTGCCACCCTTAATCGAGCTTCCCTTTCTCGGAAACGGAGATCCGTTCGACAAAAGGCTGGTCGGAGCAAGCTCGGTGGGCCTGATCGCTGCCGTAAGCTCGGATGGAGGCGATTTTGCGCTTGGCCAGTGGTTCAGAGAGTTTCGCCAAGTATTTGCCATAGAGCCAAACCTCATGCGTCTCAAAGGAGAGATGAAAGTGCTCCCCGCGCTTGTTGAGCGAACTATACTTGAGGCACGACCAGGGCATTTGCCAGCATTCGCCGTTCTCATCAATCAGCAACAGGTCTTCCGCCTGCGAGCGCAGATGGGAAGATACGCAGTAGGCGGGACCGGATTGATCGGCACGGGCTTCTCTCAGCTTGGCTTCGACTCTTTCTTTTAATGAACTCATGATTTTGATGGGTTGGATGGTTAGTTTGTGAATGAAAGTGAAAGGGTTCACATCCTGATGCCCCGCGAGCGGCCCTGACGGCGACTGGGCGTATGGTGAGTGACCGAGATGCTTTGGCGCGGGGATGGCTGGGTCTGTTTGGCTTGCTCCTTCATGTCGAGGGCGAGCGGTTCCTCGCCGCTTCGCAGGAGGTTGTCTCGCAGGGCTTCCTTGTCGGCGGTGTAAATCTTGATCTTACGCCGCGCCCGCGAGATGGTGACGTACCACTGCTTGCGGTTGGTCGCGGCCTGATTCTGCGAATCGCTAAAGAGCACCGTATCTACAGTTTTGCCCTGAGAGCCGTAGGAGGTGATGGCGTAACCCAAGTTCGCCAACCGTTGGTTTGGCGCAAGGGTCTTGCGGATGCCGCGATCATCGACGACGGACAGATGCCCGTTTTTGAATATCTTCGAGACCGTGACGAGTTCGCCGTTGAGCAGTTGCTTACCGTCCACGGAGCGCCCGTTGAACTTCAGTTGCAGCCGGTCGCCTTCCGCTAGTGTCGCCTCATACGGGCGGGCCACCACGAAGTGTTCGGCCTGTTTAAGGCTGACGGCGGACGCCTTGCCATCCTTTAAAAGTGTGAGGGATTTTTCATCGACAGACTGAACCGGCACCAGCTCCCCTTTCTTGAAGCGTCTGTATCTACGGATAAAATAAACGTGATCGCCGGGGCTATAATACCGTGCATCCTGCTTTTGGGCACTGTCCAAGTCGCGGCCTTCGTAGAGGGTGACCGGGACATCCTTGCCGAGTAGTCCCTCTTCCTTGAGGCGCTGACGAACCGCCGCATTGACGGCGTGAATCTCATCCCAAGTCTGCGAGACAACGAGCGTTTTTTCTCCGGCCTTTCGGGCCTCGACGTAATCAAAGGCGAGCGCCTCTCGGCGTTCGTCCCCGTCCAGTTCCTCGACGCAATCCATGGCGTCCAGACGTTCGAAGGATTCGAGCGCCTTACCTTCGGAAGCGGCTTTCACGACATCGCGATACTCCCCGATGAAGGCACGCTCCAGTTCGTCCCGGCCCAACGCCGGGTCCTGTCGGCGGATCGTGTTCAACTCAACGGGCTCGACAAAGCCGTGCTTCTCCAGCGCCCTGAGCGCGTCCGATGCTTCGACTGCGCCATGCTGGCGAGAGTCGCCCGAGAGGATGATCCGCCCGTCCGGTCCCACCAGTTTGAACAACTCGTGCATCTGCTTGCCGCCGACTTGACCGGCCTCGTCAAGGATGACGACCGGATTGCCCGGCAACGTTTTTTCCGCCAGAAATTTCGCCAAGGTCTGGGCTTCAAAACCATCCTGCTGGAGGCTGAAAACCTGTTGACGTTGCGGCGCGAGTACCACCGGCGTAAAGCCGCCCTGGCGCAATCCCTGCTCAACTTCCTTCAGGGTAAAGGTTTTTCCGGTCCCGGCCCCGCCTCGGAAAAGCGTCACGTAATCCGTGCTTTTGAGGATGCGCTCGATGGCGGCGGCCTGCTCATCAGAGACCCGGTCCGAGGGTCGGTATTGCCAGTTGAACATGTTGTGTCGGCCCAGCCCCTCCCGCGCCGACGTCACGATAAAATTCTCGTGGCCGCGCACTTCGCGGGTCGTGATCCGGTGCGGATAATTCGAATCCGTCAGGTAGTCGCGCCGCTCTATCCGCCAGTTCAGATCGGACAGCGTAAAGTTTTTTCCACGCCCACGGGCAAGCGCGGCGGCTTTCAACTGATAGTCTTCGACCACGGATTTGCGCTCGAACAGGTGGGCATCAGCCCAGTCCAGCAGTTCGCGCATCCGCACGTGATTATTGAGTTCATGACGGTACATATTGCAGATGGCAATGGAGGCGCGTTCCTCGTCGGACATCTGAGCCCGCCACAACTCGTGCAGTATTTCCGGGGAACCGAACACTATTTTCCGGGCACGATTTTCATGCGCAATTTGCGCCCGAAGCTCCTTGATGTTGTGCGGGCGGCCACCGTTCGACAGGTGCTGCCGCACCCCTTCGTCGATCTCTAGGTGCCGCTTCGAGAAGCGCTCGATCAACTCCGGGGAGACCCCCTCCAGCTCGAAGTCTCGGGCATTATTTTTGATCGGATACCCATAGCGATGCAGCCCCTTGGCCAGCTCGTGGTAGTAGTAATTTTCCACGTACTTTTGGGCCTTCAGCATCTCGTAATTCTGCAAGGCTTTCCAACGTTTCTCCACCGGGTCGAAGGTCGCGTTCATGATGACGCAGTGGGTATGCAGGTGTGGATCGAGCGCCCGGCTCGTTTCGTGGCGGAAGGCCGCGCCGATCACGTTGCCGGTTTCGCGGTCGCAGCACTGGCCCTTTTTGCGCACGCGGGTCATGGCGAAAGTTTCCAGTTCCCGCATCGCTTTTTTCACCGCTTCGTCGTGGATTTTGACGAGCCTTTTGTCCTCGAACAGCGCCATCAACGAGACGCTTTTGGGCGGGCTGATGGTGAAGTCGTAGAAGATTCGCCGGTTCGCCACCTCCCGATCTCCGTCTTGGCGGGTCGTATTTTTGCGTAGCGTCAGGCGCGTTCCATCGTGCGGATGATTGCCTTCGCACAGTTCCATGAATTCGCGCTCACCGACCGCACCGTGCATCCCCAAGCGCTCGGCACCTTGGCCGAACCATTCCCCCTGAATGGCGTTATCCTCGGCGTAGTAATCGCCCACCTTCAAGTGTTCACGAAAGTATTGCTTCGCATTCTTGAGGTTGAATTGTGCTTTAGGCGTGAGCATGATCGGTGACGCGACTGGCGCGATTTTTTAAGTCTTTGAAACGCATTGGCGTTTTTTTGAGCGGGACGCCTTACCCCTTACGTGTAAGGACATCATATCCCACCAGCCCCCCGATAAATAGGGAAACTTGCGAAGGAAAGATTTCCCTAATTCAACCCACCCGTTGGCACGCCATCGCCAGCCCCTCGCGCATGCCTCATCAGTGCTGCCCCCAGCACACGCGGCCCGGAAAAACATTCCCGTTTCCAGTCGGACGACAGCAGAAAACTTCGCCGTTTTTTCTAAAAAATCCGTCGTTACAGCGCAACCATTCGTGAAAGTTTTTCTGCCTAAAACCGACCGGCTTCACGTCGCCCCCGGACACTCCCGAAGCTTTCCTATCGTTTCCGCCACCAGGGCGTTGGGAAAAGAACCGTCCCCGTTTTTTCCCATCTTGCCACACCGTTCAAGGTCGTGCTACGCATCCACCTTGACCTGTCGTGACCGCGAAGCTCGAACGGGTTCCCGTCAAAACCCTCAGAGGTTTGAGGGTCGGAAGCCCACCCGAAATGAAAGGTAAATGATGAAAATCTACGAAGCTTCGATTCAGTATTCACTGGTGGAAGAGTTTCCCACGCAGGCGCTCAATGCGCCCGCCACACTCTACGCTTACATGCGCAGTGCCCTCGAAAAATACCCGATGCACGAAAGCTTTTGGGGCATCAGCCTGAATCGCAAAAACCGTCCGACCAGCCGGACTATGACCGCGCTGGGCAGTGCCAGCGGGGCTATCGCCAGCCCGACGGGCAGATTCGATCTCAGGAATCTCACCTGTGAGCAAAACCGCCGCTTGTGACATTCGCCATGACTGAGCAGGAACTACTGTCCGTTCGACTGCGGCCAATTATGAATCCGGTAGCCGTAGCCCCAGTTCTTCTTTTTTTAATAGTAGGTCAGGCCCAACTCCAATTGACAAACGCTTTCCTTGTTTAAGAAAAACTCTGTCGAATCATTGTCCATCTTACTGAAATACTCGAAGTTCCATAGACGATGTGAAAGATGACGCTGATGGAGCCATTAGAACGTCCGACAGATGTGTCACAACTGACCCGGTATGATGATTCAGGCGCATCACATCGAATGCGCCACCATGAAAGTAAGACTGACAGGGCATCAGGAAACGCCGCAGTAACTCAGGTCGAATCTACGCCAAAAACTCAGAACGCGTAAAACGATTCGAGATTCGCGCCGGCATGAATATTTCTAATTTATTGAAGTGGTCTCGCGGACTACATATGCAGCGCCAGATATATTGCTTGCCTTCAAACGACTACCCTAAGCCGAATAGCAATGAGATGTCTCGCTGTTTTCTTGGAATACAGACCAGCAAGGGTGGCCCCTGATGTTGTCCCTTTTGTTACAGAATGCCAGCAGAAGAAATCACATAGGAGTCTTCAGTATAAACAACTTCGCACCATTCCCCTTCAGACAGCGAGATCAGGTCTGCAACATTCAGTGACCCTTCGCCACCAGCCACGCGGGAAACGCGAAATCGTGTCCCGGGTAGGGGCTGGATATTGTTGTCAGATACGGTAAATTTGATCGTCCTGTCGGCTGTCAATGCGGTAGAGCAAATTATCTGGCTGGGGTCAATCCCGGGGCATACCTCCAAATCTTCGTCTTCCATTAAACGCACGCCCTCGCGATTAAGCCCGACTGGGGCTTTGGCATGATAGACGCGGACGTTTCCACAATCGAAAGCATCCTGCTTGCCCGCTATAACATCCTGCTCGAACCACCAGGATGGACTAATTACTAACCGCAAATTTGCCTCTTGAGTATCCCGAAGAGTGAGGGGAATGGTAATGCGTTGCCAGTAAGGCTGCAGTACAACTTTTTGCATAAACACGGTTTCCTCAATGTAAGGATGCTCCTCTCTTGTTTTATCGTTGAATCCCTTTATTATCATAAGCCAGATACTGGACATGGACTGCTTCGGCGCGGCCTTCAACTCTGTATCAATAAACGCCAATCGCCCTTCATTGAGAGATTTATCATTGGGAAAAGGAACTCTCAGACCACCATGAATGTTCTCGAGCGTTACTGAAACCGCTGTCATATTACCGTGAGAGTCGCGTGCGGGTGATATCTCCGCTTTCCCGTAGGCCGTCATCGCCTTACCGGTAACAGATACCAGGGGTTTATAGGAAGGATCGTCCGCTTGTGGTCCCATTGGTAAGGCCTCCTGCTGGCCGGAAAAACGGCCACGTGGATCGGGAACGACGGCATAGCCGGGGAAGTTGGACAGGCGCCCTGAAAAATTCTCCTGCTCGTAAACATAAGCTTGGTGACTGAGAAATTGCGGAGAAAGCCTCTCCAGCCGACTGTCAAACTCGATTAGATAGGGATAGGTGCTTCCAACAAACTGATTATGACCGAAGAAAATTGTTGTATCACGCACGCGCGAATAGACCAGACCGCGCTGTGGGTGCCCCCCACCTGAGAACAAATTATTTAGCAACTTGATCCCGTATACACACGGTTTACCCGTGACGATATCTTCGCTGGGTTTGCGCGAGAGACGATCCTCACCGCTATCCATATCCTCGGCGGCGACAAGAATACGCGACTGGTTAGGATCGTAATTCTCGTTCCCAAACTTGTTTTCCGTGATCAGTGAGCCTTGCCCACTATTAACCCGACCTTCTGCATTGGGCACGATCCAGATGTCAGCGAGCGTTTTAGTGCCCCCGAAGCTCAGGAAGAGGTTGCGCGGGCCGATCTGGAAACTTCCGCTGAGACGGTCGCCGAACTTGATGTGGTAGGCATTGCGCTCAAAGGCGCA
>JAUTCS010000123.1 GCA_030673825.1 Verrucomicrobiota bacterium JB024 | reverse complement strand
CCTACTTTTTCAATTCTCCATAGAGCCCAAGCAGAGCGCCAGGAAGCCTGGAAAGGTCCGCGAGCTTTCTGACATTCTTGCCGCCAAAAATCCTGCCGGAATAATCGTTGCGGTTGTCGCCGAGCGAAAAACAGAAAACATCGATGCCGGCCACTGCCAATTCGCGCAAGGCGAAACGGGCGTCTTCCAGGAGATAATCCGGATCATCGACGTCAATATCGGACGGCTCGCCGTCAGTCACCACCAGCAATACCTTTCGATATGCCGTCCTTTCGGCAAGCTCACGCCCACCGTGACGCATAACCGGGCCCAGGCGGGTCGAAAATGCACTTTCCAGACCGGCCAAGCGTTCATACACGCCCTGGTCAACCGGTTGGCCGAAGTCCTTGACCCGCGCATATCGGACCGTCTCCCGAGTGTCCGAGCAAAACCCTGCTAGTGCGCAATTGTCGCCGGTCGTCTCCATCGCCCCGGCCATTATCGCGGCAGACAGGCGTTCAAGATCGAGAACGCTGGCGCGCCCTTCGCCTGCCGGCTCGCCGGTGGAGTGTGACTGGTCGATCAGCAACAGGATGTCACCCTGCTCTTCACTCCGCCCGACGACGACGGCCCCTTCACCCCCTGGACGTGCAGCTTGGAGCTGGACCCCTCCGACGGCTGCTTCATCGTCGAGTTCACCCTGCGTGGCGAAATCCTCGGCACCGACGCGATTTTCTGAACGCGGCAAGCCCCCCAATTTCCGCGGCATCACCGCAAAATGCCCTCGTTAGGGTTATGGGATTTGCCCGCGAAGCCACGCGAAGGTCCGCGAAGTGGACAAGGAGCAACTTACCTTCGCGCTTCTTCGCGTGGCTTCGCGGGCAACATGCATTTCATCGTCCCCGTCTCATCGGGAATCAGGCCCCCCTCTGCGCCTTTGCGCCTCGGCGGTTCAATAATCCCCCCTCCAACAAAACCGCGCTTTGCGTTTGCCATTCGGGGCGAGCGGGTTTCCCCTCTTGGGCGTTACAACCATTACCCACACAAGCAGGCGCAGGCACCGGCCTCCGATCGCCCACAGAGTTTTTCCTCTGTGCCCTCCGTGTCCTCTGTGGTTAATCCCTCTTCACCATCCTTTCGCCTTTCATGCCCGAGAACGACCTTTCCCGCAACCGCCTCGCCGAGGAGGCCAGCCTGTACCTGCGCCAGCACGCCGAAAACCCCGTCCACTGGCAACCTTGGGGCCCCGAGGCGTTCGAGGAAGCGCGGCGGCGCAATGTGCCCGTCATCGTCTCCATCGGGTACAGCTCGTGCCACTGGTGCCACGTGATGGAACGCGAGAGCTTCGAGGACCCGTACATCGCGGGCCTGATGAACAGCCACTTCGTCTGCATAAAAGTGGACCGCGAGGAGCGCCCGGACGTGGACCAGGTGTACATGGAGGCCGTCCAGATGATCAACCAGCACGGCGGCTGGCCCCTGAACGCCTTTTGCCTGCCGGACGGGCGACCCTTTTTCGGGGGGACGTACTTCCCGCCCGAGGACCGCGGCCAGGGCATCGTCCCGTGGCCCCAACTCATCATGCGCATCGCGGATTATTTTAAGAAAAACCGCGACGAGCTGGAGGAGAACGCCGGTAACATCGTCAACAACCTCGCCGCCGCCAATGTCCCCATGGGCGCGGACGGCACCCCCCTGCCCAACGAGGCCCTGCTCACCGCCGCCGAGGCCGTCTGCGGCCAGCACGACGACGAGTGGGGCGGCTTCGGCGACGCCCCGAAGTTCCCCCCCTCCATGACGCTCGACTACCTGCTGGCCGTTCGCGCCACCCAGGCCGCCGCCGACCAGCCCGAGCTGGCCGCGCGCCTGGACGACGTCATCCGCAAGTCCCTCGCCGGGATGGCCCGCGGGGGCATTTTCGACCAGATCGGGGGCGGCTTCTGCCGCTACAGCACGGACAAGTTCTGGATCATCCCGCATTTCGAAAAAATGCTCTCGGACAACGGCCTGCTCCTGTCCCTCTACGCCAAGGGCTGGCAGCGCTACCGCCAGCCGCTCTACGCAGACATCGTGGCCGAGACCGTCGGCTGGCTCGAACGCGAGATGAGCGGCCCCGGCGGCACCTTTTACGCCTCGCTCGACGCCGACTCCGACGGCGTCGAGGGCAAGTCCTACGTCTGGACCCCCGAGGAAGTCGAGGCCGTACTGGGCAAGGACGAGGCCGCCGTCTTCAACGACGCCTACCTCATCACGCCCAAGGGCAACTTCGGCCAATCCGGCGCGTCCAACCCGTGCTTCGCCGGGGGCGAACCCGGCCTGCGCGCCCGCCTCGCCCCGGCCCGCGCCAAGCTCCTGGCCGCCCGCAACGCGCGCCCCGCCCCGTCCCGCGACCCCAAGGTCCTCCTCTCCTGGAACGCGCTGGCCATTCGCGGCCTCGCCACCGCTGCCGTCGCCTTTGGCACGCGGGAGTGGTTCGCACGCGCACGCCAGGCCGCAGACTTTTTGTGGGAAAACCTCCGCGACTCCGACGGGCGGCTGCTATCCGTTTACTACGAGGGCTCCGGCCCCCGCGTCGCCGCCACCCTCGACGACCACGCCTATTTCATGGAGGCGCTGCTCGCCCTCGGGGCCTGGGCCGACTGGCACGAGCCGGGCGCGGCACAGCCTTACCTCGACCGCGCCGAGGCGCTCATGGAGAGCACCTTTAAGCACTTCCGCGATCCCGCGCAGGCCGGGTTCTTCTTCACCGCCGACGACGCCGAGGCCCTCGTCGCCCGCAAGAAGACGTGGTTCGACAACGCCACCCCCACCGGCAACTCGTCCCTCCTGCACGCGCTCAGCGCCCTGCACACCCTCACCGGCAAGGCCGAGTACCTGACCGAGCTGAACGACATGCGCCAGGCCTATCCGGGGCTCGCGTCCCGCGCCCCCGCCGCCGTCGCCCACGCCCTCAGCGCCTACACCCAGCAGGCCGCCGGACTGGCCACGATCAAGGTCAAGGGCACGACCGACCTGGAGCCCCTCCGCGCCGCGCTCACGGAACGCCCATGGCGGCAGGTCTTCGTCTCCCTCACGGACGACCCCGCCCAGCCCGCTGGCTACCAGTTGTGCGTCGGCACCACCTGCTCCGCCCCCGCCGCCGACCCGGCGGAGGTCGCGCAGTATTTGTAGGGGTCCCTCCCGGCTAGCGCCACGCCGCCTGCTTTCGCCATTCCGCCGCCATGGCCCCGCAATGGATCATCGCCTACCTCGCCCTCGGGGCCTTCGTGGGCGTGTTGGCGGGGCTGCTTGGGATCGGCGGAGGCGGGATCATCGTGCCGATCCTGACCTCGATCTTTGCCGTGCAGGGCGTGAGCCCGGACCAGGTCGTCCACCTCGCGCTCGGCACGGCCATGGCCACCATCGTCGTGACAGCCAGCTCCAGTGTCCGCGCCCACCACAAGCACCGCGCCATCCTCTGGCCCGCCATGGCGAGGCTGACACCCGGCGTGCTCGTGGGCACCTTTTGCGCAACGTACCTGGCCTCGCACCTGTCCAGCCGGGCGCTGGGGATTTTCTTCGCCGCCTTCATGGGCTACGTCGCCCTGGGCATGTTTAAAAACCTGAAGCCCAAGCCGCACCGCCAGCTCCCCGGCACTGCCGCCTGCGCCGGGGTCGGGCTGGTCATCGGGGCGATCTCCGCCCTCGTGGCCATCGGCGGAGGCGCGCTCACCACGACCTTCCTCCTGTGGTGCAACGCCTCCATCCGCCAAGCCATCGCCACGGCGGCCGCCGTCGGCCTGCCCATCGCGGTGGCGGGCACCCTCGGCTACCTGATCAACGGCCTGGGCGCGGAAAACCTGCCGCCCCACTGCATCGGCTTCATCAACCTCCCCGCCATGGCCCTTATCTCGGCCACCAGCTTCTTCACCGCTCCGCTCGGGGCGAAGCTGACCCATACCCTCCCCGTCGGCGCGTTGAAAAAAGTCTTCGCGCTCCTGCTCATCGGCCTGAGCATCAAGATGCTCTTCACCGTCTTCGGCGCACACTGAGAGTCTGAGAAAATGAACCGCTAGGTTCTGTACGCAAACCTATGAGCATATCCATAGTTTGATAGCGGCCAGCTGTGCGAAAGCGATGTAGTGTCGTGCCCTTTTGTCGTATCGGGTGGCGAGTCTTCTTGAGTGTTTGAGCTTTGCGATGAGGTTCTC
>JAUTCS010000122.1 GCA_030673825.1 Verrucomicrobiota bacterium JB024 | reverse complement strand
AGCATCTTTATAAGGAAAGGCACCGCATTGAGAACCTCATCGCAAAGCTCAAACACTCAAGAAGACTCGCCACCCGATACGACAAAAGGGCACGACACTACATCGCTTTCGCACAGCTGGCCGCTATCAAACTATGGATATACTCATAGGTTTGCGTACAGAACCTAAGCCACTCAGCCTCAAGCGGTAAAAAATACGGCAATCGTCCACCCAATAGCTGCCAGCGCAGCGGCCACGGAGGCGGGTGCGATCTGGGTCTTCACGTGATCCATCAGGTCGCAGCCGGTGGCCATGCTGCTGAGGACGGTCGTGTCGGAGATCGGCGAGCACTGGTCGCCGTACACGCTGCCGTTGATGACAGCGGCGAAGCAGATCGTCAGGAAAAGCTGCGGGTGCTCCAACCCCGCACCGATGGCCGTCGCCCACGCCAGCGGCATAACCAGCGGAAGCGATACCGCGAAGGTGCCGAAGCTCGTCCCGGTGGAGAATGCGATGAACATCGTGAGCACTTGGAAGAGCACCGGCAGCACCCAGTACGGTAGCGACCCGGCGAAAAGATCCATCAGGTAAACACCTCCACCGGCCTCCTGGCTGATGCTTCCAATGACGATGGCCAGCAGCAGCACGACCGAGCCGTAGACGACCCCCTTAAGCCCCTCGGTCACTCCTCCCACCGCCTGCTCCAGACTCATCCCGCGCGCCAGTGTAAGGAAAAACGCCACCAGCAGCGCGATGCCAAAGGCCCAGCGCACCTGCGGCGAGCCCAGCCAGACATGCGTGCCGACAGCGACCCCGACGATCAAGCCCAGCGGAATAAAAAACTCCCACACGCTCGGGCGGTAGCCCTCGGGCACATCGCTGGTTTCGAGCTCCTTGGCCAGCATGGGCTGCGCGTCAGGTCGGTCGAGTTCTCCGGTCTCTCGCGAGCGACGGATGGCCGCCTTCATCGAGGAACCGAGGAAGGGCAGCTTATCGAAACACAGCAACAGCGTAAAGAGCACGGCCAGGATCGCATAGAACGACAGCGGGATGCTTGTCATGAAAAAGTTGATACGATCGGCCTCAGTCGCCAGGAACCCCACCCCGGAGAGATAAATAAACCCCTGCACATACAGGGGCCAGGCGTTGAAGGGCAGAAGGACAGCGATGGGCGAAGCGGTCGAGTCCACGATATAGGAAAGCTCTTCGTGGCTGATCTTTTCCTTGTCCGCCACAGGGCGCACCGTCGTGCCCACGAGCACGGTACTTAGCGTACCGCCCTGGAAAAAAAGCACGCCCAAAAACCACGCCACGAACCGCGCGCTGACCGGACCGCGCACGAAGCGGCGCGTGACCAGCTCGGCAAAAGCGAGCGCCGCGCCATTGCGAGACCAGATGCCCATGACCCCGCCGAGGAACCACAGGTACAGGATGAGGATGCCCACGCCGCTCTTCGTCGCCAGCGCGGGGATGAGCACGCCCTCGGTGATGTCGTAGTTGCCCATCAGCAGCGCCCCGGCGAGGATGCCGCCGGTCAACGCCGTGATCGGCTCGCGCGTGATAAAGCACAAGGCCACCGCCATGACCGCAGGCAGAAACGACCAGTAGCCCCAGTGATCCAGCGGCGTGAGCGAAAAGTACTCCACGCTTCCCTCGCCCTGCTCCACGCGCACGTACTCGGGCTCATCAATCGGCACCGCCTCCAGCGATTGCCCGCCGAACTCCCACAGCAGAGAATCGTCGGGGGAGACCGCCTGAGCGGGATTGGCGATCGAGTCGCCGAGCGAAGCCCGCTGCACGTACCACACCGGTGAAGCTGTGCGACCCGCATAAAAAGCGAGCCCCATCCCCAGCACGAAAACCCAGAATCCCACCGAGCCAAAAATCCGGCGAAGGGAACGCTTGTCGGAAGCAGCCATGGGCGCAGTAAGAGCACCACGCCGCCCGCCGTCAAGGTTTGGCGGCCCCGACGGGCCGGTTTACCGAAAGACATCCGGTGCAGAAACCGCACAAACAGACTCCCCAGCCCGGTCGGGCCAGCGGCTATTCCTCCGGCGGCAGACGCAGGCGAAAGGCGCCCTTGGCCGCTGCGGGATCGACCGGCTGGCCGTTCTGGAGCATGATGATCTCGCCGTCGGCGGCCATGCGGCGGGCCGCACCGACGACCTGCGGCATGAGCGCGCGCCACTTAAAGGGCGATATCTTGCGAGCCGCATCCGACGGGCAGACCGAGCCGGTGGGACCGCACTCGCGCGCCAGGCCGTAAATCACACGCCGCATTTTCGCTTCATCCATAGTTGCGGGCATCGTAGGGATCGCCGCGCAAATGACAACCCCGATGCGTCATTCGCGTATGCAAAGAAGGCGTATGAATAGAACGAAGATCGCCTACTGCGCCTTTGGCGAGGAGGGCTGCTCCCGTTGCTTGACCGTGCGCTTGATAAAATCCGGGATAAGGATCCACGCACCCTTGAGCACCGTACCGTGGTTGAGCCCGCCCATCTCGTAGAACTCGACTTGCGGGTGGCCGAGGTTGCGCAGGCTGGTAGCGAACAGGTCGTTTTCCTCCACGCGGTTGCGGTACTCGATTTTTCGGTCGCCCAGGATCAGGCAGACCGGCGGGAGGTCCTTGGAGGCGTAGGTCATGGGCGCGTATTCGTCCACCACTACACGAAATTCAGGACCTTCGTCGCCGCGGAGCTTTTTCACCCGAAAGTGCGTGCTCATCTGCCCGCTGACCGGGATGATGCCCGCGAGGTCATTGGGCGCGTAGCCGTAGGGGGCCAGCCAGCGCGGGTCCATGCCGATCATCGCGGCGAGATAGCCGCCCGCGGAGTGACCGGCGATAAAGACCTTGTCCGGGTCGCCGCCATACTCGGCGATGTGGTCGAGCACCCAGGCGGTGGCCGCCGCCGTATCCTCCAAAAAGGCGGGAAGCTCCGCGCGCGGGGAGAGTCGATAGCCGACCGCGGCCAGCGCCAGCCCCTGCCCTTTCAGGTCGGGGAAATAACGCTTGCCCCCGGTAAGCCCGCCACCGTGCAGCCAGATGACGGTGGCAAAGCCCGACTCGCTCTCGGGGATGTAGAGGTCGAGCTGACACTGCTCGTGGCGGTAGTCATCCGCGGGCAGCGCCTCGTCGGAGGGGCGGTAGTAGATGCCGGTTTCGGTGCGGGGAGCGGCCCAGGCGAGACCGGTGGCCATTACCAGCAGGGCCAGCAAGGTTCCTATGCGGAAATTGGGGCGGAGAAATAACATAGGGTCGAGAATGAGGGTAAAAGTACACAAGCCGGAGACCGACCGGCTGGCCATGAAAATACTCAGCGACACAGAGGGGCTTTCGTCAATTGAATATTGTATACAATTTTATTCCGCATTCTCAATGTATATCAGGCATGTACGAGGCGCATCTATATAGATGCGTACCGCGACACAACCGGCGGGCCTAGTTGAAGCGCGCCAGGTAGCCGGGCTCGCTCGCCCCAAAGCTGTAATTGAAACCGACGCGGAAACGCACGCGATGGTCGGTGACGTCGGTCTGGGCGAACCACTTCAGGCCGTCGATCAGGACCTCGCCGCTGAAGTTGACGCTGACCCGGTTTCCAAGCGTGAAGAAGTCTTCCGAGAGCTCGCCGCGCAGGCCGAAGTCCGGGTTAATGTACGTGTAGGCCAGCGTAATATCGACCGGGGAGGTCTTGAGCTGCGTGGCGGCGGCCCAGGCCCAGCTGGGCGTGGAGAAGTTATAGATGGCTTCGAGGCCGGCCTTGAGGCTCATGCCTTCGTCGAGCTTCCACTTGCGACCGAGTTCGGCGCCCACATAGTTCTCGTTGGCGAGGTATTCGTAGGAAAGCGCGCCCTTCAGCTCCCACCAAGGCAGCGGCTGCACGAGCTTGGTGCCGAAGTAGTTCCACTCCTCCCAGGTCTGGAAGGCGTTGGGATCGCGGAGATGGTCGATGGCCCCGGAAACGAGCTGGAAATTACCCTCGCCCAGCGGGGCGATGAGGCGACCGCCGCGCACCCACCCGTCCGTATCGTAGCCGAGGGTCGGGATGTCACCGGCATTTGGAGGGATAACTCCGGCCTGTCCACGCCAGCCCTCGTAGTCGTCTTGCAGATAGATCTGGCGCATGTTGAACACGCCGTCGGGAACCGTATTGCTAGAAAGGGTCGAAGCGAAGCTGTTCCAGGCGGAGGTGTAGGAGCGGCCTGTCCCGGCGACCCCGCGCAGCGTGAAGTCTCCGCCGGGCGTCGCAGCCAGCCCGAGCGCGTAGGAGATCTGAGCGCGGTACTGGAACCAGCCCGTGAGCGGCTGCATCGTTTCCTTGTCGAACTGCGTGTCGTAGCGCATCCCCAGCTTGAACTGGATCGAGCTGGGTTCGAGTTCGGCCGCCTGCAGGGTCGGAAACGTGTGAATGAGCAGGCCTATTCCCAGGCCCGCTATGTATAATAGGGATCGGACAGACATAACATAGCGCGGGCCGTGAAGACCCTCCAATTGTAACGAATATGTCGATTGTTACAATTGTGACGAAACGCATAGACTGCCGAACGCGGAACGATCAAGCCAAAGTAGCCCTTCGGCCCGGAATAATATTCCTCATGCCAGTTGCGGAGTGACTTAAGTCCCTGAGCTTCAAGCTGAGAACGGTCGATCATTCAGCCCGCTACGGCCCGACTATTAGGCGTGCTGCTGACCCCCTTCAGTCAGGACGTGGCGGGCAACCCAACACCCACCCCGCCCTGACCCGCATAGGGCAAAAGCCGAGTTCGCCGTGAAACGGGAGCGACGCTCCTCTCCTTAATTGAAGCGCGCGAGATAGCCGGGCTCGCTCGCCCCAAAGGCGTAGGTGATGCCGGCGCGGATGCGCAGGAACCGCGCGTGGTTGTCCGAAAGGTCCGTGTTGGCGAACCACTTGAGGCTCTTCACGCCGGGGATGTCGCCACCGAAGTTGACACTGAGGCGGTTGCCGTCGGTGTAGTAGTCATTGGAGAGGTCGCCGCGCAGTCCGAACTGCGGGTTGATGTACGTGTACACGAGACCGACGGTGACGGGTTTCATCTTGAGCGCGACACCCGCAGCCCAGGCCCAGCTGGGCTGGCTGAAGTTATGAATCGCTTCGACGGCGGCTTTCAGGTTCATGCCCTCGTCAAGCTTCCACTGACGACCGAGCTCGGCGCCCACGTAGTTACTGTCCTGCAGGTAATCGTAGCCGTTGTTCCCGAGGTATTCGTAGGAGAGCGCGCCCTTCAGCTCCCACCAGGGCAGCGGCTGCACGAGCTTGACCCCGAAGTAGTTCCAGTCCGCCCACTCCTTGAAGGCATTGGGGTCGTTGATGTGGGCGATCACGCCGGTGACGAACTGGAGGTTTCCCTCGCCCAGGGGTGCCGTCACGCGCCCACCCTGAACCCAGCCGTCCACGTCGTAGCCGAGCGTCGGTATGTCCCCGTCATTGGGCGGAATGATCCCGGCCTGGAGCACCCAGTCCTCAATCACGTCCTGCAAATATATTTGACGCATATTAAAGACCTGATCCGGCACCTTCTTGCTATCGAGCGAGGAGGCGATGCTGTTCCAGGACACGGTGTAGTTCGGACCAGTCCCGGCCATACCGCGCAGGGTAAAGTCCCCGGCGGGCGAGGCGACCAGCCCGAGGGCGTAGTCTATCGTGGCACGAAACTGGACCCATCCTGTCTGCGGGGCCAGTTCGTCGTTGAAGATCGAGTTGTAGCGCATCCCCAGGCGGAATTTGATCGAGCTGGGCTCGAGTTCGGCGGCGTGCAACGGCAGCTGCACCAGCAGATAAGCGAACAGAATCGTGGCGGTTCTTTTTATTAGCATAGCGCCCACCCTGAGGCATTAAACATGCCGATATGTAAAATATATTTAACATTCTCGCATTTTTATCACATCACACAGACACAAAAACGCCCGGAACGCATCTGCGCGTACCGGGCGGCGTACAAAAAGCGTCAGAGCGGGACGACTAGAAACGCATCAAGTAGCCGGGCGTACTACCCCCGAAACCGATGTTGAAGCCCGCGCGCACACGCAGGAGTTGCTCGGCGACGTCAGTCATGACAAACCAGTCCAGACCCTTGACGAAGGGGACAGGGCCGTTGAACTCAACGTCGAGGCGGTGCCCGAAAGTGAAGAAGTCTTCCGAGAGCTCGCCGCGCAGGCCGAAGTCCGGGTTGATGTAGGTGTACTCGACGATGACATTGAGCCAGTCGGTTTGCAGCCGCCCGGAGGCGCCCCAGGCCCAGCTCGGCGTGGTGAAGTTGTGAATCGCCTCCAGCTGGCCGAGCAGCTTCATGCCCTCATCCAGGTCCCAGGTGCGCTGGAGCTGGAAGTCCACGTAGTTCTCGTTCTGGAGGAACTCGTAGGAGAGGTAGCCCTGAATGTCGTACCACGGCAGCGGCTGGGCGAGCTTGACGCCGACATAGTTCCACTTGCCCCATTCCTGGAAGGCGTTCGGGTCGTTGAGGTGGTCGATGATCCCCGTGACCGCTTCGAGCCGTCCCTCGCCGAGGGGGGCCGTCACCCGGAAGCCGGAAACCCAGCCATCGGAGTCGTAACCGAGGTCGGTGATGTCGCCGCCGTTGGGGGGGATGACCCCGCCCTGAAACTCCCAGCCCTCGTACTCGTCCTGGATATAAATCTGGCGCATGTTGAAAGTTTTGTCCGGCACCTTTTGCCCCATCGTGCTGAGGATGTTGATCCACGAATAGGTGTAGTAGGAGCCGGTCCCGGCGAGACCCTTGAGCTTGAAGTTGCCTGCGGGCGTCGAGGCCAGCCCGAGCGAGTAAAAGATGCGCGCGCGGAACTGCAGCCAGCTGCTGGCCGCGTCGAGCGTGTCCCGATCAAAGAGCCCGCTGTACTCCGCTCCCAGCGAGAAGCGCACGTAGTTGGCGTCCGGCTCGGCGGGTACCTCGATCGCGTCCGAGGCGTTGCCCTCGCCCTCGATGAAAAGATCCTCCGCCGCCGGGGCGGCAGCCACAGCCGGACTCGCCGGAGCAGCCTCGGCACTCGCCGCATCGGCCTCCGCAGGAACGGTCGCAGACGCCGCTTCCTCCGCCGCCTGGACAGGAATCCCCACTCCCGCCAGCACCAGCAGTGCTATAAGTTTTATTTCTTTCATGTCTCGTAGCATAAGGATTGGTTAAGTTGTCGCGTTACAGGCGGATGACAAACCCAAACTCTCGCCACGCAAAAATAAATGCGCGGCGGGATACGCCGGGGCGCACCGGCGACCACGGAAGCGAAAAGCGTTGCCGCCCCCGGCGCGGGCGATGCAGGCTGACGGGGTTGAACGCGGCAGGCGACAGACCCTACCGGGGGCGACTCGCCCCCACACCGACCGGACGGCTCCACCTGGGGCACGCGGCCACCTTTCTGTGCGCCTGGAAACGCTGCCACGCCGCCGGAGGGACGCTCATCCTGCGCAACGAAGACCTCGACCCCCAGCGTTGCCGACCGGAGTACGCCGCTGACGCCATCGAAGACCTGCGCTGGCTGGGGCTGGACTGGACTGAGGGCCCCGATGTGGGCGGCCCCCATGCGCCCTACAGCCAGAGCGAACGCCTCATCCACTACCTCGCAGCGTGGGAAAAGCTTCGCGACGCAGGCGCGATCTACCCCTGCGAACGTTCACGCCGCGAGCTGCGCGAGCGCGTCTCCGCCCCCCATGAAGAGGACGAGGAAGCCGAACCCCTTTACCCGCCCCAGTGGCGGCCCGCCCCCGGCACCGGTCGCGACGCCCTCGCCCCCGGCGAGGTCAACTGGCGCTTCCGCGTGCCCGACGGCGAGACGATCCGTTTCCACGACGCGCTGGCCGGGGAGCAGGCCTTCACCGCCGGGGTGGACTTCGGAGATTTTCTCATCTGGCGGCGCGACGGCGTGCCCGCCTACGAGCTGGCTGTGGTCGTGGACGACCTGGAAATGCGCATCACCGAAGCCGTGCGCGGGGCCGACCTGCTCAAGTCCACCGCCCGCCAGCTCCTACTCTATCGGGCGCTGGGAGTGGACGCAGTGCCGGGCTTCGCCCACTGCCCGCTGATTCGCGACGAGACGGGCAAGCGCCTGGCCAAGCGCCACGACGCGCTCAGCATCCGCTCTTTGCGCGAACGCGGCCTAAGCCCCGCCGAGGTACGGGAGATGGCCCTGAGGGCAGTGCCCGGGGCCTAACCTCTCCCGATTAATGCGGTCGCCATGCTTCCGCGCGCTCTGACGGGCTCTAATTGCTCAGCGCGGAGGGCCTCCCCAGAAGCCACGGCGCTGGCTGGAGGAGCTGGGCTGGACATTTCCCAACTCGGCCTTCTGGGTATCGGGCAGATCCGAGTTCTTGAGGTACTCGGCAAAGGCTTCGGGGTCCTGCGCCTTCCACTCGCTGGCTACGCGGTTGATGAGGCGACCTTTCATCTGCTCATTCGTGATGGACTCGGCCCAGGTCATGGCCCCGGCCGGATCCTCGGAAGCAGCCTGAAAGGTAAACATGGCCACAGCGCGGTCGGTCTCCTCGGAGGCCGGCTGGCTGTTGAGCCACTCCCCGGCAGCGGCGAGATCGTAGCGGCCCCACTCGGCGATGAGCATGGTGGTCAGGCGGCCCGTGTCCGGGTCTTCGGCGTCCATGCCGGAAATGTAGTCGGCGACCTGGGCCGGATCGGTGCGCGTCCATGAGCGCAGCATGCTGGTGCGCAGCTCGCTGTAGTCGGAGCGGTCTGCCAACGACTCCAGATAGGCGGAGGCGGCCTGTGGGTCGAAGCGGGTCCAGTCCTCGAAGATCTCCGAGAGAGCGGAGGTTTGGGCCTCGCCCTCGGGAAGTTGGTTGGTCCAGGCCAGCGCATCCGTCAGGCGGCCCTGATCGAGCATGGAGTCCACCACGGTCTCGATGGCGCGGTTTTTCAGGCGGCGACCCTCCACCGTATCATCGGAAAGGCCCGCCACGTACTGAAAAGCCCCGAAGGCGTCCATCTCCGCGTAGCCACGCAGGATGGAGTCCAGCTGCCGGCTGCTCATGCGGGAGGAAACGGCGTTCTCCGGCGAGGACCACCAGGCCAGGGCGCTCTGCGGGTCCACGCGGGCCCAGCCCTGCAGGGCCTCATTCACGGCGGAGGTGGAAAGCTGCATGTTCGGCAGCCCCTGTGCGTAGGCGATGGCCGCCTGCGGATCGTAGGCCGCCCATTGCCCGATCAGTTCGGTGAGCAGGCGGTCGCGGTTGGACCCGCCGGGCATATCCTCGATCATGGCCAGAGTGGCGCTGATCTCGTCCGGCCCGAGGGACTGGATCATCAGGCTGAGCTGCTGACGGGCGGCGCGGCTGCCGGGGTTGGCCAGGTAGGCGGCCATCGCCTGCTTCAGCGTAAGCGGGCCCGTGCCCGCAGCGGCGGCAGCCTCCTCGTCGGAGAGCGATTCGAGAATCGCGGCCGTCTTCTGCGACTGCGACGAATCGACCAGGTAGGTCTTGGAACCGCCGGAGGAAGCCGTCCGGGCCGCCGGAGCGACAGTGGAGGCCGTATCGGAGCCGGTCAGGGCCGACCCCACGTAATAGGCGACCCCAATGGTGACGAACCAGCCGGCCGCGAGCAGGATGACATTCTTGGAAGACAGGGACATGGTAATGAAAACCCCGCGCGGGGAAGGTGGTTGCAGAGGTACGTGCGGTTGTCACGGGAATTTAGCACCCCCGCCCGCGTCCGCAAGCGCAACCGGCAAATGCTTCCCGCCCGACCCTATTCGATGCGGCCCTCGTCGAAGTCGATCAGGTCGGGCACGGACTTGATCTCACCCGCACGGTCGGCGCAGCCCATCTTGTCGAGGGCCTCGGCGAGAAACTCGCGTCCGGCCTCGGTCATGCCCTTTTGCACGAGATCGCGGTTCCAGACCGGGGCGCGCACGTCGGCGGGCAGCAGGGCGAGCAGGCGGGCCTCGGCGTCGGCCTCATCCGCCGCGCCGGTGATGGCCGCCTCCACCGCATCCGGCTCCACCCCGAGGTGCTGGCACAGGAAGCGGTCGAGCCCGCGCTTGAAGTTTTTGCGGTAGCTCTTGGGCAGTTCGCCGTGCGCCTGCACGTAGCGGATCTTAGCCAGAAAGCGCGGCAGGTAGAGCAAGCCGGTGGCCGGGTGGGCCTGATACGGCGAGGGCAGGCAGGTGAGGACTTCGCCGGTCGAGCCGGGGATGGGCCGGGATTTCATGGCCAACAACTCAAGCCCCCCGCCCGCGTTTGACAACCGTGAATGCGCAGGAAAAACACCAAGCCTGCCCTATCGCGGCTCACGAGCCCCGCGTTCGATTCGAAAGCCCGGTTCACTCCGTTAGCTTGAAGGACGCAATGACGGCCTCCATCTTCGGAAAGGTCTTGGCGCGCATGTCGCCCGCGCCGTTGGTGCAGGTGAGGGTGTAAACAACGCCGTCCTTAATGACGATGTAGCAGTCGTCGTCGAAGGCCAAGCCCTGGATATTGAGGGCGAAACGCGCGTGGTAGCCCTCGGCGTCACCGACCTGGGCGGGCTCGAAGCCATGGGTGAAAGTCGCGCCAAATTTCGTGAGCTGCTCGGTATTCAGCTCCAGGTAGGCCTGCGGAGTCATGCCCTCGGGCAAGGGGTCGTGGCGTATGTTGAGGTTCGGGCGGAAAATCTTCCCGCTGATCGATTGCGGGGGCAGCAGGCCGATCACGTCAGCACCCTGCGCCGGTACTTCCGTGCTGACGGTCCAGTCCGCCGAGAAATGCACGGAGTAACCCTCGCCTTGAAAGTCCACCGGCTGGTTCTCGGGAGCAGGCAACTCTGAAGCGACGGTAAAGGACTCGATGATCTCGCCCATCGGCCCCTGATAAGCGGTCCGGGTATCCGCCAGGGCCACACAGGAGATGACGTACACGGTGCGGCCCTTGAAAAAGGCGTAGCTGTCGTCGTCGCAGTCAAAGCCCTGCACGGTCAGCAGGAAGCGCGTATGGTAGCCCTCCATGCCCCCGATCTTGACCGGGACAAAGTCATCCAGTATCTGCGCGCCCATCTGCTGGAGCTGGGCGCGGTTCATGGCGAGCCAGTCTTCCTTGCTCATCCCGGCGGGAAGCTGGTCGCGCATGACGTTGAGGCTCTCGCGGAAGCCGTCCTCGGCGTTTTCCAGCGGGCTAACAGCCATCACGTCTACTCGCGAGCCGGGCTGCTTGGGAAGGATTTCCCAGTCCTCGGGGATTTCGATCGTGTAGCCCGTGCCCTTGACGGTGCGGGCCGAGGCCGTGGAGGTAAAGAGCAGCGAGGCCAACCCGGCAGCCACCAGCAGGAGCAGAGAGCGAGATATTTTCATCATAAGGTGCCCGACGTTGTAGCCAACACCCCACCCCCACGCAAGCCGAAGCGCTGGCGGAAAGCACGGCGGCACGCGCCGCACCCGTGCAGGTAATTCTCACGCCGCCCCTGAGATATATTCTCAATAATGCGAGCATTGTTTGGACAATGCGCAAAAACGTGCTTTGCTGACTGATCCTATGAAAACGATCTGGCGCGTCGCCCAATATCTTTTCCGCTACCGGCTGCTGTACTGGCTGACGATCGGCTTTGCCGTGCTCTCGATCGTCTTCACGCTGGCCATCCCGCAGGCCATCGAGTGGCTCATCAACGGCGTGGCCAACAGCCAGACGACGAGCCTGTGGCTGAGCGCGGGCATGATCCTGGGCTGCTACTTCGGGCGCGAGTTGTTTAACTTTTTCCGCATCCGGGTGAACAACATCCTGGAGCAAAAGGTGCTGCTGAACATGCGCCGCGATATCCACGCCAAACTGCTGCGCCTACCCGTGTCCTTCTACGACCAGCGCAAGAGCGGCGAGATCGCCTCGCGCGTGGTGGACGACGTCAACAATGTCGAGCGCGCCCTGCTCGACGGCACCGAACAGGGCACGACCATCGTCGTGCAGATCGTGGGTATCACCGCGATGATGTTTTTCAAGCAGCCGTTCCTGGCCTTCTGGGTGGTGCTGCCGCTGCCGATCGTGATCTGGATGGCCTACCGCTACGCGAAAGTCTCGCGCCGCCACTGGAGCGCGGTGCGCAAGTCCTCCGCCGCCCTCAACGCCCTGCTGGTCGAGGACATCCAGGGCAACCGCATGATCCAGACCTTTGCCCTGCAGGAGCGCGAGTCCCGCCGCTTCGAGGCGCAGGCCGACGACCTGCGCAAAAAGAGCCTCAAGACCATGTTCCACTGGTCTATATACATGCCCGGCAGCCAGTTCGTGGCCGCACTGGGGATGGTGGCCGTGTTCGCCGCCGGGGGCTACCTGGTGATCCACAACCCGGCCTTTTCCGTCGGGGAGCTTTTCGCGTTCTTCATGCTGGCGCAGCTGCTCTACATGCCGCTGTGGCGCCTGACCATGCTCAACCAGATGCTCGCTTCCGGCAAGGCCTCGGGCGACCGCGTGTTCGAGATCCTCGACGCCGAAGTCGAGGTGGACGACCCGCCCGCACCCAAGCCCTTCCCCACCGGAAACATCGAGGTGAAGTTCACGGACGTGGACTTCCGCTACGCGGGTCGCCCGGCGGTGCTGGAGAATTTTAACCTCACTCTGGAAGCAGGCAAAGTGACCGCCCTGGTCGGCCACACCGGCGCGGGCAAGTCCACCGTGGCCAACCTTGCCATGCGCGCCTACGACGCCACCGGCGGGGCCGTCCTCATCAACGGCACTGACATCCGCGAGCTTTCCCTGCACGACGTGCACGGGCAGATCGGCCACGTCGCCCAGGAGCCCTTTCTCTTCGAGGGCTCCGTGCGCGAAAACCTCCTCCTGGCCAAGGAGGACGCCTCCGAGGAACAACTCCGTGCCGCGCTCGAAGGGGCCAGCGCGTGGGAGTTCGTCGAGCGCCTGCCCGAGGGCATGGACACCAACATCGGCGAAAAGGGCGTCCGCCTCTCCCAAGGCGAAAAGCAGCGCCTCACCATCGCCCGCGTACTGCTAAAGAACCCGCCGCTGGTCATCCTCGATGAGGCCACCGCCTCCGTCGATACCATCACCGAACGCCAGATCCAGAGCGCCCTGGAAAACCTCATGGCCGCCCGCACGGTTCTCATCATCGCCCACCGCCTCTCCACCGTCCGCAAAGCCGACAAGATCGTCGTCCTCGAAAAAGGCCGCATCATCGAAATGGGCACCCACGACGACCTCCTCCTCGAACAAGGCCGCTACGCCAACCTCTGGCTCCACCAGGTCGAAGTCATCGAAGACCTCTCCGACGCGGGTTACACCCGCGGGCAATGAGGGGCGATGCCCCTACGCGGCCAAACAGGCCGCTACCCCCTACCCGCGTTGTTTTTTCTGGGGCTCCGCGCCCCAGACCCGCGGCAGTCGAAGGCTGCACCCCCCGGTGCGGCGGGCCGGCGGAGGCCCAAACCCCCCCCCCCGATGGAAACCACCCCCCCCCCCGCGCCCCCCCAAAAAAAAGGGCGGGTGATGGCGGTGAA
>JAUTCS010000121.1 GCA_030673825.1 Verrucomicrobiota bacterium JB024 | reverse complement strand
GGTACGGATCTGCGCATCGGTCAGCTTGCGGAAGCCCTCCCACAGGGCCGAGCGGGCGTCCACGGCATTCCCCTGGCTCTCCGCCGCGGGACCACTCGGGAGCATAGTCGCCAACACCGGCACGTCGCCGCCTGTGTCTTCCTCGACCACGCCGTCGTTTTCGTCGTTAGTACGCAAGACCGCCTGATCCTTCATCGAGGCAAGCATGGCCGCCCAGGCATCGACCGAGGTCGAGTTCACGTTAAAGGCACCCTTGACCGCGAGATAGGCCGCCAGGCGCTCATAGGCCACATCGGCATTGTCCCCGGTCAACTCGTCACGCATATCGGAGCGCATCTGACCGTCGGGCAGGTACAACTCATAAGCCGGATTGGAAAGGGATTCGGTCCCGTTCAGGAACGCCTCCAGGTGCTCCTCGGCCGTCAGCAAGCTGGCGGGAGCGTAAGGCCCACCATCGTCGGCCAGACCACTGAAGTAGTATCCGTCAAAGAGAATGTCATTGAGGAAGTACGAGCGGTCCATCGCGTAAGCCCCGTCCCAGACACTGTCCTCCGCAATCATCGGATGCGAAAAACCATTGCCCACCGCGCGATTGAAGACCGGGGCCATGTCGCGCTTTTCCGGGTCGCCGGGGGTCAGTTGCCCCGGGGGGGTATGGTCGCTGTCAAAAGCGGTAAACTGGTAAACCTGATGGCGAAAATCCCGCCCCAACGGCGCATTATCCAACTGGGCGATAGACATGAGCGGGACCACCGGCAGCTCCTTGGAAATGTTCTTGCTGATGAGCTGGATGTTCCCAGTAACCGGGTTGACGATACGAATGCTCGGATTCCCGGTCTGAGCATCGTACTGGACGTAATTACTCACCCCCACCAAGTCCTCGAAGCTAATGCGAAAGGGCATAACGGCGAGGGCCTTTTCATCCGCATCTATCGAGTAGTAATAGGCATTCGCCGAATCCGTGAACAGGCCCGCCTTACCAAAACCTTCGAGCTCATCAAATGCGCGTACGTCATAGTTGAGCGCCAGGAAAGGATCCAAGCCGACAAAGCTGCTGCCGTTCAGCATGTCATCAACCTTGTTAATCGAAATGGTCTTTTCCGCCGGAAACACTGTCGAGGAGATGGGCGAGTTAGCATCCACCTCGAACGCCCCTGCCTGCTTGCGCTGTCCGCTGCCTTCGGTGCCGATATTCACCTTGAAAAGAAATTTCGCCGTGCTGGGGTCCAGGCGAACCTTGATGTTGTTGACACCCCCCGCCGGTAACCGTGTATCTGGAGCATACTTTTCTGAGCCGACGCGCAGGGACGGAGTAAACATCCCCAAGGCATCCTCCTGAAACGTGTCAACCAACGTATCATTGCGCGCGGCTGCATTACTGAACGCTTTCTCTTTATCAGTATTCGACTGATAAAATTTCCACTTATCTCCGTAATCAACGAACATCCGTTGGTCGAAGTTCAAAGTGTTGCTGAGCGAATTTAGCTCCATCCCGCCCGGAGGAATGATAATGGCTCCCGTTTTGTTGGAACTGTCGAGGGCGACCAGTGAGCCCCCGTAAAAATAGAACATGTCGTAAATCGATTTATAGGTGGCGCTCCCATCAAAGGAAAACTGCAACGGAGGCAGAGAGAGCATGATATTCAAAACGGCCAGATCATCTCGCGGCATCGCCAACGCCACGTTATAGGGATTCCAGATATAGATCACCGGCGTCACCATCAGATAAACAATTTTTTCGCTCGTTCCGTGATTCGTCGGCTCGGCGGGATTATCCGGGTCGGTACTGCCCAAATCCGGAGCTTGTCCGTTGGTTGTGTAGTAAGCGTTGTAGAGGGAGAAAAGGTACTGCACACGAACCAGGACCGGCAGCGGCGCGTCACCCTGTTTTTCCGGGGCCAGGGCGTTGTCCACCTCATCGATGACATCCAGCACGTCCAGCGTGGGCACGCCGTCTTCGAGGGTGAGCATTTTGTAACGGTCGTAGTAACGCTTGACGTAGTCCCACTCGGGGCCGTAGGCCGGACCGGCCTGGAACATCGGTTCCTCCGCGTAGTCCAGCGGCAGGCGGTCCAACGCGAAAAGCAGACTGAGGTCCTTGCGGAAGCCACCGGTGCGCACATCGGTGAGCAGCCCCCGGCTTGAGGCCGTGAGGGCGTGGAATTTTCCATCGAAGGCACTCTCGTCGCCCAGGTCGTTTTCGGCCAGAGCCTCCAGGCTCCCATAGTCGAAGATGTTCTCCACCGAGTAGGCCGCATCGGAGAGTGACGACCAGCCGTCCAATGCCTTGACATTCGCGCGCTGCATGTACGCAACTGCCTGAATCTTTTCTTCATTGGTGGTCGGCGTCGTCTCGGCGGGGGAGCCAAAGTTGGCCTTCACCCCCTCGTCCCCCACCCAATAGGCAAAACCGTTTTGGCGCAGGCTGTCGCCATCGATCTCCACGCGCGGCACATAGACGGACTGACTCGCGGCGACCTGCTCCGAGCCCAGTGTTCCCTCCCCCACCATCATGACCGCCCCGTAGGACGAGGAGGTAAAGGCCTTGGCAAGGTTCACCCGATCAGCCGGGCTCATGGTCGCGTCGTTCAAGCCCGAAACCAGCCAGTGCCTAAAGGAGGATGGCTTGCCATCGGAAGCCGAAGCCTCGGAGGAGACGCTTGCCGTTACGTCCGAGGCGCGGTCCCAACTGAGGCTTTCCCAAGCGCCGGTCCAATACGGCTGCCCCACGCCGTCAATATCGGCCGTGTCCGGATTCGTATCGAGAAGGGACGCGCTGGCGGAAATCCGTTGATCCGGTCCCAGCTCCCGCTGGAGCTGCCCAAGGGCAACCCTCATACCGAAAATAGCGTTCTGACGCGCCTGCGTCAGCTCGGCGTGGCTGGCGGTGTTCACCGACTCAACCTGTACCAGCATCGTGATGGACATCATCAGGATGAGGATGAAAGCCATCAGACTCAAGGCGATGACGAGAGCAAATCCGCCTCTGTGTTGCCTACCAAGTGACGGCAGCCCCCTCCATCTGCCATCTTGACGGGAAGACTTCATACTGAGTGTGAGTTGACCGTAACAGTTCTATTTCATCCGCCCTTGGGGCTTGACCAGCACCCAGAAGCGGGAGGGGGGCGGCGGACCGCAGCCACAAGGGCCATGGAGGGGCTACGGCGCCCGCCAAAACAAAGCTGCTTAGAAAGCGTCGAATTCAATAACCTTGACGCGCTGTTTGGCCGCATCGGCCGGACGCCAGAACCAACCTTTCGGATCCCAGGTCTGGGCATAGGAGTAATCGTTCATTAATTTTTTATAATCGGCCAAAGCCTCCTTGGATTTACCCTGGGCTTCGTAGGCCTGAGCCCGAATGTAGAGGCACGTGCCGACGTCGTTAAGCGCCCAGTAGGTCGCAGCGGTGTCAGCCGGAGCCGGGGCAGTCAGGCTGGTCTGCATTTCCGTCGCCTTGGTCGCGTAGAGCTCGATGCACTTACCAGTCATGGCGTAGACCTGGTCGTAATTCTTCTGGGCGAGGGCCTCCCAGGCCTTTGTCGTAAGTACCTGAGAGGTGTAATCACCAAAATCAGGCTGTGCAGCCTCCTGCGCCAAGGCCGTTGGAACCGCCAGGGGAGCGAGAACTGCGGCAACAAGGGTAACAAAAAACGAGTGTAGGGTATTCATGATAAAAAGAGCATCATCCGAAGGCACTAATCTGTCAAACTTTATTTTGAAATTTTATGCAATTTTTAAAATGTTACATGCACAAAAAAACATCCAAAAAGCAGCAATTACCTCCCGTTGAAGGCGTTTGGAGGAAGACCGGCGCCCGCTCCGCCAAATATCCGCCCACCCCGTCTCATCAGAGTTTCCATAGCGGGCATCTTACACCCAAAACCGACCTGGCGCCACTGCGGCAGGTTTTTCAACTCACACAGAAAGGCACACCTCGCCTTCAAAAACAAAAGCCAAGCAAGCCAGACAACCGGACCTCGCTACCGCCGGGGCGCGGCAGCCATCGTCTCACCTTCACGGACCTGACACCCCAGGAGGATATGTTGAGTGGGGCCGTAACGCTTGCCCATCAAGTCCTTAAGGCGATTAGACGCCACATATCCAATATTGCGGTACGGGATGCGAATCGTGCTGAGAGGTGCCATATTGGCAGGGATATGAATGCCATCAAACCCCGTCACAGAAACATCCGTCGGCACCCGCAACCCCCGCTTGCTCAACTCGCGGATCAGGTCGTAAGCCTGGTGGTCAGCCGCGCAGACAAAGGCAGTCACCCCGTCCCGCACGCGCTCAGCCGCCATATCAAAACTCTCCGCCAGAGACACCATGCGATTACTATGCGTATTAATCATATCGGACTCATTCAGAGGGAGCCCCATCTGCGTCATCTTTTCGACATAAGCGCCAAAGCGGCGCAACGACCAACTAGCCTCGATCGCATAAGCCTTGGAATAAAAGCCAATCCGCCGGTGTCCGAGCTCATGCAGACGATTAATAATCATCGCAATCCCCTGGTAGTGATTGACGTCCACGCAGTCCAATTCTCCGGCTCCGCGCTGCTCCACCAAAGAGACACAGGGATACTTAATCAGGAGCTGGTCGATCACATCCCGAGGGAAGGGATACAGCAGCAACAACCCCGACCAATGCCGGCCGACCGTGCTAAACAGGTCCGTATAAGCCGGGTCGTCCACCGAAGTCACCGAGGGATCCACGAAATGCACCGACAGCCCCACCTTTGCCAACTGGCAATACTCGGAAATACCCTTAATCAGCAGGCGCCCCGGACTCTCGTAATCGAGTCGGTGATACTCCTCCTCGGACGTGCACACCAGCACACCAAAGATCGGCCTCGACCGCTTCCCCCCGCTCTTGTTGGCCCGCATGACCATGTGATTGTACCCGAGCTTAGACGCCAGCTCAAACACCCGCGCCCGCGTCTCGGGATTAATCCCGGGATGATTCGTAAAGCAGCGCGACACCGTCGCGCGCGACAAACTAAGGGCTTCAGCAATCTCCTGTTGGTTAACCTGCTTCATGGATGGGGAATCTTCGCCCTCCTTCTTCCCTATTTTGCGATTTAATGCAACTTTTTATGCAAAAGACTTGACTATTTTTGTGCAATTTTATGCAATACACGCATGCTTCAATTCACCCTTGCCCTGATTTTGACTTCCGCCCTGTGCTTCGCGCAGGCCACCGCCGACGAAACAGCCTTCCCCAGCCACGTTGAAGTTCGGTCCCTCGCCCAAGGGCATTACGAACTGCTGGTCGATGGAGAGCCCTTCTTCGCCAAAGGCGTCGGCGGCTACAACAACCTGACCATGCTCAAGAAGATGGGCGGAAACTGCTTCCGCACCTGGGGCATAGAATCACTGGAAGAGCGCATCGACGGAAAGCCCCTGCTGGACTATGCTCAGGAATTGGGCCTGAAGGTCGTCGTGGGCATCTGGATCGGGCACGAACGCCACGGGTTCAATTACCGGGACAGTCGCCAGGTCCGCGAGCAACGCGAGGCCGTCGCCGAGGCCGTGCGCAAGTACAAGGACCACCCGGCCGTGCTCATGTGGGGCCTGGGCAACGAGATGGAAGGTCCCATTTCAGACGGCAACCAGATTCGCATCTGGGAAGAGCTCAACACCCTCGCCAAGCTGATTAAAAAGGAGGACAGCAACCACCCGGTCATGACCGTCATCGCCGGTATCGGCGGCGACAAGGTTAAGAACATCATCCGCTATTACCCCGAAATCGATGTGCTGGGCGTCAACGCCTACGCCAGTGCTTCGGGTGTCGGAAGCGGGCTGGTCTCCCAGGGCTGGCAGAAGCCTTTCATGCTAACAGAGTTCGGCCCCTCCGGACACTGGGAAGTCGGCACCACCTCCTGGGGCGCGCCCATCGAGCCCACCAGTCAGGAGAAAGCCGCCTCCTATTATGCCACCCAAAACCGTGTGATCGAAGACGGCGCGGGCAAGTGCCTGGGCACCTTTGCCTTCCTGTGGGGCAACAAGCAGGAGACCACCACGACTTGGTACGGCATGTTCCTGCCCAGCGGTGAGAAGCTCGGCACCGTCGATGCCATGGCCTACGCCTGGACGGGCGAATTCCCTGAAAACCGTAGCCCGAAGCTGCTCTCGCTCGATTCGACCGCCGCCCAGCAACGCATCCGCGGAGGCAGCAGCCAGACCGCCTCGGTCAAGGTGGAGGACCCCGAAGGCGATCCCCTCCAAGTCGAGTGGGTCATCATGGCCGAAAGCACGGACCGCCGGGTCGGCGGTGACCACGAATCCACCCCGCCCTCTTTCCCCGAGCTGATTGCCAAGAACGATGGCACCACCGTCACCTTCCGGGCCCCCTCCAAAAGCGGCGCCTACCGACTCTTCGTCTACGTGCGTGACAGCGCCGGCGGGGCCGCCACGGCAAACTTTCCTTTCTACGTCGAATAACCCCGCCGGGCACCTTCACCGTAAAACCGTACACGCGGCATGACCACGCAGACCTTTCCCCGTAGCGACCTTTCCCCGGCTGATATCCAGAGCATGCCGCCGCATCCCCATCCGGATACGTTTGTGGACATCGAGGGGGAGCGTTTCCAGTGCATCAGCCATGTGGAGCAGATGCCTCCATTTTTCTTCAGCGTGGTCAGCTCCGGAGACCACTGGATGTTTGCCGCCAGCAACGGTTCCCTCAGCGCCGGGCGCGGCTCTCCTGACACGGCCCTGTTTCCCTACTACACTGTCGATAAGATCATTGACAACTGGAACAGCACCGGGCCGCAGACGGTCATCGTGGCCAACGGGGAGCGCTGGGAGCCCTTCAAGCCCTACACCCGGCTCCAATACACCGTCAACCAGCGCCTGCTCAAGAGCCTCAACAGCGATACGGTCATTTTTGAAGAAACCAATCCTGAGCTCCAGCTGCACTTCCGCTATAGCTGGCAAAGCTCGAATAAATACGGCTTCGTCCGCCACGTCGAGCTGACCAACACCGGCCCTGATGCCCGGGAAATTTGTGTCGCCGACGGCATCTGCAACTTCATGCCCGCCGGCCTGAACGCTCGCACACAGCTCCATTACAGCTGCCTCGGCGACGCATACAAGCTGAGCGAGCTCGACCCCGAACGCAAGCTGCTGGTGCACCGCATGGCCTCAGCTCTGATCGACGAAGCAGTCCCCATGGAGTGCCTGCTGGCCACCACCGTCTGGTCCCACGGCTGGCCCGAAAGCGGTATCCTGCTTCGGCATGAAGAGATCGAATCCTTTCTGAGCGATCCACATTTCAGCGGCTCGCGGAACGCCCGTGCCGTCCGCGGCTGCTACCTCAACGCCGGACGCTTCACACTCGGAGCAGGCTCCACGAAGCAATGGGCCCAGGTGGCGGACATTCGCCGCAGCCAGCGCCAGATCGCGGACATTTCCTCCCGGCTGAGCTGTCCCGACGACCTCTGGCAGGAGCTACTCGAAGACATCGCCCACAGCCGTCACCGCCTGCAGTCGCTGGTAGCCGCCGCCGACGGACAGCAGTTCTCGGAGGAGGAGTCCGTCACCGCCCACCACCGCGCCAACGTCCTTTTCAACATCATGCGCGGCGGCGTATTCGAACATGGATACACGGTCAGTCGCCCCCTGCTCATCCGCTATATCCTGAAGCACCACGCCAATCTTTCATCCACCTGCCGTCGCTGGCTGGAGAACCTGCCCGAAAGCATCTTCCTGCCCGAGCTGATCGTACGCGCGCGCATCGAGATGGGAGAACCGCTGGCCCGTCTCTGTCAGGAGTACCTGCCGCTGACCTTCAGCCGCCGCCACGGCGACCCCAGCCGCCCCTGGAACCGCTTTACCATCCAGACCCAGGACGAGGCCGGCAACCCCATCGTAGGCTTCCAGGGCAACTGGCGCGACATTTTCCAGAACTGGGAAGCGCTCGCTTGGAGCTTCCCCCACTATAACGACGCCTTCCTGACCAAGTTTCTCAACGCGTCCACCGCCGACGGCTACAACCCCTACCGCATCACCTCGGGGGGTATCGAGTGGGAAAAACCCGATCCGAGCGACCCGTGGGCATCCATCGGCTATTGGGGAGACCATCAGATCATTTACCTGCTCAAGCACCTGGAGTTCGCCTTCGACTTCGAAGCAACGAGCCTGCGGCAGCGCCTTGGCGAGGTCCACTACGTCTTCGCTGATGTCCCCTACGAGATCAAGCCCTTCGCGCAGTTGGTGGCCGACCCCAACCACTCCATCTACTTCAACGAAGAGCGCGATCGTGAGATCACCGAACGGGTCGCCCGCGAAGGCGCCGACGGCAAACTCGTCCACCAGACAGCGGGCGAGCTCGTCGAAGCCAGCCTGCTGGAGAAACTGCTCATCCCGCTGGCAGTCAAACTGAGCAACTTCGTACCCGGCGGCGGCATCTGGATGAACACCCAGCGGCCCGAGTGGAACGACGCCAACAACGCCTTGGCTGGCAACGGCCTGTCCATGGTTACGACCTGCTACCTGCACCGCTACGTGGGCTTCCTCGAAAAGCTGCTCGAAACCGTGGACGCCTCCTTCGAGTGCCACGAAAGCCTGCGGCAGTTTTTGGATCAGCTGGACGGCTTTTTCCGGTCGGCTCCGGCGGCAGACAACGACATCTCGCCCACCCGCACGTACGACGCCATCCGCACATTGGGCGAAGCGGGCGAGCAGTACCGCAACCGCGTTTACAGGGGCGACTTCGGGCCTTGCGTCAGCCTGGACATCGACTACCTGAAAACTTTCCTCAGCCACACACGAGCGCATCTGCTCGGCAGTATCCAGACAAACGCCCGTGAAGACGGGCTGTATCATGCCTATAACGTCCTCCACGTCAGCCCTGGGCAGCAAACCGCCACGGTCGAACGCCTGGGGCTGATGCTGGAGGGCCAGGTGGCCGTGCTCAGCTCGGGCGCGCTTTCCCCGGCGGAGGCTATCGAACTGCTGAACGCACTCGCCCACAGCCCCCTGTACTGCCCCGACCGTAAGAGCTACATTCACTATACGGACCGGACGCTCCCGCTCTTTCTGGAGATGAACCGGGTCCAGCCCACGGACGCCCTGCGCATCCCCCTGCTCAAGGTGCTAACCGAAGCGCAGGACGGCACGCTGCTGGTGGAGTCGCCCTCCGAGCATTGTCTGCGCTTCCATCCCGCGCTTGTCAACCGCTTCGCCCTAGAGCAACAGCTCGATAAGCTGGCCGCTGCCCCGGCTTGGCACGAACTGGTTGAGAGCGGGCGCGAGGCCGTGCTCGATCTTTACGAATCCACCTTCAACCACCGCTCGTTCACCGGGCGTAGCGGCTCGATGTTCGCCTATGAAGGGCTCGGCAGCATCTACTGGCACATGGTCTCCAAGCTCATGCTCGCCGCCGCCGAGCTGGCCCAGCAGGCCGAACGCGCCGGCGATGCGAAGGCTTTCCAGGCTCTTCGCAGACACTACTACGCGATCCAGAACGGCCTGGGCTTCCGCAAAAGTCCGCAGGAGTACGGCGCTTTCCCGGCCGATGCCTACTCGCACACCCCGGCCCACGCCGGGGCCCAGCAGCCCGGCCTGACCGGCATGGTCAAGGAAGGCATCCTCTGCCGGTTCGCCGAACTGGGCGTGAGCTACCGGGACGGCGAAATCGTCTTCCGCCCCCGGCTGCTGCGCCGGGAGGAGTTCCTGAGCCAGCCCGGCTCGTGCGAATTAATCACCGCGGACGGCGAGAGCGAAACCTTCACCGTCCCCGCAGGCGGGCTGCTCTTTACCCTCTGCCAGACGCCCGTTCTCTACCGGTGCAGCGACGAAGCCGCCCCCTGCATCGAGGTGTTTCTGAGCAACGGCACCACCCGGATCATTTCCTCCAACACACTTCCCGCCGAACTCGCCACCGGGCTGATCAACCGCACCGGCTACATCCGACGGATTCAATTGAGCTTTCCCGCCCGTACGATAAGCTGACATCACCCCACCCCGTGAGCACCAACCCCACCAGCACCGCGCAAGCCCGGCTCCCCGTCGGCGAGAAGATCGGTTACGGCCTCGGCGATACCGCCTCCAACATCTTCTTTCAGTTCATCAATATCTTCCTGCTGTACTACTACACGGATGTGTTCGGGCTCTCGCCCGCAGCGGTAGGGACGATGTTCGTGGTGGCGCGCTTCTGGGACGCGGTGAACGACCCGCTCATGGGCGCAATCGCCGACCGCACGCAGACACGCTTCGGCAAGTACCGCCCCTACCTGCTGTGGATGGCCGTCCCCTTCGGACTGCTGGGCTACCTGGCCTTTGCCAACCCGGACTTCGGCCAGGGCGGCAAGCTCGTGTACGCCTACGCCACCTACATCGGCCTGATGATGGTCTATACGGCGATCAACGTGCCCTACTCCGCCCTCATGGGCGTGATGACCCCCAGTTCGAGCGAGCGCACCTCGCTGTCCAGCTACCGCTTCGTCGGCGCGTTTTCCGGCACGCTGCTGATTTCGCTCAGTGTGAGGCCGCTGGTGCGCCTTCTCGGCGACGGGGACGAGGCCCTCGGATTTAAGCTGACCATGGCGCTGCTCTCAGTCGTGGCGGTTGTCTTCTTCCTCATCACCTTCGCCAGCACCCGCGAGCGCATCAAGCCCCAGCCCCCGGAAAAAGATCAGAGCCTAGGCAGAGACATCAAGTTCCTGCTGAAAAACCGCCCTTGGGTCATCATGGTCATCGCCGCCATCCTGACACTCTCCAACGTCGCCGTTCGCGCCGCCGTCACCAACCATTTCTTCAAGTATTACGTGTGCGATACCGGCGAGCCGGTTTTCTGGTTCCTGGACAAGACCTCGCTGCTGCTCTCCTCGGGCGCGCTCGCCTTTATCGTGGGCATCCTGTTCACGTCCTCGCTGAGCAAGAAGTTCGGCAAGCGCAACGCGCTCATGGGACTGACCATTCTCAACGGCCTGACCTTCCTGCTCTTCTACTTTATCCCGGCCCAAGACTACGGGCTGATGCTGGCGGTCAACATCCTCGGCAACCTGCTGGCCGGACCCACGCCCGCGCTGGTCTGGTCGATCTACACCGACGTGGCCGACTACGGCGAGTGGCGCTTCGGTCGCCGCACAACCGGTCTGGTCTTTTCCGCCGCCATGTTCGCCCAGAAGATGGGGCTGACCGTCGGCGGTGGCGTAGCCGGGTGGCTACTGGGCTCCTTCGGCTTCGTGGCCAACGAGCAGCAGAGCGGCACCGCCATTCTCGGCATCCGGTTAATGTTTTCTATCCTCCCCGGCCTGCTCGGCATCGCCAATGGCATCATCCTCCTTTGGTACCCGCTGACCGACGACCACGTCGCCGAGATCGAGCGCGACTTGGCCAAACGCCGCGCGAGTGCGGACGCGCCTGCCCTTTAAAACCACTTCCGAATTACAGCCATGAAAGACATGTCCATCCCCCACCTCCCCTTCCGCACGGGCGCCACGCTTAAGCTGGCCGCCAGTGCCGCACTCCTAAGCCAAACCGCCTTGATTCAAGCTGCCGCACCCTCCGTCGTCATTTATCAAACCAGCCGCCAGGGCGACCGACTGGACCAGGTCCAGCCCGCCTCTGAGTCCGGCTCCCCCGACTACACCCTCACGGTGAAGCCGCAGGAAACCTACCAAACGCTGATCGGCATCGGTGGGTCCTTCACCGAGTCCGCAGGCCAAGTCCTGAGCGAGCTGTCGGCGCCCCGACGCGAGAGCCTCCTGCGCGCCTGCTTTTCGGCCAGCGGTGCCCACTACTCATTGACCCGCACGCATATCGCCAGTTGCGACTTCTCCGTCACCAACTACACCTACGCGCCCGTCCCCGGGGACACCCGACTGGAACACTTCTCCATCGAACCGGACCGCAAGTACCTCCTGCCCATGATCAAGGAGGCCCAGAAAATGCCCGGTGCCGATTTCAAAATCCTGGCCTCGCCGTGGACCGCCCCGCCCTGGATGAAGACCAACAACACCTGGAACGGCGGCCAGCTCAAGCGCGAGCATTACCAGACCTTCGCCGACTACATCGTCAAGTACATCAAGGCGTATGAAGCCGAAGGCGTGCCAATCTGGGGCATCACCCCGGAGAACGAGCCCCTCGGCAACGGCAATAACTGGGAGAGCATGCACCTCTCCCCGCAGGAGGAGCGGGACTTCATCGCGAACAACCTCGGCCCGACCCTCGACAAGCAAGCCCCCGACGTCAAAATCTGGGCCTACGACCAGAACCGCGGCGACGAACTGGTCAAATGGGCCGAGGTTATCCTCGGTGATCCCGCCAGCGCCAAGTACGTCGATGGCATGGCCGTGCACTGGTATCAGAGCACGATCTCCGTGGACGAAGCTTCACTGGACAAGACACACCAGTTGTTCCCCGATAAGCAGATCCTCCACTCCGAAGGCTGCATCGACGCCATGGGCGACGACGAGGAGATCGGCGTGTGGCTGGAGGACGACTGGTACTGGCGTCCCGAGGCCTCCGACTGGGGCTATATCTGGGCGCCTGAAGACCAGAAAAAGGACCACCCGAAGTACCGGCCCTTCTATCGCGTGGCCCGGGACCTGATCGGCGGCTTCAACCACCACCTCGTCGGCTGGGTGGACTGGAACCTCGCCCTCAACACCCGCGGCGGCCCCAACCACGCCCGCAACTACTGCCTGGCCCCGATCCTCGTGGACAGCGGCCACGACAAGGTTTACTTCACGCCGCTGTTTTACGCGATCGCGCATTTCAGTAAGTTCATGCGCCCCGGTGCCGTCCGCATCGGCCTCGACGGCCACGATAACACCTTCATGGCGACCGCCTTCCAGAACCCGGACCGCTCCATTGCCATCGCGGTTTTCAATTCCAGTGAAAAATTGCAAACCTACGCAATCAACCTGTCCGGTTATGACTCCGTCCAGGTGAACATCCCCCCGCAGTCCCTGCAAACCGTCGTACTGAGTAAAGGCAACTGAATCTTCTATCTTCTTCTTGCGCAAAGAGCAACTCAAGGGGACCTCATAAATGAGGCTGTCGGCGGCCGGGCGAAAACAAGCAAAACACGCCCGGCCGCTTTTACCTGTCCTAATCAAAAAGACTTCTACTCCGATTATAGACAGTCACCGGCCATCCCTACATCCGATAAGGCGAAAATACGGTGTTTAATGTAATTTTATGCAATTATAGATTGACACGTCGTTACATCCGGGCTTCCATATATTCCAAGAAACAACCTCTACCCACCCCAAGACTCAAAATCCCAACCCATGAAAACCCTCTATACTATCCCGTTCCTAGCCGCCCTCACGATCAGCGCAAACTTGGTTCAGGCTGAAGACTATACCTGGACCGGCAATGTCGATACCGACTGGAAAACAGCCGGTAACTGGTCTCCCGAGGCTGTTCCCGATCTTCAGACCGCTGGCAACAACGCGGTTGTTTCCGGAGAAACCACCTACGAAGCCCCTGGCGATTTTCACCTCAACAACGGCAATTCCCTGACCATCAACAATGGCGGGAGCTGGATTCAGACCAACGACATCTCCTGGCTCCAGTTCGCAGGCGGCATCCTGAACGTCAATAGCGGCGGCTCCTTCGACACCGGCACGGCAGGGAACATCGTCATGGATACCGGTACGACTTTCAACATCGCCGGTGTGTTTAACACGCAGAGCATTGCGATGGGTCTTGGCAACGGCATCTCCATGTACCTGAACGCAGGCACGGTATTCACGAACACCGCTGGCAACTTTATTGTCAACGATACAGGCGCCACCTTCCATCTGACCGGCGGGACAGCCACTATCGGTGAGTTCAACGCCCTTGCCGGCGACATCGTCATCAGCGGAGGTGTCCTCAATACCACCATCGTCTCCTTCAATTCCGCGGACTTGTCCAGCAGCTTTGACCTGAGCGGCGGCCGGATCAATGTCGCCCCCAACGCTTTTCAGGGCATCTACGCGATCGGTAATGACGACTACGTGAACTTCACCATCGGCAGCACGGGCGAGTTCTTCGTTGACGGGCTGGATGAAGCCGGAGCTCAAGCGCTGATCACAGACGGGCGTCTGCGCTATGACGACGCCATCGGAAACATCATCTACACCGCTCAGGACGGCGGGTATCTTTTCACCGTCTCAGGCGTACCTGAACCGTCGACCTACGCGGCTTTGGCCGGGGTGCTCGCGCTGGGTGTCGCGTGGCTACGCCGTCGTCATAGATAGCGCCGGAGACATAAACAGAGGTTGATTTTGACCGCCGGTGGAGGGCCGCCGGCGGTTTTTTTGACTCCGTGTTTCTTCTGCACATCTCATGCACCCGACTAGGCACGGCATCGTCAATATTATTTCATGATAAAATCTATTTTAAAAGGCCAAGCATGTCACCCCTCGATATTATACTCTTCTTTGTTGCCGTCATCGGCGTCATCGGCTTCGGCCTGATCAAAAGCAGCGACCGGAAAAAATCCGGCCCCAAAAACACAAGCGATTACTTCCTGGCCGGGCGCGGCCTCACCTGGTGGCTCGTTGGCTTTTCCCTCATCGCTGCCAATATCTCCACGGAACAATTCGTCGGGATGTCCGGACAAGCGGCAGACTGGCTCGGGATGGCCATCGCCTCTTACGAGTGGATGGCAGCCATTACCCTTGTCGTGATCGCCTTCCTGTTTCTGCCGCGCCTGCTGCGCTGCGGCATCTATACGATTCCGGAGTTTTTGGAGTACCGTTTCGGTGTCTTCTCGCGCACCATCATGGCCATCGCCACGATGGTCATCCTGGTCGGCGTACCCACGGCTTCGGTTATTTACTCCGGGGCCAAGGTGATGAGTGTCTTCTTTGGCGGAATCAGCCTGCTCGGCCTCGACCTGGGGAACCTCACAGTCGGCTGCTGGATCATCGGCCTGGCTGCAGCCGCCTACGTTTTTATTGGCGGGCTAAAGGCCTGCGCCTGGACCGACCTGATCTGGGGATCAGCCCTGATTGTAGGAGGCGCACTGGTGATGTTCCTGGCCTTTCAGGCACTGGCCGATAAACCCGCCGACGAGCTGATTCAGACCAAGGTTGCGACCTCCACAGCCACCATTTCCGACCTCTCTCAAGCCGGGGCGCTGGAGAGACTCCACCTGCTGACAGAAGGCCCCGCCGTGGACGGCTCCAATGGCAACGGAGGAAAGCTCCACATGATCCGCCCGGCCAGCGACAGCTCGATCCCCTGGACGGCACTCATCATTGGATTATGGATCCCGAACTTTTTCTACTGGGGGCTGAACCAGTACATCATGCAGCGCACACTCGGCTCAAAGTCGCTGGCCGAGGGGCAGAAAGGCATCATTTTTGCCGCCGCGCTCAAGCTCGTTATCCCGTTCGTCGTGGTCATTCCCGGCATCATGGCTTTTCACCTTTATAGCGCCGACCTGCAAGAGCAGGCACAGTTGAAAAACGAAGCCGCCTTGACCGCCCTTGAAACTGGAGAGGCCGTTGTCATTCCCTTTTCAGAGCACTATGTCCGGCTGTACCCGGACCAAGCTGCAAGCATCGTTCAGCACAATGCCGCTGTCATCGGCACGGCAGCCCCCACCCCAGAACTGATATCCCCTGAAAAACTGACCGCTGCCAACGCCCAACTCGTCAACTCCGCCCGAGACGCCGGGCTGCCGCTCAGCTCGCGGCTGGTCGGCTATGATTACGACGCAGCCTTCCCGACCCTCTTACGTAACCTGCTCAAGCCCGGCTACACGTGGTTCGTGCTGGCCGCGATCTTCGGAGCGGTCGTTTCCTCGCTGGCCTCGATGCTAAACTCGGCCTCAACCATCGCCACAATGGACATCTATCACAAGCTGCGCCGGAGCGCCGGACAGCATGAGCTGGTCAGGGTCGGGCGTATCTGCGTGGTACTCTTCGTGCTCGTCGCCTGCGTCATCGCTCCCAATCTCGGTCGACCCGAGTTCGGCGGCATCTACACCTTTATCCAGGAGTTCCAGGGTTTCCTCAGCCCGGGCATCCTTGCCGTATTCCTGTTTGGATTTCTCGTTCACCGCTGCCCACGATATGCTGGCTGGCTGGGGATTCTTCTGAATGTCATCCTCTACGGGGCTCTGAAAGTGCTCGCACCCGACATCGCCTTCCTCAACCGCATGGCGATTTGTTTCGGTGCCGTGCTCGCCGTCCTGGCTGTCCTGACATTGATCAACCCGCTGGCCAAGCCGGTGGACATGCCTGAAAACAAGGAAATCGAGCTGACTCATTCTCAGTCGGCCAAGTTCTGGGGGGTCATCGTCACGGCTGCCACCATCGGGCTCTACATCGTCTTCTGGTGATCTCCAAAGGCAGTGAGAAGAAGGATATAAAAGACTCCCGCCCAAGGGGGCGGGAGTCTTTCAAAGATCGAACGATTGTCGCGGCTGATCGGAGTATCTCGAATCAGCAGGCGCTCGTCGGCTACTTTTCCTCGTCTTCGACGGAAGCTCCGCGGGCCTCGAAGGCAGCCTTGTCGGCCAGGGAGACGTGGCCCTCGACCATACCGTTGTCGAGCGGGTCGTCGATGCGGGCGGCGAGGTCGCGGAAGAGCTTGCGGATATCAACAATACCACCGATCAGGAACCAGACGGTGGAGATGACACCGAGAACAGCCGTCACCCACAGGCTCGTGATGAGGAAGTAAGTACTCCATGCCTGCGTGGACCAGGGCGAGATAAGGTTCCAGATCAGCACACCGACAAAGCAGAGGCCGAACTTGTAAACAATCGCATAGCCGAAGACCGACCAGGCGATGATCTTGTCCCCGAGGGTGTATTCCGGGGTGATGCCGATCAGCTTCTGGAAGGCGTTGCGGATGGTCCACTTGAAAGGCGGCTTGTATTCGCCAGCGACGTCGTACACGCCACGGTGCAGCAGTCGGTCGAGATTGAAGGGCTTGCGCTGCGTCAGCGCCGAGCCGATGACGTAGGCGGCGATCCCGCTGACCATGGCCATAAAGTACAGCTCGTAGGAATTGATCGGGAACTTCACCGGGTTCATCGTCCAGACGATGTACGGGTTGAACGGATGAGACACCTTTTCCAGGAAATGGCCGATCGGCACCGCCCAGCCCTTTGCGTCGAGCCAGGGATAAACGGTTTCGGCCCAGTTGCGCTGGAGGATAAGCCCGCTCAGGGACAAGCCGGAGCCAAAGATGATCGCACCGAACGCGCCCACCGAGTTACCGAAGCGGCTGTAGAGCCCGAAGATCATGACCGGCCCGGCCCCGCCCAGCCATAGTCCGGTCATAATGACGATGAACATCTGGATGTAGTCGAGCTGGACGAAGAAAATCGAGACGAAGAAGAAGAAGATACAGACCCCCAGAGAAGACAGCCGAAGCACCATCAGGTGTTGCTTGGGCGTGAAGGACTTCTTGCGGAACGGCATGATGATGTCCTGCACGATCGTCGAGGAGGCGTTGAACACGCGCGAGTCGTCGGTCGAAATCAGCAGCATGATCATCAACAGGCAAAACAGCCCCATCAGACCCATCGGCAGGATGTTCTTGAGCGCGACGGGCAGCATCATCTGGTGGTAAAGCGTGCGGAACTTCTGGAACTCCAGGTTGCCCTCCGGCGTGCCGGCCAGGGTACTGCGCGCGGTTTCCATGTACGGGGAGTCCACATTCTGCTCGCGCGAGAGCGGTGTATCCTCGCCGATGTTGTGCTCATAAACGGGAATCTGCGCCAAGCTGGAGTTGAGCTGCTCACGCAGGATCGGGTCCGACACGGCTTCCTGAGCAACTTTGGCGGTCAGCTCCTGGCGGATCTCGTGTGTCTGCTCCGCGTACTTGCTGTGCGTCATCAGCGCGATCAGCATGACCGCCACCAGCAGCATCATGAGCTGTGCGTAGAGCACACGCCAAGTTCCCAGGATACCCGCCATCTTCTGCTCGTGCGGCGTACGCCCACTGCCGGTGGTGTCGTTCCCGATCCAGCTGGCACGGTTGAGGATGCTTCCCATGATCGTTACGAAGACCGCGAAGATGTTGAAGTCACGCAGCTTGTCGATATCGAGGGGGTTGATAAAGCTCTCCCCGGGCACCCGGTCCATCATGACCGGCCCAATCGTGTCGCTCCAGCCAAAGTGCAGGAAGATGTAACCGGCAATGATGACAAAAATCGGGTAGCTCATCAGCCCCTGAAAAGCATCGGAAATCAGCAGCGAGATACGGCCGCCCGGCCAGATGACGACCAGGCACAGGCACAGGGACATCCCCACGATCAATGCGAAAGTCGGCAGATTCACCCCGAAAAACGTCACCTTGTGCGGCAGTCCGAGAAAGTAGATGAAGAAATTGGCCGCCACTGCCGGGCCGATCGCGTTGGTGATCATTTCCGAGATCGTGCGAATCGTCGCCGCCACGATACGGAACGAGCGGCAGTAGCGCATCTCCAGAAACTGGCCGATCGAGAGCGAGCGCGTCTCGCGGAAACGGTACACGCAGTACCCGGTCAACCCCATGATGACGCCGACCGGTATGGTCAGATATTCCCAGAAGGACAATGCATAGCCGACCTGGTACTTGGCCTCCACCAGCGCGACCAGGGTGATCACGCTCAGCCCTGCCGTCAGGTCCCCCGCTGAGATCACATATCGCCCGGCCACACGCCCGGCTGCGAGAAAATCCACCACGCCGCGCACATACTTCTTGCTGTAAACAGCCAGAAACAGAACCAAAATAACGGGGACAAGGGTAATGAGCCAGTCAATCAAATGCATATCAGGACCAATCCTATGAGGGGAGGTCCATCCCTTGGCAAGCGAATCAGGATAAGTAATGCGTCGGGAGGCGATCTATCATGCAAACTGATCTGACATAAGGTCTCGTGGAGACGCAGCCAAGGGCCCCTGGATATTTCCCAAGTCAATGCGGCTTTCCCCTGAAAGACAGGCTTTTGCGAAATAGAGACATCACGTCAAACCAGCGAAAAATGCGGCGAGATAATCCGATTACGGCGAAATAGTTCGTTTATTAATTTGAAACAGAAATAGAGGAGAGGACGTGTTTGCCGTCAAAAGGGCTCCTTATTTCACCCAGCTCGATCTGTGACTTCCTGCCCGGCATGCCGGGATAAGGTGGTCTTACGTTGCCGAAAAGCACGCGGACTTTCACCGGCGTGGCGGAGGAATTGCCGGTTGAAGTGCGAGAGATTGTTAAAGCCGTTGCGGAAGGCGATTTCGGTGACCGGGGCGTCCGTCTCGATCAGTTCACGGCGTACCTGGCTGATGCGGTAGGTGTTGAGGTAGCGCGAGTAGGGCATGCCCAGGTATTTCCGGAAGGCATGGCTGAACGCCGAGGCTGACATCCCGACCGAACGGGCGAGCACGGTCTGGTCGAGATGCTCGCGGTAGCGCTCATGGATGGCGGCTAGCACGGTGGACAAGCGTTGGAAACCGCCTTGGTCAGCCGTCGGGTGGTAAGACTCCGAGGCAATCAGGCGGACGTCCTTTTGTGCGGCGAGGTGCTCCAACAGCTCCAGCCAGTGGATCAGGCGCGACAGCCCCCGGGCCTTGAACGTGCGCCCCAGCAACAGGCTGGCTTTCGGCTCGACGCCCGGCCCGAAAAGCAGCCCCCGCCCGGCCCGCTCCAGCAGGGCGCGCAGGTGGCGCGTCTCGCGCTGCGCGAAGAACCCGTCCCCCAGACAGTCGCTGCGAAACTGGATAACATGCGAGCGCGCCCACTGGCGAACGCCGGACGGAGCCGGATGGTTCTCGACCTGGTGTGGCAGCCCCGCGCCGAAGAGGTACCACTGGCCCGCGCGATACTCGCCGAAGGTGTCACCGATCAGCGTGTGGCCCTCGCTGCTGTCGATCCGCAGGATCTCGCACTCGGGATGGAAATGGTAGGGGCAGTCGTAGTCCTGCCCGGAAAAGGCCAGACAAGCCAGCGAACTGTCGTCGGAGGGCGAGATGGTTTCGAACTGAGGCTTCACGGTCGTATTTTGTGCATAATTTCTACCATGAGTTCATAATAGTATCAATCTTTTAGCGGACAGCGGTAGTCGCCGTAAACGCAAAAGCGTATACTCGCGGCAACCTAAACACCCCGATGCCCTGCGATCTTCAACTGCCCGAAAAGGGCGTGCTCAACGAGGTGCTGGCCGACCTGGTCGCCGCTCCCGCCAAACCCCAACCCGCCCGGCTGGCCATCATCGCCTGCGGGGTCAAAATCCATTTCCCCTGGGACCGCGCGTGTGAACGCTTCCGGCAGGCCGCCGCGCTGGCCCGTCAGGCCACAGACGCACTGCCGGTGGAGATCGTGGCCGCGGACGAGCCCTTCGAGGACCCGGACGCGCTGCTGGCCTTTCTCGACAGCGAGCTGGCCAAGGGACTGGCGGGCGTGATCTTTTTCCACGCGGCCTACACCGCGGGCGAGATTGGCTCGGCCCTCGGACGCTGGCTGCTCGACCACCCGCTGCCGCTGATGAGCTGGGCCTGGCCCGAGCCCGGCACCGGCGACCGCAACGAGGCCAACAGCCTCACCTGCCAGAACTTTATCCTCCAGATGCTCGGCAGCCTGGGCGTACCCTACGCCTGGCAACACCTCCCGCTGGATAAGTCCGCTGCGTACCCGCTGGAGAGCTTCGCCCGCGCCTGCTACGCCCGCCACGGGTTCCGTCGCGCCAAGCTCCTTCACGCCGGGGGCTCCCGCGTGACCGCCTTTTACGACGGCGAGGTGGATGAGCTGGCGGTGTTCAAGACACTCGGCTGCCGCTTTGACCGGGTGGACCTGGAGACCGTTTACCAGCACGCGTGCAAGCGCTTCAAGGACGCGGATGTGCGCCGCCTCGTCAAGACCCTGACCAGCCATCCCGCCTGCGCGCGGGTAGATGTGCCGGAGGAGCAGATGATGCAGACCTACCGCTTCGGGCTGGGCATGCTCGACCTCGCGCACGAACACGGCTACCTCGGGGCCACCGTGAAGAGCTGGCCCGACCTGTTCGACTGCTACGGCTGCGCCATCGACGGCTCCGTCTCGATGATGAACGACTACGGCTTCTGCGTGGCCGAGGAGGGCGAGATGAACGGCCTGCTTTCGTCGCTCGCGCTGTTTCTGGTTTCTGACGGTAAAGCCGTGCCGACCATGATGGACCTCTCCCTCTGGAAACAGGCGCAGGACCGCCTCGGCATCTGGCATTGCGGGGCTTCCCCCACCCGCCTGCTCAAGCCCGGCACCTCCTTCACCGCCACGCGCCATTCCATTCTGGAAAACGGCGACCCGGAAACGGCGGTCGGGCTCATGCTGGAGTTCCTGCTCGCGTGCGGCCCGGTCACCGTCCTGCGCTACCTGGCCCCGGACGCGGGGCAGTGGTTCGGCTTTGAAGGCGAGTTTGTGGAAACCGACCTCGACTACCGTGGCACCTACGGCCTGATGAAAGCCACCGGCGAGGCCAGCCTGGGCCGGATCATGCACACCATTCTCTCCCGTGGCCTCGACCACCACTGGAGCGTCGGCTACGGCCATTGGCACAACGAGCTGCGCCAGCTCAACCACTTCTGCGGCATCGGGGAGACTCCCCTCACCCCTGCCGAAACGCCCCACGGGCTCAGCCTCCGCGCCCGATGAAGCCCAATCTCGCCGCCCTGGCCGATCGCCTCGACGCCGACGCCGCCCACCGGGCGCGGCTGCCCGTCGTGGCCGGGTTCGACGCCTTTGTGGACGAGCGCATCCACGTCGTCGGCGAACGCCAGAGCGAGCAGGCGTTCACGCCGGTGGCGACGATCACGAACTTCGCGGAGTGGGCGGCGCGTTCTGCCGGGCGCAGCGGCCTGCGCGAGTTTGTCTTCCAGACCGAGGCCGGGGGCTGCACCGTCAACATGGGCGACGGCGTCGCCACGCTGGGGTTTCCGCTCACAGCCTTCGCGGGCGTGGGAAGCCCCGCCCATCCGGCCTTCGCGGAGTTTACCGGCAAGTGCGCGGCGGTCGAACCGCTCGGGATGGAGCCGGGGCGGGCGCTCGTCTATGACTTTGCCGACGGCAAGCTCATGTTCTGCGCGTTCAACCACTTCTCGCGGTTCACGCCGGAGTACCTGCGCGAGAAGTTCGCGGACGGGAAGTTCCGCGCGGCCTGCGAAGCGGCTAGCGCCCTCGTGTTGACGAGCTGGTCCGTCTATCCGCACATGACTGAATGCTGGCGCTACCTGTACGAGGAGGCGCTGGCCGGGCTGCCGCAGCGACCGCACTTTTTTTTAGACCTGGCCGATCCGGCCAGCCGCCCGCGTGCGCAACTGGCCACGATGCTGGACACCCTCGGCGGCTTCGAGAAGCTCGGCCCCGTCACCCTCAGCCTGAACGGCAACGAAGCCAACCAGCTCGCGCAGGCTGTCGGCCTGGCCGAGGCCGATGAGTCGCCCGAGCAACTGGAGCGCCTCGCCGGGGAGCTGCGCGACCGCGCGGGCATCACCACCGTCGGCATCCACCTGGTTAAATCCGCCACCGCCGCCACTGCCGAAGGCGCGGCCACCGTCGCGGGCCCTTACTGCGCGAAACCCACCAAAAGCGTCGGCGCGGGGGACCGCTTCAACGCCGGGTGGCTCAGCGGCATCCTGCTGGACCTACCCTTGACGGAGCAGCTCGCCGTGGGCTGCGCCAGTTCCGGCTTTTTCGTCCGCCATGCCCGCAGCGCCACCTGGCCCGAACTGACCGCCTTCCTTCGCGAGTGGCAGGCGGGAGACTTCAACACACAAGCCCGATGAAACGCTCCGAGATCAACCGCGCCTACCGCGACGCCCTGGCCTGCTTCACGGCCCACCACTGGCACCTCCCGCCCGCGCCCCGCTGGGACATCACCGACTGCGGGCTGGACCGCTTCGACGTGGTCGGCCTCGTCCTCGTCAACCTCGCGGAGGAGCCCGAGTACTGCGAGAAGCTGATGTTCGCCCGGCAGAACCAGGTCACCCCCCTGCACACCCACCGGGTAAAAAAAGAGGACATCATCTGCCGCCAGGGACGGCTCTCCATCGAGCTGTGGACCGGGCACCCCGAGCGCTCCGCTCCGGGTGCGCCGGGCAGCGTCTCCCGCAACGGCAAGCCCTCCGCGTACCGCAACGGCGAGCCCCTCATCCTGGAGGCGGGCGAGCGCGTCACGCTGACACCGGGCGTGTACCACAGCTTCTGGCCCGTGGACGGCCCCTGCATTATCGGCGAAGTCTCCACCGCCAACGACGACCTGAACGACAACTTTTTCGTCGATCCCGACATCGGCCGCTTCCCCGAGATCGAGGAAGACGAACCCGCCCAGATCCGCCTCCTGCGAGAGCAATAAGCATGAAAACACTTGATCAAAAACTGGACCGCATCCGCGCCAATCCGGCCGCCGGGGACTTTATCCTGGCCGACGCCAAGGACGCCGACATGGCCTGGGGCATCGCCAGCCCCGGTGCCGGTTATCCGCCCCGCGCCGACGGGCGGTACCTGTCCATGCCCGCCTTTATCGAGCAGATGCGCGAGATCGTGGCCAGCGGCCACCTCGACATCCTGCTCGCCTCCACCTCGGTCATGAGCGTGCTGGCGCACCGGGAAAAGCTGTTCGAGGGCAGCCCTGTTACGCCCGCCATCCGCGCCAACGACACCACGGATGTCTGGATCAGCCGCCCGGCCAACTACCGGACGCTGCCCGCCCGCCCGTTCTGCTCCAGCTTTCTGCACGAGGCGCAGTACGGCAGCCTCACCGCCAAGGCCGACGGCGCACCGCGGGTCAACCTCGGGCTGTACTCCATCACGTTCAACAACGACCTGGAGCACGATTACCGGCACCTGGAGGCCTTCCGCGATTTCCGCGCGGAGGCGGCCCGCTGCGGCTTCGAGTACTTTCTGGAGGTCTTCGCCCCGAATGTCGCCGACTGCGGGCTGAGCGCGGAGGACATCCCGGCCTTTGTCAACGACTCCATCGTGCGCACCCTCGCCGGGGTGGCGCGGGCGCACTGGCCGAAGTTTTTAAAGATCCCGTACTTCGGCCCGGCGGCGATGGAAGAGCTCGCCGCCTACGACCCGGAGCTGGTTGTCGGCATCCTCGGCGGCGCCTCCGGCACGACCTACGACGCCTTTAAGCAGCTGGCCGAGGCCAAGAAGTACGGCGCGCGTGTCGCTCTCTACGGGCGCAAGATCAAGGAGGCCGAGCACCCGCTGAGCATGGTTCGCATGCTGCGGGCGGTGGCCGACGGCGACATCGGCCCGGAGGAAGCCGTCAAGGCCTACCACGGCGACCTCCAGAAACTCGGCCTCCCGCCCAAACGCAGCCTGGACGTTGACAGCCAGCTGACCGCACCGGAACTTAGCTACGCTCGCTGACCGGCACTCCGCCTCATCAGCAAAAAACCTCTCACCCCCTCTATCTCCATGAATACCGTATCCCCGACGACCGACGTAAAGGACTTCCTCAGCCAGGAGCCGATCCCGCACTTTATCAACGGCGGCTTTGCCCCCGGCGGAGCCAAACCGCAAGCAGTCATGAACCCGGCCACCGGCCAGCCCATCGCTCAGGTCGCCATGGCCCGTGCCGAGGATGTCGCCACCGCCGTCGAGGCGGCACATGCGGCTTTCCCGACCTGGGCCGCACTCTCGCCGAGCGAACGCGCCGTGCGGCTCCACCGCCTGGCCGAAGCTGTCGAGGCGAACCTCGAAACCCTGGCGCAGCTCGAAGCCCTCGACGTGGGCAAGGCCATCGAGGCCGCCCGCGGGTTCGACGTGCCCTTCGGGGCGGAGTGCCTGCGCTACTTCGCGGACATCAGCGTGCGCGCCGTCTATGACCGCCCGCTGGCGGTGAAAAACATCGAGGCCCGCGTCCACCGCGCTCCCTACGGCGTGTGCGGGTTCATCTTCCCGTGGAACTTCCCCTTTACGCTGCTGTGCTGGGGCATCGGCCCGGCGCTGGCCGCGGGTAACACCGTGGTGGTCAAGGCCTCCGAGGTCACCCCGCTGTCGAGCCTGTACTTCGGGAAACTGGCCGAGGCCGCCGGCATCCCCCGGGGCGTGATCAACATCCTCACCGGCACCGGACCCGAGGCGGGGCAGCCGCTGGCCGAGCACCCGCTGGTCAAGCGCATGTCCTTCACCGGCTCCACCCCCGTGGGCAAGCTCATCGGGCGCATCTGCGGCGAGCGTCTCGCTCCGTGCAAACTCGAGCTCGGCGGCAAGGGCGCGGCGGTGGTTTTCGATGATGTCGATGTGGACGCCGCCGCCGAGGGGCTGGCCGGAGCCATCACGCTCAACACCGGCCAGGTCTGCTGCACGGCCACCCGCTGGTTCCTGCATGAGAAGATTTACGACCGCTTCGTCGATAAGGTCGCCCAGGTGCTCAAGTCCACCCGCATCGGCCCCGGCCTCTCCCCCGAGACCGCGATGGGCCCGCTGGTTTCCCAGGCCCAGCTCGACCGCGTGCTCGGCTACTACGAGAAGGGCCTGGCCGAGGGTGCCACGCCCGTGGTGACCTGTGAGCGGCCCGCCGTGCCGGGCGCGGAGGGCGGCTACTTCGTCTCGCCGCACCTGCTCACCGGCAGCGACGACAACGTCTGCTTCCGCGAGGAGGTCTTCGGCCCCACCGCGTACCTGGTTAAGTTCAAGGACGAGGACGACGCCGCCGCCCGCGTCAACCGGCTCGCCTACGGGCTGGCCAACAGCGTGTGGACGAGCGACCTGACGCGAGCCCAAAGCTTCGCCGAAAAAATCGTCGCCGGGAACAGCTGGATCAACGCGCACAACGTTTTCGCCTACGGGCTGCCCTACGGCGGGGTTAACCTCAGCGGCACCGGCGGGGGCGTCAACTCGCCCGAGACCTTCGACGACTACCTGCGCAACCAGACCATCGCCCGCCCGTTGTAGTTAAAAACGGATACGTTCACATCCTGTAGTTGAAAGCGGATACGCACGCCCACGCAATCCCACCTCGGCCATGACCACGAGCGAACAAGACAGCCTCGAAGCACTGCTGCGCCAGCGCGGACACCTCCGCACGGAGCAGGCGACGCTGACGCCCCTGACCGGAGGCGTCTCCAGCGAGATTTATCTCGTAGAGGACGGCGAGCGCCGCTTCGTGGTCAAACGGGCGCTGGCCAAGCTGAAGGTGCAGGCTGACTGGTTCGCCGACACCTCACGCAACCGCACCGAGCAGGCGTACATGCGCGCCGTGGCGGCGTTCCGCCCGGACGCCGTGCCGGGGCTGCTCTTTTGCGACGAGGAGGCGGGATGTTTCGGGATGGAGTTTCTCGACGGTTTCCAAAACTGGAAAAGCGACCTGCTGGCGGGCCAAATCCATCTCAGCCTGGCCCGCCAGGCAGGCGCCCTCCTGGGAGAAATTCACGCCCGCACCTGGGGAGACACGACGGCGCAAAGGGATTTCGCGACGTTGGAGAACTTCGACCAACTCCGGCTCGACCCGTACCTGCGCACCACCGCCGCCCGGCACGCGGAGGTCGAGGACGCGCTGCTGGCCGAGGCCAAGCGCCTGCGCGGGAGCGCGCAGTGCCTCGTGCACGGCGACTTCAGCCCGAAGAACATGATGCACCGCGACGGGCGACTGGTCGTGCTCGACTGCGAGGTAGCCTGCTACGGGGACGCCGCCTTTGACCTGAGCTTTTTCCTCAACCACCTCTTTCTCAAAAGCCTGTACCACGCCCCGGCGCAACTTGCCTTCCCGGCCATGATCGATACGGCCCTGCACGGCTACCGCGGCGCGAACCGGCTCCACACCGCCGAGGTCGAAGCCGCCGCCGTGAAGCTCCTGCCCATGCTGATGCTGGCCCGCGTCGATGGGAAGAGCCCGGTCGAGTACCTGACAAGCGAAACCAAACGCGACTTCCTGCGCGGTTTTGCCAAAAACGCCATCCTCCACCCCACCGTTGATCTCGACGCTCTGAGCGGGGCGTGGTTCACGACCCTGAGCACCCTTTCATGAAAATCCGATCCGTTGACGCTTTCACTATTTTCGATTCGCGCGGCTCCCCCACGGTCGAGGCCGTGGTCGAGCTGGAAAACGGCTGCACCGGCCACGGGCTCGTCCCCAGCGGCGCTTCCACCGGGCAGTTCGAGGCTCTGGAGCTGCGCGACGGCGACCCCGCCCGCTTGCGTGGGCGCTCCGTCGATCAGGCCATCGCGCATGTGCGCGGGGAGATCGCCCACCGCGTCACCGGCATGGACGCTTATGATCAACCGGCGCTCGACGCCGCCCTGTGCGAGCTGGACGGCACGCCGAACAAGAGCCGCCTCGGAGCCAACGCCATCCTGAGCGTGTCCATGGCCATCGCGCAGGCCGCCGCGCAAGCGCGAGGGCTGCCGCTTTTTCGCAGTCTCGGGGACGGCAATCTGCTTCCCCTGCCCGAGATCCAGATCATCGGCGGCGGCGCGCACGCCAACTGGCGCACGGACGTACAGGACTTTCTCGTCATTGCCACCGGCGCCCGGACCTACGCCGAGACGCTGGAGATCACGCACAACGTTTACCACGCGGCGGCGGACATTTTTAAAGAGCGTGGGCGCTACTACGGGATCGCGGACGAGGGCGGCTTCTGGCCGGAGTTCGACACGAACGAGGAAGTCTTCGAGACCTTTGTGGAGGCGATCCGCCGCGCCGGTTACACCCCCGGCCAGGAGGCCAGCCTCTCGCTCGACATCGCCGCCAGCGACCTCTACGAAGCAGAGACGCAGACTTACCGCTTCCGGCTGGAGGATCGTACGTTCTCCAGCGAGGCATTCACGGACCTGATGATTGCATGGTGCGAGAAGTACCCCGTCATCTCGATCGAGGACCCCGCCGCGGATGTCGATCCGGAGGGATGGAAACGCGTCATGCGGGCCGTCGGCGACCGCGTGCAGATCATCGGCGACGACCTGTTCACGACGAACCCCGCCCGCATCCGCGAGGGCATCGCGCAGGGGCTGGCCAACAGCGTGCTGATCAAGCTCAACCAGATCGGCACCGTCAGCGAGACGCTGGAGGCCATTCGCCTAACCCAGCAGGCCGGCTGGCTGCCGGTCGTCTCGGCCCGCAGCGGCGAGACCGAGGACGCCTTTATCTGCCACCTGGCTGTGGCCAGCAACGCTGGACAACTCAAGGTCGGCTCCTTCGCCCGGAGCGAACGCATGGTCAAGTGGAACGAATGCCTGCGCATCGAGCGGGCCCTCGCCGGGCAGGCCCGCTTCCTCGGCGCTTCGATTTACGACACCGTGCTGGGGCAACGGAGTTAGGCCG
>JAUTCS010000120.1 GCA_030673825.1 Verrucomicrobiota bacterium JB024 | reverse complement strand
GAGCGCAGAGAGGAAGTCTCGACGCGGTAGGTGGTGTCTTCCTGAAGGTCAAAGAGGGTGAACTGGCCCGCGCCCTTGTCGTCGAGCATCATCGGGTAGCTGACCTCGTGGCCGTCCTCGCGCAGGAAGATGCGCGGGTCGCGCTCCCAGCGGTTGACCTTGGCGGTGATGGTCAGGTCGGAGCCGCGGGGGGCTTCGGCGTCGCCGGGCTCGATGGTCAGTCCCGAGCCCTCGCCGCTCATCCGGTCGCGCTGGTAGTAGGTGGCCTTGCTGTAGAGACTGCTCTGCTGGGTGGCCTGGAAGAGCAAGAACGCCCCGATCACGAGCACGATCGCGCCCACCGGGTGCAGGCGGCGGGGCAGGGTGGCCGTGCGGAAGACGATAGTCTGCGTCTCGCGCTCGACCTGGCGGATGAGCGCCTCTTCCAGCGGGTTAAAGGGCGCGCCGCGCTCGAGCACCTCGACGGCGGTGGTGAGGTTTTCCTTCAGCTGCGGGTGGCGGCGTTCGACCAGCCGCGCCAGCATGGCGAGGGTCGGGCGGCGGCGCAGGATGAGCAGGATGCCCCCGACGAACCCGCACCCGGCCAGCAGCATGAGGATATTAAAGAACAGCCACGCGGTGCGCTCCTGCCACGGGGCGACGTACACGTCCAGCCCCGAGCCGACGAGCACGGCCAGGCTGAACGCCCCCAGCAGGCTGAACACCGTCAGCACGAGCGTGAGCACGAGCAGCAGCTTACGCTGGAGCTGGAGCTGATGGTAAAACTCAGGCATGGGCGGCCTTTCGAGAAGAAGCGCGGCGGGCGGGCGCGGCGAGTAAAAGCTCGGCCAGCAGGCAGGCCAGCGCCCCGGCGGCCAGCCAGGGCCACAGCGCGATGGCCGTGGTTGGGCCGGTAGCAGCGGAACCGGCGGCGTCCGGTGACTCCGGGGCGGTTTCGCCGCTGAGCTGGGCGCGGATGTCGCTTACGAGCGCGGCCTGGTTCAGGGATTCGCTGCGGGCGAGATTGGTCTGAATCATATAGGGGCCCAGCTCGATCACGCCGGGCTCGGCGCTGACGCGGGGAGTGGTCGCGCCGGGCGGCAGCGGGAAATCCGCGGGCAGCGGCTCGTCCACCGCCAGGCGGATGACGGTATCGTCGGCCTTGACGGCCTGGGAGAGCACCTCGCGCAGCACGGGCAGGAAGGCGTTGCGCAGCGGCAGGTCGCTCCACTGGGTGTCCAGGCTGAGGGCGCTGATGAGCAGCTCGCCGCGCCCGAGGGTCTCGCGCAGCAGCAGTGGGTCGCCGTCCTCGGTGGCGAGCAGGACGCTCGCCTTGGCGTCGGGCTGGAGCTTCACATACTGGTAAATCTCGGCCAGCGCGAGGTCGCGGGCGGACTCGCCGGTAAAGACCTCGGCCAGCGGGCTGCCGGGCTCCAGCGTGGCGATGCGGAAGGGCTCGCGCTGCTCGCGGTTGCGCCCCGGCACGCCGACAAAGGCGGTGTTGGTCAGCCCGCCCTCGCGCAGCAGGCGAAACTGCCGGGAGGCGGCCTGGCCGGGCGTGATCAGCGCAACGCCGCCGTTTTCCACAAAGTCACGGAGCATTTCGAGCTGAACCTCGTCGAGGTAGGCGGTGGTGCCGGGCAGGTAGAGCACGTCGATGGCGTCGGCCACCGCCCCGAAGTCGAAGTCCGGTGCGGCCCCGCTCAACACGAAGTCCTGCGGCATGTTCTCGCCGGCGGCGGTGAGCGCCTTTTGCACAAAGGCGACCTCCTGCAGTTTGTCCTGCTCCTGCATCGTCGGCAGCAGGGCAACGACCTGCGCCGGGGCGGGCGTGCCCAGCCAGACGGCGAACGCATTGTCCCCCGCGTAGGCATCTTCCTCGGCCAGAACGACTTCCCCTTCGCTGTCCTCGGGCTTGTCGATGAGAAAGGCCACGGTCTGCGTCTGCCCGGGGGCGAAACTCAGCGTCTGCGTTTCGGTGTCGCCGTCGTGGTGTAACTCGATGGTGACTTTTCGCGTGGTAGTGGCGTCGTTACGGACGCGGGCGAGCACGCGCAGGCGCCCTTCGGGGGCGGCATAGGCACGGGCGTCGAGGATCGCGGCGTTAGGCCGGGCAAAATCGCCCACCTGCACGGCCTCGATCTCGACGCCTTCGCCGAGCTTGGGCCAGCTCGGGCTCTGCCAGGTGCTTTGCTGGAAGTCGCTGATGAGGATGAGCTTGCGGGGGCCGTCGGGGCCGACTTCGTGCAGGGCGGCGGCAATGGCCGGGGAGGGGTCGCCTGTACGCTGGCCGGGTTCGATGTCGGCGGTGATCTGCTCCAGGGTGCGGGCCGGGGAGCCGACCGGCACGGTGGCGAGGATCTCGGTGTCAAAGAGGATCAGCCCGGTCGGGTTGCCGGACTCGGCGGCGGCCTTGACCGCCTCTTGAGCTTCTTCCCACGCGCCCCAGCCGCTCATGCTGGCTGAGGCGTCGAGCACGATCAGGGTCCGGGTCTGCCCGGCGGCGGCGGGGGCGGAACCATCGGCAGGCGTCCACGCCGGACGGGCCAGCGCCAGCACGGCCAGCGCGATAAAAAGAAGCCTCAGCAAGAGCAGGAGCAGGTCGCGCAGGCTGCGGCGCTTGTCGCGGGGGAGCTGCGAGGGGCCGATGAAGCGCACCGACGGGAAGCGCAGGGGTCGGGCGCGGGCGCGGTTGACCAGGTGCGCCAGCAGCGGCAGCGCCAGCCCCGCGAGGGCGGCCAGGATCAGGGGCTGCGCGAACGAGAGCATCCTAGCGCAGGCCCTCCCGGTGGTGCAGGTAACGCGCGAGCGCGTACCCGAGGGATTCGTCTGTGCCCAGCCGCAGCAGATCGACCTGCGAGCGGTTGAAAGACTCCTTCAAACTATCCAAAAAGTCACTCATTTGTGACATATACTGCTCGCGGGTGGAGTCGGCCCAGGAGGTCACTTCGCGCCCGGTCTCGGCGTCGTGGAACCGGGCCACGCCCTCGATGGGCAGGTCAAGCTCGTCGGGGTCGAGCACCTGGACGGCAAGGGTGTCGCAGTGGCGCAGGCGGAAGCGCTTGAGCTGGTCGGGCAGGACGGTCTCGCCCTCCAGCATGTCGGAGATGAAGACCACGATGCTGCGCTGGCGAAGTTGATTACCAAAGGTTTGCAGCATGGCCTCGTGCTTGGCGGCCCCGGCGGGCTCCAGCCGGGTGAGGGCCTGGAGGACGCGCTCCAGCTGCCCGGCGCGGTGGCCGGGGGGGATGACTTCGCGCAGGGTGTCGCCGTAGGCGAACAGGCCGACATTGTCGCCCTGGCGCGTGGCCAGATAGGCGAGGCAGGCGGCGGTCATGCAGGCGTAGTGGAGCTTCGTGCAGGCGGCGCGGGAACCCCGGTACTCAAGCGAGGCGCTGGTGTCGAGCACGAGCTGGACGTTCATGTTCGTCTCCTCCTGGTACACCTTGGTGTAGAGGCGGTCGGAGCGGGCCAGCAGCTTCCAGTCGAGGTATTTTAAATCGGCGCCGGGCGTGTAGTCGCGGTACTGGAGAAACTCCGTGCCGAAGCCGTGGAACAGGCTTCGATGCATGCCCGAGAGAAAGCCCTCGACGGCCGAGCGGGCGAGCAGGGCGTAGTTGCCCAGCTGGGCCAGGTGGGCGGGATCGAGCAGGTCGTGGACGCTGGGCGGCATGGCGCGCGGGGGCCGGGCGGCGGTCAGCCTTTGATCGAGCCGAGGATGTCCGCGATGAGCCGGTCGGAGGTGACGCCCTCGGCCTCGGCGTGGAAATTCGGGATGATGCGGTGGCGCAGGACGGGGGCGGCGAGGGCGCGGATGTCGTCGATGGCCACGGCGTAGCGCCCGTCGAGCAGGGCGCGGGCCTTCCCGGCGAGCACGAGGGCCTGCGAGGCGCGCGAACCGGCCCCCCATTTGATCTTCTCGCGGGCCAGCGGAAGGGCGTCCGGGTGGCTCGGGCGGGTGGCGGCGGTCACGCGCACGGCGTAGCGCACGACCTCCTCGGCCACCGGCACGGAGCGGACAAGTTTTTGCAGCTCAAGGATTTCCTCCGCGGTGAAGACCGCCTGCGGGCCCGCCCCGCGGGGGGCTGTGGTGGCGGCCACCATGGCGACCTCCTTCTCCATCGGCAGGTAGTCGATGCGGATGTTTAACAGGAAGCGGTCGAGCTGGGCCTCGGGCAGCGGATAAGTGCCCTCCAGCTCAATCGGGTTCTGCGTGGCCAGGACGAAAAAGGGCGGCTGGAGCTTGTGAGTTTGTCCCGCGGCGGTGACTTGGCGTTCCTCCATGGCCTCCAGCAGGGCGGCCTGGGTTTTCGGGGGGGTGCGGTTGATCTCGTCGGCCAGGAGGATGTTGGCGAAGACCGGCCCCGGCACGAAGCGGAAGCTGCGCTTGCCGGTGGCGGGGTCTTCCTCGACGATCTCGGTGCCGAAGATGTCGGCGGGCATGAGGTCGGGGGTGAACTGGATGCGCTTGAAGGTGAGGGAGAACGTGTCGGCGATGCTGCGCACCAGCAGGGTCTTGCCCAAGCCGGGGACGCCGGTGAGCAGGGCGTGCCCGCTGGAGAGCAGGCTGATCACAATCTGCTCGATGGCTTCTTCCTGCCCGATGACGGTGCGGTTGAGTTCCTGAAAAAGGCGTTGGCGGGCATCCTTGACGCGGGCGACGATCTCCTCGCCGCTGACGGGCTGGGTGGTTTCTGGCATGATAGTAGAAATCTAGAGCAGGAAAGCGGCTCGCTTTTCCCTTCTAAAAGAGTCTGTGAGAGCGAAAAGGGCACAATTGTTCCCTTTCCGGTAAAAGGCAAGGAAGTTGCCGGACTCGCTCGGGGGCGTTTGTTGTGTTGGGTCAGGCGGGAGTGAGAAAATCCCTTTAACCACAGATAACACGGATCGCTCGGATATCTGTTTCATCCGTGCCCATCTGTGAAATCCGTGGTTAAAATCCCCATCCCTTTTCGCCTCTCCTGTCTTCGGACAAAAAACAACCGCCCGGGGGAAACCCGGGCGGCTGCTATATGCATACCTGAATAGGTTTAGTTTATTCGCTACCGGAAATCACGCCTGTAACTCCATGATTTCCGAAAATACGGCCATCGTCAGCATCTCCTCGGCATACTCGGTGAAGTTCTCGATCTCGGTGGGTTCCGAGGTGTAGAGAAGAGCGAGGACCATGGCTGCCCGGCGCTTGAGGCGCTCTTCGACGTAGGTGTCGGGGAGGTTGGGCAGGTGAATGAGGCTGAGGGCATCTTTGATCACTTCACCAGCCAGCACAGAGAGCTCGCGGTGGAGGGCGGGGTTGCTTTCTCCGACCGGCAGCGCTTCAGGCAGGTGAGCCCGTGGCGCGGGGGAAGCTGTCTGTGAGAGTTCGACTGTTTTCATGGCTGGTAGTGGATGTTGACGCTATAATCGCACATCCAGCCGGGAAAACCCATCAGGTGAATCCTGTATTTTGCCCGAAAAGTGAAAATAGTCCGAAAATTGGGGATTTTCCGTATGCGGCGCCTTCTTTTACACGGCGTGTGGGGAGCGTCCTTGCCAAGCCGGGTGCGGACCCTCATGCTCCCGGGGCGTATGAGTAGCCCCAGTCTCGATGGACTTTTGTTTCACAACGCCGGCGAACTTTTTCCCGGTCCCGACGGCGGCCTGCGCCTGCAGCGGACCCCGGAGTCGGTCCGCCTCCGGCTCAACGACATGGCGCAGGCCCGGATGCTCTGGCCCTGGGGGATCGAGATCCGTACGGTCTTGACGGAGCTGGGCCAGCCCGCCCGTGTGACCTTGCGCACGCTCGGCGAAAAGGCCGAGGCCTGGGTGCACTGGGGCCAGTTTGCCGAGCGCGATGCCCGGCCCATTGGTAAGGAGCCCACGACGATCGAGCTGGCTTTCCCCGAAAAACTCCGCGAGTGCGGGCTCAAGCACTTTGCCCATCATCCGTTCCAGCCGCAGGTGTGCCGCCTGCTCCTGCGGGGCGATCCTGTCGTGTACCTCGGGGCGGAGGGCGGCCTGCGCCTGCCCGAGCCACAGGAGCAGCCGCGCGTGCGCCTGCTGGCCTATGGCACCTCGATCACGCAGGGGGTTGGCTCCTCGCATCAGCACTTGAGCTACGTCCATCTGGCCGCTCGCGAGCTGGGCTGGGACGTGGTCAACCTCGGCTCGGGCGGCTCGGCCCTGTGCGAGCACCCGATCAGCGACTATATGAGCGGGATGCCGGACTGGGACGCGGCCTTCCTGTGCCTGTCGGTCAACATGGTCGGCCAGGGCCTGCCGGTGGAAACTTTCATCGAACGTGTCACCTATATGCTGGAGAAGCTCGCGGCCACGGGGAAGCCCGTGCTGTGCATGTCCATCCTGCCGTATTTCTCGGATTATAACGGGGATGAGCGCGGGCCGCTCACCCGGCAGTACCGCGAAGCTCTCCCCCAGCTCTGCCGACCGTTCAAGAACGTGCATTTCGTGGCCGGTCCGGACATCCTCATGGACGTGGGTGGGCTTACGGTTGACGTGATCCACCCCTCCGACTACGGGATGATCAAGATCGCCCAAAACCTCGTGCCTCACCTGCGAGCCCTCCTGCCCGCCACTGCCTGATCACTTTCCCCTATGAAACCGAATATTGTTATCCTCGATGCCGGGACGCTCGGCTTTGATGCCGACGCGGCCTGGGCCGCGCTGGCCGAACTGGGCACCGTCACGCGCCATGAGCACACGGAGTACCGCCCGGATGCCGTCATTGAGCGCTGCCGCGAAGCCGACGTCATTTTGACCAACAAGGTGCCGCTGTCCCGTGAGACGCTGGAGGCGCTGCCACGGCTCAAGCTCGTGTCTGTATTGGCGACTGGATACAATATCGTCAATACGGCGGCGGCGAAGGAGCGGGGCGTGCCCGTGTGCAACGTGCCCAGCTACAGCACCGAGTCCGTCGCCCAGCACACCCTCGCGCTCATCCTTGAGCTGTGCAACCGCGTCGGCGATCACGCCGAGAGCGTGCGGCAAGGCGAGTGGGTGCGCAGCAAGCATTTCTCCTACTGGCACCAGGCCCCGCGCGAGTTGGCTGGGCTGACTGTCGGGCTGGTCGGCCTGGGCGAAATCGGTCGCGCCGTGGCCACCCGGCTTCTGCCCTTCGGCTGCCGCCTGCTGGCTTTTACACCGAGCAAGCGCGGCGGCCTCGACGATCCGCGCTTCGCCTGGGCCGAGTCGGTCGAGGCGGTGTTCGAGCAGGCCGACATTGTTTCTCTGCATTGCCCGCAGACCCCGGCCAACGCCGGATTCGTCAACGCGGCCCTGCTCGCCCGCATGAAGCCCGGCTCGTTCCTGGTCAATACCGCCCGGGGCACGCTGGTCAACGAAGCCGACCTCGCCGCCGCCCTGCAAACAGGCCCCCTCGCCGCCGCCGCGCTGGACGTGGTCGCGAAGGAGCCGATGCCCGCCGGGCATCCGCTTGAGAAGCTGCCGAACGCGTTCATCACCCCGCACTTGGCCTGGGCCAGCGAACCGGCCCGCCTGCGCCTGCTCGCCACGACGGCGGAAAACCTGCGGGCTTTCCTCGCTGGCCAGCCCCGCAACGTCGTCAACGCCTGAGGTGCCGCGTTTCCGGGCGAGCGCTCGCCCTTTGAAAAAGCTGGTCTTTGCCGGGCAGTATGTTCAACTTCGTCTCCATGGCGTTGAAAACGTTTGCAATCTTCGGAATAACTTTGATCGCAGCCATGTTGAGTCCTGCCGCCGCTGAGGAATCGTCCAAGCCTGCGCCGGTCACGGTGATCAGCCAAGGTTATCCGGGCCGCAACACAAAGGCCGCTCTGCGCCTGCTCCAGAAGGACGTTCTCCCCCTGCATCCAGACCATGTGGTGGTCTTTTTAGGGATGAACGACGCCATGAACTCTGCCGCGCTCATTCCCCTGGATCAGTATGTGAATAACTTGGGGGGTATTGTGGATAAATTAAAGGCTAACGGCGCTAAGACCGTGGCTTTGGTCACGCTCCATCCGGTTATCGTGGAGTATCTGCGGCAGCGGCACCCGGAGCATCCGCATGTGACGGACCTTCAGGCCCATCTTGCCAGCTACAACGCGGCGGTCGAGGAGCTGGCACGGGAAAAATCTCTGCCGTTGGTTGATTTCCGCGCGCTGGTGGAGGCCCGTGGCGGGGCCGTTATCGCTGAGGACAGCCTCATCCGCTGCGAGAAAAACGGTGGCGGCACCGATGGCGTGCACCTGACTCCGGCAGGCTACCAGTTGCTGGGGGAGACGGTCTTCGCGACCATCGGCGACCGTGTCGCGCCCGGCGAAACCGTGGTTTGCTTCGGTGACAGCCTGACCTATGGCGTCCGGGTGGAGGGCGCGGGCACCGTGACCGGCGAGACCTATCCGGCCGTGCTCCAGCGCTGCTTTGACCAACGTCCGTAAGGGAGGCGCCGACAGCGGAAATCTCGACTAGGGATAGGAAAAAGCGGGACGCCCTTACGCCCCCACGCGCATCGGGTGCGGGTGTTGCGCTTCCAGGCCGTGGTCGGGTTCTTGCAGGTCCTCGGGGGCGAGGGCGGCGACGATCTCGGTCCACTTGGCGCCGGGCTCGGGGTCGCGGCTGAGCGGCAGCGGTTCGCTGTGGGCTTCGAAGCTGAACACGCGGATCGGGGACTCGCCCCAGGCGGCTTCACCGGTGAAGCGCAGGGCGGCGACTTCGCGCCCGACGGGTAACACGACGAGGCGGCGGCGATTGTCGGCCTCGTTAAAGATCGTTTCCCATTGGCCGCCGGCGCTCTGCGCCTCAACCTTGTAGGCGCGTACGAGTTGCTTGGGCATGGCGCAATGGCGCTCCTGATGCGGGTAGAGCACGGGCATGCGTTTGGAATCGTTCAGGTCGCTGTCGAAGACCATCCGCAGGCACTCGACCCGGTGCGGGCTCTTAAAAGATAGGGTGAGCGGCGTGCCGGGAGCGGCCTGCCAGGCGTGGTCCTCACCGTTGATGATGCGCTCATGGCCGTCGAGCAGGGTGGCGGTGCCATCTCCGGCAAAGGTGGCTTCGGTCATGAGGGCGGGCAGGGGCTTGGCCAGGCCGGGCAGCCAGGAGTCGTCCTCCATCAGCATGCGCTGGAGGTCGGCCAGTACCGTGCCGGTGATCTGGCCGGGGCGGATGGCGCGGGCCACGCAGAGGGCGGCGGCGGTGCCGACGGCCTGCCCGACGAGGGCGCAGGTGGCCATGACGCGGGTGGATGACATCGCGCAGTGTGTGGCCGAGATGTTGCGCCCGGCGCAGAAAAGATTCGGCACGTTGCGTGAGTAGAGGCTGCGCAGGGGGATGCCGTAGGGCGAGGGGGCGCGGTGGAAGATCGTGGCCTTGCCGGGGTAGTAGAGCCCGGCGGGGTGGTGGTCGTCCATGCTCCAGCCGCCGTAGGCGACGATATCCTCAAAGGGGCCGCCCGCATCCACATCGTTCTGGGTCAGGACATGATCGCCGAGGTAGCGGCGGTTTTCGCGTTTGCCGGGCAGGGCGCCCATCCAGCGCAGGCGCCAGTTGGTCAGCTTTTCGGCCTGGGGGCCGCGGTTTTTCATGTAGTCCCAGACGCCCCAGGCGACCTTGTACAAGTCATCACGGATGCTTTCGGCGTCGGCGATGGTGTCTTTGAGGCCGCCCAGCTCCATCCACCAGAAATTCTGGCCGAGGCCGGAGCCGACGCGGTCGGGCAGGTTCGAGTCTTTGTCGAAATGGTAGGCCCAGGGCGGCGGGGTGAAAGGCTGCACGTGGGGCGTCTGCTCAAGCTGCATGAGCACGGTGTTGCCCATGGTCTTGAGGTCGGACTGCTTCGGCGCGATGGACTCGCCGAACTCCTCCCGGCTCTCACGGCCGGTGCGGGTCTCCGCCCCGGAGAGCGGCGCCAGAATCGAGTCGCCCGAGCAGTCGATGAAGAACTTGGCCTGGATGCGGTGGCGGATCTGGGTAGTCAGTTGCCAGGCGTCGATGGAGAGCAGGCGGCCGTCCTCGACCTCGGCCCCGTTACAGGAGCAGTTCAGCAGGGTCGTCAGGCCGGGGGTCATCTTCGCGTACTCAAACAGCACGCTGTCCCAGACCGAGTACATGCCCTGCGGGTTGCGGTGCTGGTTGCACAGCTGGATTTCCTCCAGCAGGCCCGTTTCCTTTTTGTGTTGGCCGTGCGCGCCGCAGATCCACATGCGAATTTCCGAGGAGGCGTTACCGCCGAGCACGGGCCGGTCATGCACGAGTATGACCGAGCTGCCCCGGCGGGCGGCGGTGACGGCGGCAATGAGGCCGGCCATGCCGCCCCCGACCACGCAGATGTCGGCGGTGTGGACTTGCTGAGGTAAACGGGACTGGGTCTGGGTGGCCATGGTAAGTCACAATTTACCTCCTGACGTCCCTTGTTCGCAACGGGAGAGAAAATCAGGAATTGCACATTTTATATAAAATTCTCACCATAACCTTATGTTGTCCCGGTCCGAGGTTCCCCGTTTGCCCCGTTTCCGCCTGACTCAGTGGTCGGTGCTGCGGCTGCAGCTGCTGTGGGCCTACGAAAAACCCATGGAGCGGGAGGCCACGTTCATCGGGCAGAGCGCGTACACCTTTCAGAGCGCGTTGCTGGTGCGCAAGGGTTGGGCGTTGGCGGGAGAGAACGAGTCCGGAGCCCGGCGAGCCGGGCCGGGGCAGTGGCTGCTGCTGCGGCAGGGCAAGCGCTGGCAACGTTTCAGCCCGGATTGTGTGTTGCTCTCGATCGGGTACCGTTTTCAGTTTCCCACCGGTGAGGCGGTTTTCGACGAAGGCTTCCCGCTGGTGGTGGATTCCACGGCCTTTCCGCAGCTTGAGCGCGACGCGCTCAAGCTCATGCGCTCCATGAAAAAGCACGTCGGCCTGGGCTTTCAGCTCGGCGAGCGCGAAGTCGACATGCGCGACTACCTGCTTTCGCAAAACGCGCTACGCCTGTTTCTGATCCAGTTGGCGGAGATGTACGCGGACTGCGGAGTGGGGCGGGGTAACATGCGCGAACACAGCGGTCACGTGCTGCGCGCTCTCGATGTGATTCAGGGCATGCCGCCGGGGATGCCGATGAAGAGCGCCGAGCTGGCCCGGCAGGTCGGCCTGAGCCAGACCCACCTCGACCGCCTGATGGTGCTGGAGACAGGGCACACCATCCACCAGCAGATCGAATTGCGCCGCCTGCAGTTGGCGCAGGACGCCCTTCAGGCCCGTGACGCCTCGCTCAAGTCCATCGCCTTCGACCTGGGATTCTGCTCCCCCTCGCACTTTCACAGTTGGTTCCGCAAGCGCCAGGGCATGACCCCCCAGCAGTTCCGTCGCCGCAACCTCTGGTGAGAGGCCTGTCATGCCTTCTGGATACGGTTGGAGATTTAGCAGTTGACAACCCCTTATCAATTAGCAAACGATATTAATGTATTCCGTATTCTTATTGCCCGTCCCCCATACCCTATGACGGTGCTGTGCGATGAGGTTTACCGGCAGGCTCCGAGTGGCGACTTCGCCCTGGCTTTCCTCAACCCCTGAAAAGTTATCCAACCCTTAATACCGAATCTTGCTTACCCTGTTTTAATAACGTTTTAATAAACCACCCCCCTTTCGTCCCCTCGCGTGGCGAATCCGTCAATGTGTGTGCGGATTTGCGTGGCGTTAGCCATACCCTCATGCGCGAGCCGGACAGCATCCGGCCCTTCCGCCGGAAACCTCCATCACGGCTTCCGCGGCTTGCTGCGGAGCGGTGATTTTATCCCGTTCGGGGCGGGACCCGTCTGCGGAGAAACGGCCTGCCTGCCGTTTCGAAACCGGATCTGGTCCAGCCCGATTTCCAGCTTGAACCCCGCCGGCATCTGATGTCCGGCAGATTCCTACGTATTATGATGAAGTTACTTGCTAAACCCCCTCTGCTGTTTCTGTTCATACTCTTGGGCTTCGGCCTGAGAGCGCCCGCCGCGGACGTCAACGTCTATACCGAAACCTTTGGCGTCAATCCCTTCACCAGTGGCCCGTGGGTGCTGGAAAACGGTAACTATGGCTGGAACAGCAGCAATCCGACGTTTATCCGGATGTACCCCTCGGATTCGAATCGGAGCAGCATGGTGCGGGAGCTCAGCGGGTTGAAGCCGGAGACGGACTACACCCTGACCGTGGATACCGACTTCGGCGGCTCCGACCCCCGGCCTGCCTACGTCAAGCTGGGCGTCGAGATCACCGACATCCACAACAACCCTATCGCTGTCATCACCCGTAACGGGCTCGATGACGGTCCCAACTACGTGCAGCTGTCATTAAATTTCAATACAGGCTCGCAGACGGCCGTGCGTATCCGGTTGACCGGGACGCAGAACACGTGGGAGCCGTCGGTGTATTTCGCCAATCTCAATGTGGTTGAGCATGGCGAGGTCGCCGGTATGATCGCACTGGAAGAGCCCTTCGACGTGGACCCGGCCAGCACCGGATGGATCGGTGAACAAGGACGTTTCTCCTGGCGTAATCAGGAGATGCTCGTCATCGCGCCAATCGAAGTCAGTAGCGTGAGCGAGCGCGGTATCGCCTCGCGCGTGCTGACCGGCCTGGAGCCCAACACCGAGTACCGCGTGATGATGACGACGGACTTTTACGGCGACACCGACTATGTTTACCCGACCGTGGTGCTCGAAGTTTCGGGCGATGTTTCCGGCTTGCTGGCTCAGGACACTCGCACGGGCGGCAACGGAGACGAACTGCTCTCGGCCACGTTCAACACCGGCTCGGAGTCGGTCATCACGTTGCGGATCAAGAGCGCGGCCAATCATTGGGAACCGGAGGCCTACTTCGACGACCTGGTGGTTGTCCGCACCGGGACCGGCACTGTGACGTACGACGACTTTACCACCGATCCCTTTGCCGGGAACGTGTGGGTGCCGGATCAGACTGGCGACGCGGTTTGGCTGAGCACTTCCGGGGTTCTCAAAATCAAGCCCCGAGCCCATGAAGACGGGCAGCCTTCGTCCGAAGTCGGCCGTGCCGGAGTCACGCGCGTCATCACGGGCCTGACGCCCGGGCAGGACTACTGCGTGAGCATCAGCAACGTGTTCGGTGGCTCGCAGCTGCGGCCTGACTACATCCAGCCCATGATCGAGGTGACCGACCCCAGCGGCGCGGTGGTTCTCGGCTCGGTTATGCGCTACGGCGGGCTGGGCACCGAGTATCTTCAGGCCTGGTTTAATACCGGGGAGCACCGTTCGGTCATCGTACACCTGATAGGCTGTGAAAACTACTGGGAGCCGGAAACTGTCTGGGACAACTTCGCACTGCGCAGCAAGGAGGGCGTGATCGACGGCCTCATCGCCGATATCGATGCCTCTGCGACTTACTTGAGCGGCACGCTCATCCCCTCCGCCACGACGGCAGGCATCGAGACGGCCTATGCGGTTTCGGCCTGTGCGATGTGGGATCTCTGGGAAACGTTCGCGGTGGCTGATCGCGCCAATCCGGCGCGTTTCGCGCAGGCCTATAAGGACCTGCTTGCGCTCAAAGAGCGCCTGGACCTGGAGACCGCCTCGATCGAGGCACAGCTCTCCGCGGGTGCGGATCCCGCGCTGGCAGTTCCTGACCCCAACCTCAATACCCTGACCATCAGCGGTAACGAGTTCGTCGCCAACGGCGAGCCGGTCATGCTGGTGGGGCCGATGGGCTGGGTCTGGGGCATGCATCCCTACAAGGAGATCTTCGGCGAGTTGGGCTTTAATACTCTGCGCACCGGCGCTGATTACACCGGGGCCTACGATGCGACCGGCACCTTTACCACACTGCCTTGGTGGGCCTTTAACGACATCGCCAATGCCGCCCGTGCGGACAACATGGCCTGGGCGATGGAGATTAGTGCCCACCAGAACTGGCTCGGCCTCTCCAGGCCGGAATATTCCCCAAGCGAGGAATACACCTGGGACGAACTGCTGGATGTTGCGGTCTCCCGTGCCGAGTTCCGTACCGGTTACCAGTCTATCCTGAATCAGATTAGCAGTAATTACGTCGGCTCCAAAATCGCCTTCGGTGTCGTCACGGTCGAGGGATGGCGTCCGATCGTCAAGTTTACCACCACTGACTACGGGGCCGATTACGCAGCCTGGCTTGCCGACGAGTACGGCACCATCGGCGATTACAACAGCCTGAACGGGACCAGCTTCACGGACTTCAGCCAGGTGGACTTCCCGACGAGCTCCGGCACGGAGCCCTACGGACGCCGCTACGACTATGCGATGTACTCGGCCCGCATGATCGAGGATGAGGTTCTCTGGTGTAAAAACCAGATCCGCAATACCTTTGGCCAGCAGGTCGTCGTAGGGGGCTATGTGACCTACGGGGCGATGGACCAGCCCAGCGACTTCTTCGCCAATCGCTACAACCCCAACCCCCTGCGCGACAGCGTGACGGGGGCTGTCCGAAGCGAGTACACGGTCTGCGACTTCGACCACGGCGGTGGCTACGGCGACGACGACTATCGCATGTCCACGGTGATCAATAGCGCCATGTTCCGCGATATGGTCGGCGGGCTCATCCCGGGCGTCCCGCAGGTGGACGGCGAGTTGCACTTCGCTAACCGGCTCATCGGCTACCCCGAGGGCTGGACCCGTGCCTGGTTCTTCCAGAGCTACATCCACGGCCTCAGCTCCAGCTATGCCTGGGTCTGGCAGCATAACGAGGGCCTGGATGCGGAGCTGCTGTTCCAGGCGCAGTTGTGCTCGGACATGACGCTGGCCTCGCTCGACCTGCGCCGCATGGCCGGGACGATTGCGGCCTTCCACGACACGGTGCCGACGGTGGCCATGCTCTACTCGCACGCCAGCCTGCCCGCCACGGGCATCACGGCGGGAGAGGATCACCTCTCGCAGTTAAAAACGGCCTACGAGGGCCTGTTCTTTACCGGGCTGAAAATGGGCTTCGTCAGCGACGAGCAGATTCGGGCCGAGGGGCTTGCCTCCAGTCCGATCAACGTGCTCATCGTGCCCGCGGCCACCCACGTTTCGGATGAAACAGTGGCCGCCATCGAAACCTTCGCTGCCACCTCCGGCAAGAAGGTCATCCTCATCGGAGCCCAGCAGGGCGTGAGCGGAAACTGCTTCAAGTACGACCGTCGCGCAGGCGCGCGCAACTGGGTGCCCGACGCGAACTTCACGTGCTTCCCGGCCTTCGCCACGGCGGCGGATGCCCGCGATAGCCTTGAGAGCGAGGTCGCCGCGGAGCAACCGCCGGTGCTGGTGACGCAGCCTGAGGAAGGCAAGGTCGAGTGGCGCTACGCCGAAGACGGTACCCACCGCTTCCTCTTCCTGCTCAACCTCGGTTATGACGCCGCGGCCATCTCCATCACGGATGCGAACGGCCCGGTCGCTGGCTCCGATGTGATCACCGGCGAGCGTATCGCCGCCAACACCCTGATCGGCAGCATGGAGACGCGTGTGCTTCTGCTCGACTGATTCGGGAAAATAGACGGAGCCACTCGCTTTAGCTTGGCTCCCACCCTTTCGCCAGCGGCGTCCGGTTTGTCCGGGCGCCGCTTTTTGTTGGGCGGCTTCGGAGCGCAAGCCACTGGCCCGACCCTTTAAAAACGGCCTAACTCCGTTGCCCCAGCACGGTGTCGTAAATCGAAGCGCCGAGGAAGCGGGCCTGCCCGGCGAGGGCCCGCTCGATGCGCAGGCATTCGTTCCACTTGACCATGCGTTCGCTCCGGGCGAAGGAGCCGACCTTGA
>JAUTCS010000119.1 GCA_030673825.1 Verrucomicrobiota bacterium JB024 | reverse complement strand
GGGGGCTCCGCGCCCCCAGACCCCGCGGCAGCCGAGGGCTGCACCCTCGGTCCGGCGTCCGTGCTGCGCACAAACGCCGGACCGAATTTGAAGTCTCTTCTGACGCGCCGTCCGCCCCACCAAGTTTTCCGGCTTGAATGTACGGATGCTCCAATGGTGGTGACCCAGTTTTGATACTTGAGCATCAGTGATTGGGGTAGCGGCCTTTCTGGCCGCGTAGGGGGATTTATCCCCCTCATTGTCCAGTGCGGTCACGCACCGCGGAGCCCCCAATATTCCCTCTACTGCGCGTCCTTAAAGCTGGCGACGACCCACTGGGAGAGTTCCTTGTCGGGGTTGTCGGCGGCGGCGGCGGTGATGGCGAACTCGGTGCGTCCGGTGTTGCGGCTGATGATCTGGAGCCCGTGCTGGAAGTCCTTGAACTTTTGTTCGCAGACGGCGCGGATGGTTTTGTCCTCCTCGGTGGCGGCGGCGATGATGACCTCGGCGGCCTCGTCCTCGAAGGAGAGGGTGAAGCCGTGGGTGTTGCGGAAGGTCTCGCTGAAGCGGGCCAGGTCGGCCTTCCAGACTTCGTCCTGGAGGTGGTGGTTCTCGACAATGAGGGCCTTGAGTGCCTTGTCCGGTTCGGTCAGGGTATCGGTGGTGACCTCGAAGGTCTTGATCGCGGTCGAGGGCAGCTCGAACTTGTAGTTGCGGAAGAGCCGTTCGAGCACGGTCATGAGGCCGCGCGCGCCTGTTTTCTCGGCGTGGGCCTGACGGGCGACTTCCTGGATCGCCTCCGTGGTGATGTTAAAGGAGATGTCGTAGCCGGAAAAATCGCTGCGGTACTGGTTGAGGAGCGAGCCCTCGGAGGAGGTGAGAATCTCGGCCAGGTCCTCGGGCTGGAGGGACTCGCAGGCCACGCGCACGGGGATGCGCCCGATGAACTCCGGCTCGAACCCGTACTTGATGAAGTCGGCCGAGGCGGCCTGCTTCAAGTGGGCGTAGGGGTCCTCGTCATCGTCCGAGGGGTGGGCGGCGAAGCCGATGGAGGCGGCCTCGACACGCTTTTTGACAGACTCGGCCAGCTTGTCAAAAGCGCCGCTGACGATGAACAGAATGTGGCGCGTGCTGATGGACTGGGGTTGTTCTTTTTTGCTGCCGCCGCGCTGCATGGACATCATGGCCTGCATCTGGCCCATGATATCGTTGGGGGCGAACAGGTTGACCTCGGTGTCCTCCATCAGCTTGAGCAGGTTAATCTGCACGCCGCGCCCGGAGACGTCCTTGCCGCCGGTCTCCCCGGCGCTGGCGATCTTGTCGATCTCGTCGATGTAAATGATGCCGTACTGGGCCAGCTCGACGTTGTTGTTGGCCGCCTTGACCAGGTCGCGCACGAGGTCCTCTACGTCGTAGCCGACGTAGCCGGTCTCGGAGAACTTGGTCGCGTCGGCCTTGATGAAGGGGACGCCGATGAGCCGCGCGATGTTGCGCATGAGGTAGGTCTTGCCCACGCCGGTGGGCCCGAGCAGGAGGATGTTCTGCTTGCTGTACTCGCGCTCGCGCAGCTGCGGGTTTTCCAGGCACTGGCGCACGTGGTTGTAGTGGTCGCAGATGGCGACGGAGAGCACCTTTTTGGCCTCGGCCTGCTTGATGACGTAGCGGTTGAGGTGGTCGCGGATTTCCTTCGGCTTGAGGCTGAACTCGCGGATGCGGCGCAGGATTTCCTCGTCCTTCTCTTTCTCCTCGGGGGGCGGGGCCTCCACATGCGGGGCGCCGCCGGGCTGCTGGACGCCCATGCCGAGGTTGGCCAGGCCGGGGTTTTTGCGGATCATGTCCTGGACCTGCTTTTGAAGTTCTTCCAGCGGATTCTTGTCGTCTTTGTCGCTCATGTAAAAGGGAGGGTGAGGGATGAAAAAGGGTTCTTGCCCGGCGCGGGTGGAGGTGTCCGGTGGCGTCGTTGCCACAGCCCGCGGGTTGCTTTCAGGGAAAAATCGGACAGGCGCGGTGTCAAAAAGTAACGGTCGATTGACGAATGACGGCAACTAAATTGAGTTTGACATGACAAAGACCGGGGGGGAATATCCATTCCCAATCGCATAAATATCGTTGCACCAGAGCTAAATACCTTAAAGACTACATCTTATGGCCGGGAACCTTACCAAGCGGGACATCGTGCTTGCCATCTATGACAAGACCAATTTTCCGCAAAAAGAAGTCCGGGAAACGGTTCAGCTGACCCTCGACTGTATCGCTGACGCGTTGGCCGAAGGCCGTAACGTGGAGCTGCGCAACTTCGGTGTCTTCGAAGTGCAGGTGCGCAAGAGCCGGATCGGACGCAACCCCAACCGACCGGAAACGGACGTGGTCATCCCCACACGGGCTGTGATCAAGTTCAAAGCCGGCAAGGAACTCAAGGCTGCGCTCAAGGATATCGACCTGGATAAACTGCAGGAGCCCAAACCGGGCGCCGACAGCGACGATCAGGACGCCTAAGTGCTCCGAGCTTTCTTGTTCTGCCAGGGAGGGCCTGCTAACGGGTCACGGGCGGAAGCGGATGGAAACGCTTTGGCGTAGCCGAATGCGACACTTCAGCGACGGCGTTTGAGTCGCCTGTTTCGCGGATGTTTCTTCTCACCGGTGCTCGCCGTGTCATCCGGAGTGATTTGTTTTTTCGTTTCGTCTGAGAAACGACGCTAATTGGAGGATTTTCGCTTGACTGGATATTCTTGTTTTGGAATATACTCTTGTCGGTATGAGCGTGATCTCCATCTACAAGTGCCTCTGTGACGAGCAGCGGCTGCGCATCCTTAATCTGCTGCGTGAGGGGCCGTTGTGCGTGTGCCACCTGATGGAGATCCTTGAAGCCGATCAGGTGAAGATCTCCAAGCAATTGCGGTACATGAAGGATCTCGGGGTTGTTGAGGGCGAGCGGCACGCTCAGTGGATGATCTATCGGCTGGCCGACGAGGGGCACCCGCTACTGACGGAAAACCTGAAATGCCTGCAGGATTGCGCGGGCGAGTCGTTGGCCTTGGCCGAAGACCTGCGCAAGCGCCGGGCGGTGACCGCGCACGCGCGCCGCACCAACCCCGTCTGCGCCGAGGCGCTGGAGGCCTGAGCCCGGACGATACCATTTTTACCGTATCCAAACCATGAATACACAAGAAAAGGAAAAGTCGTCCTGCTGTGAGCCGGAAAAGAAGCCCGGGCTGTTTAAGCGCCTGGTCGAGAAGCTCGACCGGAGTATGAAGGCCAAGGCCGACGAGAAGGCCAAGTCGGGCTGCTGCTGCGGGGGCGGTTCGGATGACAAGGGCGGCAAATGCTGCTGAGTGCGGCTACCGGCGCAACGTCGGGAGGGATGGGGCTGACGACCGTGCCCGCCTTGGGCGAGGTCGCGCCCTTCTCCTTTTCCGCGCCCTTGCAGAGCCTGCTCGATCTCGTGGTGTACGGGTGGATGGGCTTCGCGGAGGACTCCCGCCTGGGCGGGGCGATCCACTTTTTCCTCCTCGATACGGTCAAGATATTCCTGCTGCTGGCGGTGATGATCTTCATCATCGGCGTGCTGCGCTCCTACCTGCCGCAGGACCGGCTGCGCCGCTGGATGAGCGGTGGCGGGCTGGGGGGCAATTTCGTCGCCGCGCTCTTCGGGGCGGTCACGCCGTTTTGCTCGTGCTCGTCGATCCCGATCTTTATCAGCCTGCTGCGGGCGGGCGTGCCGCTGGGGGTGACTTTTTCTTTTCTCATCACCTCGCCCATCATCAACGAGTATCTCGTTATTCTCATGGCGGGCGAGTTTGGGCTTCCCATAACCGCTGCCTATGTGGTCAGCGGGCTGGCCATCGGCACGCTCGCCGGGGCCATCCTCGGGCGGATGAAGCTTGAGCATTGGCTGGAGAGCGATATCACGGGCGGGGCCACTGGCGAGGGGGAGAAGAGCTTTAATGCTTTCGGTGAAAGGCTGCGTTACGGCTGGGAAGAGGCCGCTGGTGTCATCCGCCAGATTTGGAAATGGGTGTTGGTCGGCGTGGCCATCGGCGCCTTTATCCACAACTACGTCCCCGCTGAGTTGATCCACGACGCCATGGCGGCGACGGGCCCCTTCTCGGTGCCGATCGCGACCCTGCTGGGCGTGCCCATGTACGGAAGCTGCGCGGCCATTGTGCCGGTGGCGGTGGTGCTCTTCGCCAAGGGTATCCCGCTGGGCACGGCGCTGGCCTTCATGATGGCGATGGCGGCGCTCAGCCTGCCGGAGGCGGTCATGCTGCGCCGGACCATGCGCCTGCCGCTGATCGCGCTGTTTTTCCTCATCACCACGGTGGCGATCATCCTCACCGGCTACCTGCTCAACGCCCTCGCGCCGGTGCTGTCCTAGCCGCTTTCCCATGACGAAGGAAAAACCTGAAGAGCCCATCTGGCCCCCGAGCAAGCAAACGCTGAAGGTGGGCGCTACCTGTTACATGGCCCTTTTGGTTGGGCTTACGGCCATCTCTTTCTATAAGGAAAACCACGCTGAGGTTTCTTTGCCACTGGTTCGTGCGGTGTTTGGAGGAGTTATTGGGGCTACAGTCTGCTTTCTGTCGGTGCTCCTGTTTATTTACTATCCCTTTAAAATCATCCCGCGGATTGCTTCCTGGGTGGAGGTGAAAGCAAGGCAAACGGGCGATGAGCGCAGCGCGAACCGGGGGCGGCTGATCACCCAGTGGGGGCTGAGGCTTTACCTGATCTTTTTGATCGCCCTGGATATTCCCAAAATAAGCCGCAACGAGGGCAGGAACTGGGGCTGGGTGTTCTTGGGATGGCTCGTTGTCTGGTGGTTTTCCAGCCTGATCAAACAGGGGGTGAAACCGGCGAAAAATGTGGCATCCTTTTTTCTGATCCTCGGCGTGATCAGCGTTTTTACCCGCTGGAAGTGGATCAATGAGCACCCAGAGGTTAGCTATGGGATCGCGTTCTCGCTCTACGGATTCATTTTGGGGTTGGTTCTGCTGTTGTCGAAGGACGTAAATTACTATGTCGCTCTTCAGTCAGAGAAGCTCCCGAAATCGTCGAAAAAGAAATGGAAAAAGAGATAGATTCCGAACGGGCCGCGAGGGACAGGCTCGCTTCCTTCTTTTATCGGTGCCATCCGTGTGATCCGTGGTTTATGCGAAATCACCGCTAGCTGCGGTAGTCGGGGAGGCGGCCTTCCTGGAAGTCCACTTCGAGCCAGGTGTCGTTGGTCTGGCGGCGCAGGGTGGTGAGGCGTTCGCGGTAGTCCTCGACGATGGGGCGCAACGCGGGCTCGTCGATGAGGTTGGTGGTTTCGTACGGGTCGTTCTCCAGGTCGAAGAGGGCCTCGGGCCAGTGGTGCTCCAGCCGCTGAAGCGTACGCTGGGGCGAACCGCCGGTGGCGCGGATGGCTTTGTAGCTGGGGGCGTCGAAGAGGTCGGTGCCCAGCGGCAGGTTGAGCCCGGAGGCCAGGCAGCGGACGTACTTGTAGCGCTCGCCGCGCACCACGCGGTAGGGGAAGTAGTTCGTGACTTCGTGGAAAGAGTGGGAGAAGTAGGTGACGTCGCTCCAGGGGGCCTGCGGGTCGGCCAGCAGGGGCAGCAGGCTCGCGCCGGTGAGGTTGTCCGGGCGCAGCTCGGCGGGCACGTCCATGTACTCCAGAACGGTGGGAAGGATGTCGCACCAGTTGACCAGCGCGTTACAGCGTTGCCCCGCGCCCTCGCCGCCGGGCTGGGTAATGATGAGCGGGCAGTGGTGTCCGGCCTCGAAGGGGCTGGCCTTGGCCCCCGGGAAGGGCATGCCGTGGTCGGAGGTGAGGATGACGAGCGTCTCGTCCGCCCGGCCCGAGCGCTCCAGCGCGGCTAGCATGTCGCCGACGAAGTGGTCGTAGCGGGTGACGAAGCGGTAGTACTCGGCCAGGTCGGTGCGAACCTCGGGGGTGTCGGGCAGCCAGGCCGGGACGGGGACCTCGGCGGGGTCGTAGCTCACGTCGATGTCAGCGAAGTCCTCCTCGAACACGCTCGGGTCGAAGGTGCCGCCCACGCGGTGCGGGTAGCCGGAGGCCGCCTGGAGATAAAACGCCTTTGGGCCGACGGTGGCCAGGCAGCGGTCGGCACAGGCGGCGATGGTGCGGTTGGAGAAAAGGGGCTTGGCCGGCTGGGTGGGGACTTCCCAGGCGGTGAAGGGGTAGGTCTCCTTCGGGGCGATGTGGTCCTTGCCGGCGAGGCCGCTGGCCATCCCGGCGCGGGCGAGAATGGCGGGCAGGGTGGGGATGTCCTCGCCGGTACGGAAGTGGTGCGGCCCGTGGCTGTGGCCGAACTGCAGGTGCTGGTGGCTGTAGAGGCCCGTGAGGATGTTGGCGCGGCTGGCGGCGCAGCTGGGCGTGGTGCAAAAGGCTCGGGTGAAGACGGTACCACGTGCGGCCAGGCGGTCGATGTGGGGTGTCTGCACGACGGTGTCGCCGTAGCAGCGGGCGATGGGCGACCAGTCGTCGGCAATGATGAGGAGAACGTTCTTGGGCATGGTAAAAGGTGGAATTTAAAACGATATTAATATGGTGCAATCCAAATGTGTGGGCATGGCACAACGGACGCGCAGCCAGTCCGACGGGCACCGTCTTCGAGCATTCGTCCCCGTCCCGGTGCTGGCAAGCCCGATGTTGCCAGTTGAGCAGGAAGCGGTATGAATGACGGGTAGATTGTGAGGAAAATAAATGTTTGATAATTTGTGATATACTGCTATGCCGGAGAAAAAGGTAGAGACGGTGGACATCCAGGGCGAATACGGGACGGTGACCGTGTCGGAGCGGGTGCTGCAAAAAATCTGGCAGCGCGGGGAGTTCCGGCAGGAGCGGCTGCGCACGAGCGAAGGGCAGCGGCTGGCCATCCGGCAGCGGGGCCGCTGGAACACGCACGAGGGGCCGGACTTCCGTGAGGCCGAGCTGGAGTTGGACGGGCGTGTGCTGAAGGGAGATGTGGAGGTGCATTTTTACCCGCAGGACTGGTTCCTGCACGGGCACTACCTGGACCCGCACTTTGACCGGGAGGCGCAGCACGTGTGCCTGTTCCCGCCGCTGGGGACGCAGAAGCCCGTGGTCACGGCGGGTGGGCACTGGCCGCCGACGCTGGTGCTGCTGGACCGGCTGAACCAGGACCTGGAGAGCACGGCTTCGGAGGAGGCGCTGCTGGCGCTGGAGCAGACCGAGCGCACGGCGGCGCTGGAGGTCATGCTGCACCGTCCGCTGGAGGAGCGCCTGGGCGAGCTGCGGGAGCGGGCCGGGCGGCGCTGGCGGCAGAAGGCGGCCTTTGCCCGCAAGCGCCTGGAGCAGATGCAGTGGGAGCAGGCCTGCCACCTGACGGCGCTGGAGGTGCTGGGCTACCGGCGCAACCGCGCCCCCATGGCGGAGCTGGCGATGCGGTATCCCTTGGGGGCGATGCGGGAGTTTTCGGCGCAGGCACTTTTTGAAGACATGGCCGGGCAATGGGCGTTGGCGGGGCTGCGCCCGCCCAACCACCCGAAGCGCCGCCTCGGGCAGTACCTGAGTTTGTTGGCGGCACGGCCCGACTGGCACGAGCGCCTGCGCGGGTGGGGCCTGCGCAAAGGCCTGGCCGTGCCGGCGGATGCCCCGAGCGCGCAGGTGCGCCGCCGGGGACTGGCGGGGGCGCGGGAGGCACTGGCCGAGGAGGTGCTCGGCGGGGCCATCGGCGGGAGCCGCTTCGACACGCTGGCGGTGGACGCCCTGCTGCCGCTGCTGGCGGTCAAGACCGGGGCGGACCTGTACGCGGCTTGGTTCCACTGGTGGGCCGGAGACATGCCCGAGACGCTGAAGACCTTCCTGGCGCAGGCCGAAATCACCGGGGCGGGCCGCCCGGCGGCCAACGGCTGGTCCCAGGGCGGCTGGCAGATGCTTTTGGAAAGCGGCTTGTAATCCCGGCGTTTTGGGGGAACATTAACGGACCCATGAAACTGTTAAAGTGGTTCCTCATTCTCTTTGCCGTCTGCGTGCTGATTGTGGTGGCAGGCGTTCTCATCCTCCTGAACAGTGCCGGCTTACAAAAGTCGATTGTCCAGGGCCAATTGGAAAAACACGTCACCGTGGAAGAATTCGACGCCTTCAAGGCCGGGTTCAGCACGGTCAAGATCGAGAACCTCGCCATCAAAAAGGACGGCATGATCGTCGGGCTGGACGCGCTCACGCTGAAGTACTCCGTGTGGGATTACGTCTTCGGGAAGGAAGTCCGCGTCGAGGACCTGACGGTGACCGGCCTGGTGGTCAACACCCGCGGCCCGTCCATTCCGATGGGGCCGGGCCCGGTCATCCCGCAGGAGAGCAGCCCGAGCGAGGTTTTCCCCGGCATCGTGGCGGAAAAGCGGGCCGAGGCGCAGCAGGCGGAGGCGAAACAGGCCAAGAAGGAAAAGTCTGAGCCGGTCGAGCTGGAGCCCTTTAAGGGGATTTTCGCCCACGGGGCGCTGCCTTTCAAACTGTACGTGGGCAGCGTCAACGTCGAGGCCCAGGCCCTGCTGCCCAACGCGCGCACGGTCAACGCCACCGTCACCGGCGGCGGGATCGAGCCGGGCGCCAGCGGTGCGCTGAACGTGGATGTGGCTTTCGAGGACGGCACCCCGGCGGCGCAGCTCCAGCGCGGCGAGTTGACCGGGAAGCTGACTTTGACCCAGAATGAGGACGCCGCCCTCACGCGCATCCTGCTGGAGATCGAGGTCGCGGGCGACAGCACCGCCGTGCCGGACGCGCCGAAGCTGGCCTTCACCGCCGACCTCGCGCAGCAGCCCGACAAGACGGAGACCTACAAGATCACCATGGCCGAGGCCGCCCAGCCCGAGACGCAGCTGGTTAACCTCGACGCGACCTTCGAACCCTCCGGCAACCAGCTCAAGGGCACGCTCACCCTCGCCGCCAACGACGGCCAGGTGGCCGCGCTCGTGCCGCAGGAAAAGCTCCCGGCCTTCACGCTGGACGGGAACCTGGACTTTGACCTGGCCACGACCAGCGGCGACGGCACCGTGCAGGGTAAGTTCCGGCTCGTGCTCGACCAGCTCGCGCGTTTGCGCGATGAGCTCGCCGGGCTGGGGCAGGTCACGCTGACGGCGGACCTGGAGGCCGCCGGGGCGGATCAGGTCCTCACCCTCAAGCGGGCCGAGGCCGGGCTGGCCAGCGCCAACCAGGGCCAGCTCCTCGTGCTGGAGATGCTCAAGCCCCTTTCCATGAAATGCTCCGAGGACGCCGAGATGCCGGAGCTGACCGGTGAACTCGTGCGCCTGACGCTGAACGCGCTCCCGCTCTCGCTCGTGGACCCGTGGCTGAAGGGCATCCAGCTCAGCGGCCAGCCGCTCTCGGCCCAGGTGGTCGTCAGCGGGGAAGGGGACGGCGCCTACCACATCGCCCTGCCACAGGGGCTGACGGTGGCGGACCTCTCCGTGACCAAGGACGGCCAGCCGCTGCTCGATACGCTTACTATCGCGGCACAGCCGGACGTGGTTTATTCTCCGGACAAGGCCACGGTGGCGCTGACTGGGCTCAAGCTCTCCCAGCGTGGCGTGCCCTTCGCCCAGGGCGAAGTACACATCGAGGCCGACCCGTCCGCTGACGAGCCGGAGGCCTCCCTCAAAACGACGCTTTCCGGCGACCTCGCCCAGCTGCTCAAGCAGCCCGCGCTGGTCCGCTTCAACAACGTCGCCACCGGGACCTTCGACGTGACGGCGCAGGCCGAACTCGACGAGGGCAAGGGCACCTTTGACGCGAACGTTCTGGTAAAAAACCTCCTTGTGCGTGAGCCGATGAAACAGGTGTCCCAGCTCAAGCTGGACGCCAAGGGCAGCTTCGAGGGCTCGTCCGAGCTGGAGCTGACCGCTCCCCTCGTGCTCAAGACCGCCGAGGGCGACACCGACCTGACGCTGAAGGCCGAGCTCGAAAAGCAGGGCGCGGTGCAGAACTTTGACGTCACCCTGACGGGCAGCCAGCTCGACCTCGACGGCGTGCAGCTCCTCGCCGCCGCCTTTAAGAACCCGACGGCGGCAGCCACTGCCGGCCAGCCCGTGGCCTCCGCTCCGGCCACGACCACCACGCGCCCGGCCAGCACGACGCAGGGCACTTCGCGCCCGGGTACAGCCACCGCTCCGGCCCCGGCGAGCAGCGCCACGCAGGCCGACACCGTGCCATTCTGGAACGGCTTCGCGGGGAAGGCCACGGCGAAGATCGGGAAGATTTACGCGCAAAAGTACCGGCTCGACGACGCCTCGCTCCAGCTCACGCTGACGCAGGACCGGCTGACGGTCGATCCGCTCGCGGCGACCTTCGCGGGCGCCCCGCTCAAGGCCGACACGCTCATCACCTTTACCCCCGGCGCGAGCCCCTACGACCTGAAGAGCAACCTGAACTTCTCGCAGTTCGACGTGGGCAAGTTCCTCGTGCAGGAGGCCCCCGGCACGACCCCGCCGCTGACGGGGATGTTTGATGTGACGGGCACGGCCACCGGCACCGGGCCGACGATGGCCGCCCTCATGCAGAAGGTGCAGGGCAAGTTCAACCTCACGGGCACCAACGGCTCCCTGCGCGTGCTCGCCGCCGCCGGGCAGGAGGGCGCGGGCAATGCGCTCAGCCTCGGCCTGGGCATCGCCTCGATGTTCCAGAAAAACCAGCGCACCGGCGTGCAGACCGCGCAGAAGCTCATCCAGACGCTCCAGCAGATCGACTATGACCGCTTCGCCATCGTGGCCGACCGGGGGCAGAACCTCGATATCAACCTGAGCGAGCTCGCCCTGACCGGTCCACAGATCCGCATGAACGGCACGGGCAAGGTGACCTACGCGGCCAGCACGCCCATCCCGCAGCAGACGCTTAGCGGGCAGGTCAACCTCGCGGCCAAGGGTGACGTGGCGCGGCTGTTCTCGGACCTGCGCATGCTCTCCTCCAGCACGCCCGATGCGGACGGCTTCTACGAGGCTTTCTCCTTCCCGCTCAAGGGCACGCTGGCCAAGCCCGACTTCTCCGAGCTCAACCAAAAGCTCCTCAGCGCCGCCGCCGCCACGGTCCAGCAGAGCGACGAGGGACGCATGCAGAAGACTCCCGCCACCGGGACGGACGGCACGGCCACCGAGGGTGAATCCGCCCCCGCCCAGCCGGAAAATTCCAACGATGCGGCCCGCAATGCCGTCCAAGGCTTGCTTAACAGCCTGCTTAATAATAAATAGGCTGTTTTTTCCTCATGGCTAATACGACCCCTCAGGCGACGGAACCGCGAATGTCTGTGACACAGGCATCCGCGCCGTTCCATATCATGACCAAGCCGATGGGGCCGCTGTGCAACCTGGACTGCCAGTACTGCTTCTACCTTGAGAAAGAGGGGCTGTTTCCCAGCAACGAGCGCTTCAAGATGCCGCCCGCGCTGCTGGAGGCGTACATCCGCGACTACATCGCGGCCCAGCCGGGGCACACCGTCTCCTTCGCCTGGCAGGGGGGCGAGCCCACGCTGGCCGGGGTGAACTTCTTTCGCAAGGTCGTCGAGCTGCAAAAAAAATACGCCGCCGGTCGCCAGATCGAGAACGCCCTCCAGACCAACGGCACCCTTCTCAACGACGAGTGGTGCGAGTTCCTGGCCGGGGAGGGCTTCCTCGTGGGGATCAGTATCGACGGGCCGGAGCGCCTGCACGACGCCGGGCGCGTGGACAAGCAGGGCCGCTCCAGCTACCGCCAGGTCATCCGCGGCATCGAGCTGGCCCGCAAGCACAAGGTCGAGTTCAACACGCTGACCGTGGTCAGCAGCTCCAACGTCGGCGAGCCGCTGGAGGTGTACAAATTTCTGCGCAACATCGGCTCGACCTACATCCAGTTTATCCCGCTGGTCGAGCGCGCCGCCGACGAGGCTTCCGCCGAGCTGGGACTGAGCCTGGGCATGCCGCCGGACTTCGAGAACCCGCCCGCCCTGCACACACCCATCGTGACGAAGTGGACCGTCAACTCCCGCGCCTGGGGCGAGTTTTTGTGCAAGATTTTCGACCGCTGGGCCACCCGCGACGTGGGCCGCACCTTCGTGCAGCAGTTCGACGTGTCGCTGGGCAAGTGGCTCGGGATGCCGGGCGGCACCTGTGTGCTGGCCGAGACCTGCGGCAAGGCCTTCGCCCTGGAGCACAACGGCGACCTCTACGCCTGTGACCACTACGTGTACCCGCGCTACAAGCTCGGCAACATCCTGAACAAGTCTATTTCCGAGATGGCCGACAGCGCCGCCGCGCTCAAGTTCGGCAACGACAAGCGCGACAAGCTCCCGAAGTATTGCCGCGAATGCGAGGTGCGCTTCGCCTGTAACGGCGACTGCCCCAAGCACCGCTTCGCCTTTACGCCGGACGGCGAGTTCGGGCTCAGCCACTTGTGCGCCGGGTACAAGCTGTTTTTCAACCACATCGACCCCGTGATGAAGGTCATGGCCGAGCTCTACCGCCGCCAGCGTCCCGCCTCGGAGATCATGGCCATTCTGAAAAAACAGCCCGGCCTGCTGAAAAAAATCTGAGGCGTTCTATACCCCGCCCATCCATTTGCGAACGCGATGAAACTTTTTTTCAAAGGCGTGAAAGCGGCTTCCAAAGCCTTCATCAGTTCCGAAGGCACGGGGTTCACAAGCAAGGGGTACAAGGTGACCTGCACCTGTTGCGGTGGGGATCGTTTTAAAAGCCGGAGTGCTCAGCTCAACACGCAGGAGATGACCCTCATGGGGCTGGATTGGCTGAACGCCTCCGCTACCGCACTGGTGTGCGAACGCTGCGGGAAAATCGAGTGGTTCGCCGACAAGCCGACTCCGGAGGAGTAGGGTACCCTCTTTTTTGCATCTAATTCCCCGAGGGGCCGTGCGAGGTGTCGGTGTTGCCCTTGTCGGAGGGGCTGGGGGCCGCGGTTGCGCTGGTGTTGGCTGCGGGAGCGTCGCCGTTGATGGCTCCGGTCTTGAGCATTTTAAAGCCGGTGTCCTGGAGGGCGTGGTAGCGGTCGGTCCACTTTGTCAGCGTGTCGGCCATGGGCTCGCCGTAGGGCAGCTCCGCGATGGCGTAGCACAGGTCCGAGCAGTAGCCCAGCGACTGAAGCTGTGAGTAGATCATGACCACGCGCAGGTCCGCGTCGGTGTCAAAGAGCAGGTCGCCCGTGGTTTCGCTGGCGGCGCGGGCGCGGGCTTCGACTTCCGCCGGGGGCAGGGAAAGCTCCGACAGATTGGTGAGCGAGCCGTCGGCTTTCCAGGCTTCCAGCTGGGTGGTCACGTCTTTGTTAAAGGTGGCGATGTCCTTGACCCAGGCGGCGATTTCCGGGCCCGGGTCCTTGACCCAAAGCAGCTTGTCCACGTCCTGCTCCTGACTCGTCACATCATACAGCAACGCGAAGCCTTCGGGCTGCTGGCCGGGGGCCGTGGCGGGCTTTTTCGGGCAGCACGCGCTGAGAAAAACGCAGGCGAGGAGCGATAAGAGGAGAGCGGCCTTCATAGTAGAAAGGCTAAGCGGGGGTTGCGCCGTGGCCAGCTTTAACTTTATTACCCCTGTCCATGTCCGACCAACCCAAGTCCTGTTGCGCCCCTTCGGCCTCCTCCGCTCCCGCCCTGCCCAAGGTCAGCCTCCCTCTCGGGGATGGCTGTCGCACCGGGATGACGCTTGGCGCGGGTAACGCCGCCGAGACGATCCGCGAGGCCCGCACCGGCTCCACTGAGGGCATGATCCAGCTGCCGGGCGGCGCCTTCTGGATGGGCAACGAGGACGAGGATGCCTGGCCCGAGGACGGCGAGGGCCCCGTGCGGCAGGTGACGGTCGATCCCTTCTGGCTCGACGCCACCGCCGTGACCAACGCCCAGTTTGCGGCCTTCGTCGAGGCCACCGGGTACAAGACCGAGTCCGAGCGCTTCGGCTGGTCCTACGTTTTCGCCGGGCAGCTCCCGGCCTCGCGCCAGCGCAAGCTTAAGGCGCAGACCGTGCAGGGGCTCCAGTGGTGGGTGGCGGTTGAGGAGGCCTGCTGGCGCAAGCCCGAGGGCTCCGGCTCGAATATCAAGAAGCGGCTCGAACACCCGGTCGTCCACGTCTCCTGGAACGACGCCATCGCCTACTGCGCGTGGGCGGGCAAGCGCCTGCCCACCGAGGCCGAGTGGGAGTACGCCGCCCGCGGCGGGCTCGACCGCAAAAAGTACTGCTGGGGCGACGAGCTTACCCCTGAGGGCAAGCACCGCTGCAACATCTGGCAGGGCACCTTTCCCACCGTGAACACAGCCGAAGACGGCTACGCCTGGACCGCCCCGGCCAAGTCCTTTCGCGCGAACGGTTACGGCTTCTACAACATGGCGGGGAACGTCTGGGAATGGGTCGGGGATTGGTTCGACCCGCACTGGCACGCGCCCGCCCGCCCCGACACCCGCGAGAACCCCCGTGGCCCCCTCTCCGGCACCAACAAAGTTATGCGCGGCGGCTCTTTCCTCTGCCACGACAGCTACTGCAACCGCTACCGCGTCGGCGCCCGTACCTCCAATGCCCCCGACACCGGCACCACCAACTGCGGCTTCCGTTGCGCGCGGGACGTGTAGTGGAAAGTGGATACGCTTATTTCTCTGGGCTTATGCAGCCCAGACCCGCAGCAGGCACAGCCTGCACTTTCGATGCTTGCAGCATCGTGTCAGCGATTGCGTGAACCAGTGAAACTGGTTCACGCAATCGCTGATGCCCAAGTATCAAAACTGGATCGCCACCTTGGGGAGATAGGTTATGTGTGACTGCGATAAATCAGGTGGGCCAGCCATGTGTCAGGGATAACTCAATGTCGATTCATGGTTTGTGCGCAGCACAGGCCATGAATCGAAAGTGCAGGCTGTGCCTGCCGCAGGGTTTGGGGGCGCGGAGCCCCCAAGTATTACCCCAAGACCTTGGCGAGCATATCCTGGATTTTGCGGGGGTCGGCTTTGCCCTGGGTGGCTTTCATGATGGGGCCGATGAGGGAGTTGATGGCCTTGGTGTTGCCGTCCTTGAACTGGGAGATGGCCTTCTCGTGCTTGGGGTCGGCGGCGACTTCGCGCACGATGGACTCCAGCTCGCCGTCGTCGCTGTGGGCCTGCAGGCCCTTTTCCTCGACGAGGGTGGAGGGCATTTTGCCGGTGGCGTACATCTCGGTAAATATCGTCTGCGCGATCTGCTTGGTGATGACGCCGTCCTCGACGAGCACGGTCAGATCGGCGATGTGGGCGGGGGCGAGTTTGCACGCGCTCAGCGGCAGGCGACCCTCTTCCTCGCCGCCGGAAAGCTCGCGCAGGAGGTCGTTGGCGATGAGGTTGGCGACGGCCTTGGGTGCGACTTTGCCGCCGGTGTCGGCGAGGGCTTCTTCGAAGAAGTCGGCCAGTTCCTTGTCCGGGCACAGGACGGAGGTCAGCGTGTAGGGCAGGTCGAGCGTTTCCATGAAGCGGCGCTGACGGTCGAAGGGTAGCTCGGGAAGCTCTTTGGCGAGGACCTTCAACTGCTGGGCACCGATGGAGACGGGCATGAGGTCGGGCTCGGGGAAATAACGGTAGTCGTGGGACTCTTCCTTGTCGCGCATCTTGGTGGTGACCTGCGAGACGGGGTCCCAGCGGCGCGTCTGCTGGTGGATGGCCTCGCCGGAGGTGACGGCGTGGATCTGGCGCTTGATCTCGTAGGCGACGGCGTTGCGCACGCCCGAGATGGTGTTCATGTTTTTCAACTCGACCTTGGTGCCGAGGGTTTCCTGGCCCTTGGGGCGGACGGAGATGTTGGCGTCGCAGCGCATCTGGCCCTTTTCCATATCGCAGTCGGAGAGCCCGGCGGCGACGATGTTGTTGCGCAGCGCGGTGAGGAAGGCGAAAACCTCGTCGGCGTTGTGCATGTCGGGCTCGGTCACGATCTCGCACAGCGGGGCGCCGGCGCGGTTGTAGTCCACGAGGCTGTCGTTGGCGAAGTGGGTGAGCTTGCCCACGTCCTCCTCCAGGTGGATGCGCGTGAGCTGCACCATGCGGTGTTCGCCCATGACGTTGCGCGAAGCCCCGAGCATCTCGATCTCGACTTCGCCGCCCTCGCAGATGGGCTGGTCGTACTGGGAGAGCTGGTAGTTCTTCGGGCTGTCCGGATAGAAGTAGTTTTTGCGGTCCCACTTGCAGCGCTCGGCGATCTTGCACTTGCACAAGAGGCCCAGCAGGACGGTCTTGCGGACGGCTTCCTTGTTCATGACCGGGAGCACGCCGGGCAGGGCGAGCACGACGGGGTCGGTCAGGGTGTTCGGCTCGGCCCCGTAGTGGTACGGCGCGCGGGTGAACATTTTTGATTTCGTCTTGAGCTGGACGTGAACTTCCAGCCCGATGTCTGCGGTAAATTCCATGGTGAAGAAAAGAGGTTAAACCACAGAGTGCACAGAGTGCACAGAGGGTTTAGGATTGGGTTTGGCGGTGGTGAGGCGGCGCAGGCCGTCCTTGAGTAAGGTGACGTTGAAGTTAATCAGGAGACCGAGCTCGATGTTGGTGAGCTTGAGGTAAGTGAGGAGCTGCGCAGTGTGAACTTCGTTCAGTACTTCAACGGCTTTGAGCTCCACGATAATCGAGTCTTCCACCACCAGATCCAGACGGTAACCCTCGTCCAGTTTTAAGCCGCGGTACTCGATCGGGCAAATAACCTGACGTTCGACTTTAATGTCTCTCAATAGCAATTCCTGCTGAAGGCACCTTTCGTACGTGGATTCCAATAATCCGGGCCCAAGTGCTTTATGCACTTGGATCGCAGCATCGACGACTTCCCCGGATAACTTGTTCATGTCCATCTCTGTGCTCTCTGTGTCCTCTGTGGTTAAATAATCACAGTTGCGCGACGGCGTCTTTCCACCCGTGGGCCTGTTCGTAGCGGTGTGCGACGGCGAGCAGCTCGTCTTCGGCGAAGGGCTTGCCGATCAGTTGCAGGCCGATGGGGAGCTTGCTGGAGGTGAAGCCGCAGGGGACGGAGATGCCCGGCAGGCCGGCGAGGTTGACGTTGATGGTGTAGATGTCGTTCAGGTACATGGCCAGGGGGTCTTCCTTAGCTCCGACTTGGAACGACGGGGTGGGGGTGGTCGGCGTGAGGATCGTGTCCACCGACTCGAAGGCCTGCATGAACTCCTGGCGGATGAGGGTGCGAATCTTTTGGGCGCGCAGGTAGTAGGCGTCGTAGTAGCCGCTGGAGAGCACGTAGGTGCCCAGGATGATGCGGCGCTTGACCTCGGGGCCGAAGCCCTCGGCGCGGCTCTTGAAGTACAGGTCCACGGCGTCGGCGGCGTTCTTCGAGCGGTGGGTGTAGCGGATGCCGTCGTAGCGGGCGAGGTTCGACGAAGCCTCGGCTGTGGCCAAAATGTAGTAGGTCGGGATGGCGTACTCGGTCATCGGGAGCGAGACTTCCTGCACCGTGTGGCCGTCCTTTTCATAAAAAGCGATGGCGTCTTGGACGGCGGCCTTGATCTCGGGGTCGAGCCCCTCGGCGAAGCACTCCCTGGGCACGCCGATGGTCCATGGGCCCTCCTTCTCCGTGAGGGCGGCGCGGTAGTCGGGGAGCTTGGTTTTATAAGACGTGGAGTCGCGGCGGTCGTGCCCGGCGATGGCCTGAAGCAGGAGCGCGGCGTCCTCGACCGTGCGGGCGAACGGCCCGATCTGGTCCAGCGAGGAGGCAAAGGCGGCCAGCCCGTAGCGCGAGACGAGCCCGTAGGTCGGCTTGAGGCCGACCACGCCGCAGAAGGCTGCCGGTTGGCGGATGGAGCCGCCGGTGTCGGAGCCGATGGACAGCGGGGCCTCCAGAGCGGCCACGCAGGCGGCGCTGCCCCCGGAGCTGCCACCCGGCACACAGTCGGTGTTCCACGGGTTGCGGCTGGTGTGAAAGGCGGAGTTTTCCGTGGAGGAGCCCATGGCGAACTCGTCCATGTTCAGCCGGCCCCACAGCACCGCGCCCTGGGCTTTCAAAAGCTCGGTCACGTGCGCGTCGTAGGGCGAGACGAAGTTCTCCAGCATGCGCGAGGAGCAGGTCAGCGGCTGGTCCTTGACGGCGAGGATGTCTTTTAACGCGACGGGGACGCCGTCGAGCGGTCCAGCGGCGTCACCGGCGGCGCGGCGCTCGTCACTGGCCTTGGCCTGGGCGAGCGTCCACTCGGCATCGCGCGAGTTAAAGGCTTTGACGCGGTCCTCCACCGCCTCGGTGCGGGCGATGAAGGCCTGGGCGACCTCGACGGCGGAAACGGTCTTGGCGGCAAGCGCCTGCGACAGCTCAGCGGCGGTCTTTTGGATAATGTCCGACATGGGGGAAAGTTCTTTGTGCTTGGTTCTTTGTTCTTGGTTGGGGCGTCGCGTCTGCCTCTTGTCGCGGAGTCTCGTTGCTCTCAGGGGTTGGAGCCTGTCTGGTTTTGCGTCCGTGGCAGCGAGCTTTTACGAGCGATGGAGCAGAGCCCCCTCATTGCCAGCGGGTGCAACCCGCTAAGCGTCTTCGACGACCTTGGGGACGACGATCTGGTTGTCGCGCTGGGCGGGGGCATTGCGGAGGGCGTCCTTGACAGTGAGGGCGGGGCCGGGCTCGTCGTCGTCGAGCACGTTCTCCAGCGCGAAGGCGTGGGCCATGGGCTCGACGCCGGAGACGTCCACCTGGTTGAGCTTGTCCACGTAGGCGAGGATGTTGCCGAGCTGCTCGGCAAAGGTGACCTTCTCCTCCTCGGTGAGGTCGATCCGGGCCAGTCGTGCGACGTAGTCGATGTCTATCTTTTCAGACGGCATCCGGTCTTTCTAACACCCAACGGGCAGAGGTCACGGAGATTTTTCGTGGGATGCGCGGGCTCAGGGATAAATATGCGATTGGCTTCCACCGGGTTGTTTGGTTATATTATGTTCACTTACCACCCCTTTTCCGACATTCCATGATGATGGAAACGCCCCTCTGCTGCCTGTTTATCCTGTCAACGCTGGTGCCCGCTGTTCTGCGGGCCGAGCCCGCCGGCCCGAAATCACGGGCGGAAGTGCTTGGGATCGCCCACTTGCCGAAGGTGCAGGTGGAGCTAAAAATCTACCGGGTGAAGGGCGAGTCCGTCGATACGTTCAAGCCCCTCGATCTGCCCGCGCTCGATGCGCTGGTGGCCGAGACGCGGGCGCGGCGCGAGCCGCCGGTCAAGCGGGAGGTCGGCGGGGGGATCATTGCCTTGGAGGTTCCCGATACGGACGGGGCGCGGGTGATAACGAACCCGATGGTCCTGATCGTCGCGAGCAAAAGCAAAGGCGGGCGTGTCTGCACGATGGACGCCACGCAGGAGCTTTATGCCGACAGCCAGGGGCTGGTCTCCGATCCGGAGGCCTACACCGGCGAGGAAGAACTGCGCAAGATCGTCAGCGGCGTCCAGGCCACGATGCAGGTTTGGCAGGATGCGCCGACGGGTAAACTGGTGGCCGAGGTGCAGGCGACAGTGTCGGGGTTCGAGGGCTTTGTCGAAGTCCAGGTCGCCGAGTCCGACGGGAGTACCACGCCCGTGAAAGTCCCGGTCCTCGAATCCCTCCCATGCGGGGGCGTTGTCACCTTGACCGATGGCGAACCGGGTATCCTCTGCTGGCGGGAGCGTTTTACGGAGAGTGGCAAGTCCCTCATCGTCGCCACAGTGACCGCGACGACCAAGGGCACGGTCGGCGAACGGCAACGCGCCCGGACACAATGACATGCCTGCCGCTTCACTCCTGAAACGTCGCTGACGCGACGTGATGCAAGGCCGATGCGAAGGACCGTGGTTAAAACCCACGGCTAGGCAGAACGTGCCCAGGCGACAGATTCGATCAGCGATGCTCTACGCCCGGACGGTGTAGCCCATGGCCTTCATGGCCTCCTGGAGGGCGTCGAAGGCGGTGCCGACTTCCTTGTCGGTCAGGGTGCGGTCGGGGGCGCGGAAGGCGATGGCAAAGGCCAGGCTCTTCTTGCCCTCGGGCAGGCCCTGTCCGGCGTAGAGGTCGAACGCCTCCACCTCCTCGCAGGCGAACTTGCCGCCCACGGCCTTGTTCGCGGCCTTGAGCAGGTCGCGCCGGACGGACTCGGCGGTGGTGGCGGCGTCCACGACCAGCGCGAGGTCGCGCGTGACCGGCGGGAAGCTGCTGAAGGGGCTCAGGCGGACGGTCTTGTCCGACTTTTTCGCCAGAAACTCGGGCAGGATGATCAGTTCCCCGGCGAGCACGAGCGTGTCCAGGTCCCAGTCCTTGAGGGCGTCCACGCTGATAAGCCCGGCGAAGGACTTGTAGCCGGTCTTCTTCCAGCAGGCGGCGTGGGCGGCGTGCCCGACCTGCCAGAGCGGCTCGTCCTCGCCGGTCAGCTCGTAGGCGAGCTTGGCGGGCTTGATCCCGGCCAGCGAGGCGAGCTCGCCGATGAGCTTCTTGGCGGTGAAAAAGTCCGGGGCGGGGCGTTCGCGCCAGCGGCGGCGACCGTCGTCCACGGCGATGACAAAGGCGACGCTGGCCAGCTCCCAGAGCTTGCCCTCGACGGTGCGGAAGACGCGCCCGGTCTCGCAGAGGCGGGCCGGGTGGTTGCCGTTGTTAAAGTTCAGGCGCAGGGCGTCGAGGAGGCCGGGGATGAGCGAAGGGCGCAGGTGGCTCTGCTCGGTGGTGAGCGGGTTGTCCAGGCGCAGGGCGTCGGCGCGCTCGGGGCCGAACCACTTGGCCAGGCTGGTGCCGTCGGTCAAGGTGTAGTGCGAGCACTCGGCGAAGTTTTCCCCGGCGAGCTTCTGGACGGCGCGGCGGTTGAAGACGGCCAGCGCGTCGTCCTCGCGGGTGAGGCCGGTGGCCTTGACGGGGGCCTCGGGGATCTGCGGGGTGCCGTGCAGGCGGATAAACTCCTCGACCAGGTCGATGGGGCGGTCCACCTCGGGCCGGAAGGACGGTACGTGCACGCTCCACTGGTAGGCGCTGGTGTCCACGGTGAAGCCCAGGCGCGTGAAGGTGCCGGCGATGGCCGCGTCCTCCACCTCGAAGCCGCAGACGCGGCGCACATAGTCCGGGGTGATGGTGATGGTGCGGTCGCCGCGGGGCGGCTGGCCCACGGAAATGCAGGGGCCGACGACTTCGCCCCCGGCCACTTGCAGGATGAGGTCGATGGCGCGGCGGGCGGCGAAGTCCACCCCGACCGGATCGACATCGCGCGAGAAGCGGTGCGAGCTGTCGGAAAAGAGGTTGAGCGCGCGGGAGGTGGCGCGGATCGAGCCGGGGCGGAACCACGCGCTTTCCAGCACGATGTCCGTCGTGGCATTATCCACCTCGGCGTCGAGGCTGCCCATGACGCCCGCGACCACGAGGGGGCGCTCGGCGTCGGCGATGACCATCATCCCGGCGGTGAGCTTGCGCTTGTGCTCGTCGAGGGTGACGATTGGCTCGCCCTCGGTGGCGGCGCGGACCACGAGCTTGCCGCCCTTGATCTTTTGCGCGTCAAAGGCGTGCAGGGGCTGGCCCGTTTCCATCAGGACGTAGTTGGTCACGTCCACAACGTTGTTAATGGGGCGCAGGCCGATGCTCTTGAGCGCCTCTTGCAGCCAGGCGGGGGAGGGGGCGATATTCACGCCCTTAATGCTGGTGGCGGTGTAAAGCGGGCAGTCGGGGGTCTCGACTTCGACGGCGCTGATGAGGCCCTCGCCGGAGCCGGGGTGCTGCTTGACCTTGGGCAGGCGCAGCTCCTTCGCATAAAGCGCGGCGATCTCGCGGGCCACGCCGATGTGGCTCAGGCAGTCGCCGCGGTTGGCGGTCAGCTCCAGCTCGATCACGGTGTCCCCGCCGGGGAAAACGTCGTTGATCGGGGTGCCGATCTCGGGGCGTTGCTCCAGGATGAGCAGGCCGGAGTGGTCGTCGCCCATGCCCAGTTCCTTGGCCGAGCACATCATGCCGTTGGAGGGGACGCCGCGCAGCTTGCTCGCCTTGATCTTGAAGTCGCCGAGAAGCACGCAGCCGGGCAGGGCCACGGGCACGCGGTCGCCGACCTTGTAGTTGCTCGCGCCGCAGACGATCTGCTGGGGCTCGCCCTCGCCGACCTGGACCATGCACACGCCGAGGCGGTCGGCGTCGGGGTGCTGCTCGCGGGAGAGAATCTCGCCCACGACGAGGTTTTCAAACTGGGGCAGGCCGGTGGACTCGACGCTCTCGACTTCCAGCCCGATCATGGGCAGGTCGTCGGCCAGTTGTTCGGCGCTCACGTCGAGATCGACGTAGTTCTTGAGCCACTTGAGGGAAATTTTCATCGGGAAATGTTTTTGGGTTTTCTGGTCACAGAGAACGCAGAGAAGGCACAGAGCTCACGGAGAGAAAATTGAAATGAGATCTGAGCCGGGGCTCCGGTATAAAAACTCTGTGTGCTCGGTGATTCCTCTGTGTTCTCTGTGTCCTGCCTTGCTTACGCGAACTGCTGGAGGAAGCGCAGGTCGTTCTGGTAGAAATAGCGGATGTCGTCGATGCCGTGGACGATCATGGCGATGCGCTCGATGCCCATGCCGAAGGCGTAGCCGGTCCACTGCTCGGGGTCGTAGCCGACGGACTTGAAAACGTTCGGGTCCACCATGCCGCAGCCGCCCAGCTCGATCCACTGGTTGGAGAGCTTGCCGAGGTTGGGGGTCTTCATGTCGAGCTCGAAGGACGGCTCGGTGAAGGGGAAAAAGCTCGGGCGCAGGCGCACGGTCGAGCCCTTGCCGAAGATCTCCGCCACGAAGTAGTCGAGGATCGCCTTCAGGTCCACGACGGTGACGTTTTTGTCCACGTAGAGGCCCTCCATCTGGTGAAAGTTCGCGCTGTGAGTGGCGTCGGTGGTGTCGCGGCGGAAGACGCGGCCGGGGGAAATGATGCGCAGCGGGGGCTGCTCCTTCATCATGGTGCGGATCTGCACGGTGGAGGTGTGGGAGCGCAGGATGTGGCGCTCGGAGCCGTGCTTGGAGACGTTTTCGACCACGGCGGCCTCGGGCAAAAAGAGCGTGTCCTGGGCGTCGCGGGCGGGGTGGTCCTCGGGGGTGTTGAGCGCGTCAAAGCAGTACCACTCGGTCTCGACTTCGGGCCCCTCGGCCACGGTGAAACCGACCTTGCGGAAGACGGACTCGATCAGGCGGCGCGTCTGGGTGAGCGGGTGCAGGCTGCCAGTGGCGGTGTCCGGGCAGGGCAGGGTGGGGTCGATGGGCGGGCCGAGCTTTTCGGCGGTCTCGGCGGCCTCCAGGCGGGCGAGGGTCTCGGCGTAGAGGGCCTCGATCTGCTGTTTGGTCTCGTTGAGAAGCTTGCCCATGGCGGGCTTCTCCTCCTTCGGGACATCCTTCATGCCCTTCATGGCGGCGGTCAGCTTGCCGTTGGGGCCGGAGATGGTGGCCTTGAACGCCTCGAACGCGGCGCGCTTGTCCAGCGCGGGCACGGCGCCCTCGACTTCGGCCACGATGGCTGCGAGTTGCTCTTTCATTGGGAAAAGGAAGTTTTTGCCACAGAGACACAGAGGGCACCGAGCGGTGGGGACTTAAACGTCACTCTCTGTGTTCTCTGTGTCTCTGTGGTTAATCTTTTAAAAGAAGGGTTGTTTGCTGGCGGTACTGGAAAGGGATTCTGCCACTTGCCAATACCAGCCAACAAAAAAGGCGGCCATGGTGAGGCCGCCTTTCGGAAATTTCAAGTGCGAGATGCGCGATTAGGCGGCAACGGCGGCCTTGGCCTTTTCGACCAGGGCGGCGAAGGCGGCCTCGTCATGAATCGCGAGTTCGCTCAGGGCCTTGCGGTCCAGCTCGATACCGGCGGCATGGATACCGGCCATGAAGCGGCTGTAGGCGATGCCGTTCAGACGGCAGGCGGCGTTGATACGGATGATCCACAGCTGGCGGAACTCCGTCTTTTTCTTGCGGCGGTCGCGGTAGGCGTAGACGCCGGCATGCATGTTGGCGTCCTTGGCGTAGCGGAAGAGCCGGGACTTGTTGCCGAAATAGCCCTTGGTGGACTTGAGGACGCGCTTGCGACGTTCGCGCGAGGCGGGTGCGTTGGTTGCTCTAGGCATGTTGTATTGCTTTCTGTATGTATGGGAGCGGCGGGGTCGCCTGGTGGTTGTTCACCCCGTCCGGCTCAGTTATCAGGAATCACTTAGATGTCGTGATGCGGGAGGCCGACACGGAGCTGCTTGACGTAGCCGCTGGGGACCAGCTGGTCCTGACGCATGGAACGTTTCTGCTTGGAGCTCTTGTTGCGCAGGAGGTGGCGGTGGTTGGGCTTGCGACGCATAACCTTCCCGGTGCCGGTCACCTTGAAGCGCTTGGCCATTGCTTTGCGGGTTTTCTGACTCATGATCTTGGGAAAAGCGGAGAAAACAAAGAGTTTTTGCCCCGATGGCAAGGGGAAAAATCCCTCCGGGCAACATCCGTGTCCTGCTGGGTGCGTTCCACAGAGGAAAGACAGAGTGTGATGATTTACGCCGTTCATGCTCTTACGTTCATACCCGCGCTTGATTCCGGCGCGATTTTTGCTACATTAGGGGTGTGTCTGGAAAGGAACGAAAGGAGTTTTAAGATTTATAAATGAGCGAACATAAGGACTTTGGCGAAGTGGTGGAGCTGATCCTCCGTGAGGATGGCCGTTTCGACAAGGGCGCGTACTTTTTTGTGCGCCAGGGGCTCGACCACACCCTGCGCAACCTTGACGACGGCCCCGAGGGGCACCCGCGGCATGTCTCCGGGCAGGAACTGCTGGAGGGCATCCGCGACTACGCCCATAACCAGTACGGACCGATGGCGTTCTCGCTGCTGGACCACTGGGGCATCCGCAAGTGCGACGACTTCGGCGAGATCGTGTTCAACCTCGTTGAATACGGCGTGCTCGGCAAGACCGACAGCGACAAGAAGGAGGACTTCTGCGGCGGGTATGACTTCCGCGAGGCCTTCCTCAAGCCCTATCTGCCCACCAACGCCAAGGGCGAACTGCACCCCGAGCAGTCGTAAGGCTGCGGGGTGGGATTTTTTTAACCACAGAGGGCACAGAGAACACAGAGAGGTTTTTCTGTGTGGCTCAGCGTCTGAGTGGTGATTGGGGCGCTTTTGCCGGAGCAATGTCATAAGGCAACGGCACTTGCGGCTTTAACAAAGTCTCATCGCTACCCCAAACTCCAGAAAGCAGGATAAGTGCGTGGGACTTGTCCTTATAAAAACTCTGTGTCCTCTGTGCTCTCTGTGGTTAATAAACAAAATGAACCGCAAAGGCACAAAAGCGCGGCGACAATGAAAATGAGGGTTGCCGGTTTTGGCGGCACGGCGCCCGGTCCGACCCTCGGGGGGAACAAAACACCTCGCGGCGGGACGTAAGGATTTCGCGCCGGGCGCGACACAAGACACCATGATGCGAAAACTTTTCTGGCCTGTCGTCGTCCTCGCCGTGGCGGGGTGGCTGACCTACTCGCGCGTGTCCGGCGGCGCTTGCGGCACGGGCGGTTGCTGGTTAACCGGCGGCAGCGCCCAAGCGGCGTCCTGTCCGGCTCCGGCCCCTGACACCGCTGCCGTTGATAAAACTTCCACCACCCCGGCGGCCAAGATCCCGGCCTCCGGCACTCTTTCATCCCCGAATGATCCTTCTTTCATGAATGACAGCACCGACAAGACCGAACAAAAATCCTCTCTGCGCGACAAGCTGACGCCCGTCCAGTACGCGGTGGCCTGCGAGGGGGGGACGGAGCCGCCGTTCCGCAACGCCTACTGGGACAACCACGAGCCGGGGCTGTACGTCGATGTGATCTCGGGCAAGCCGCTCTTCGCCTCGACGGACAAGTTCGATTCGGGCACGGGCTGGCCGAGCTTCACCCAACCGGTTGACGAGGCCGAGATCGTGGAGGTGCGCGATACCTCGCACGGGATGGTCCGCACTGAGGTTCGCTCGAAGACTGGCGACGCTCACCTCGGGCACGTCTTCCCCGACGGCCCCGGGCCGGAAGGCATGCGCTACTGCATCAACAGCGCCTCTCTGCGCTTCATCCCCGTGGCTGACCTCGAAAAGGAGGGCTATGGCGCGTACCTGAAGCTTTTCCAGAAGGACGCCGACGCGCCCGACTCGGAAAAAGAGTAGGGGGAGCTTCACGCGGGCAGCCTGTTGTGCTCCTTGCTCGCTTTTGGAGCAAGCGCTGGAGATGCCAGTGTTGTCATCCTGAGCAAGTCCGCTTGCGGACGCGTCGAAGGATCTCCTCGTGCGGCGTTCTGGGCGGGCTCGTAAAAAAACCGGACCGGGAGATCCTTCAGCTCGCGGTGCTCGCTCAGGATGACAACGGCCAAGGGCTTGGTTGTACCCGGATGGGGCTCTTGGGACAGGTTATTACCGATTCGCGTGACGTCTGCGTTACGACTTTGTGACGCTTATAAAAAACTGTTGGTAAAGCAGTTGTTAAATGCCGGAACTTTTCACAAGTGATATTTACAGATAGGCAAAGTGGTCGATATTAGGCCGCTGCCAACTTTCAGTCTTCTGTGAGTTAGGCTACCACGATAATGCCGCCGGGTGTAAGCAGCCCGGCGGTTTTTGTTTGATTGGCCGCCCCGGCGAGCGAAGGATGTTCCCTCGCGGCTGTTGGCATCCCGGTGGCCGCCGCCTCTGATCGTCTTTTTTCCGTCCATGAACCATTCCGCCCGAACCGTTTCGCCCGACCAGGCTCTCCTGAGCGACCTTTTTCACGAGCCGGTGCACCGGCGTACCCTGGCCAACGGGCTGACCGTCGTCTCGCGGGAGGATTTTTCGGCGGAGTTGGTTTCGGTCCAGCTCTGGGTTAAGACCGGAAGCATCCACGAGGGTGACTGGACCGGCGCGGGGCTCTCGCACTTTCTGGAGCATATGCTGTTCAAGGGCACGCCCACGCGCGGCCCGCTGGACATCAGCCGCGAAGTGCACGGCCTCGGCGGCAACATCAACGCCTACACCTCCTACGACCGCACGGTTTACTACATCGACGCCCCTTCGGAAAAGACCGAGGCCGCCTTCGACATCCTGGCCGACATGGGGCTGCGGGCGACCATTCCGGACGCGGAGTTCGCCTCCGAGCGCGACGTCATCCTGCGCGAGATTGACATGGGGCTCGACGACCCCGACCGGGAGCTTTTCCAGTCCTTCACACAGGCGGCGTTCCGCGCGCACCCGTACCGCTTCCCGGTCATCGGGCTGCGCCCGCTCTTTGAGCAAGTGACCCGCGAGGGCCTTTACGGTTACTACAAGTCCCGCTACCAGCCCGGCAACATGGTGCTGGTCGTGGTCGGCGCGTTGCCCACCGAGCAGGTGGACGCGCTGGCGGACAAGTTTTTCGGATCGGCGCTGCCGGGGCTTTGCCCCACACCGGTCGTCGCCACCGAGCCGCCGCAGCTCGCGCTGCGCAGCGAGCGCCTGCGCGGAGACTTTAACCTCGTGCGCGGCATGATGGGCTACAAGGTGCCCGGCCTGGCCGACCCGGTGGCTCCGGCGCTGGACATGTTGGCCTACATCCTGGGCAACGGCAAAAGCTCCCTGCTGTGGCAGAAGCTGCGTGAGGAAAAACGCCTCGTCCAGCACATCGACGCCAGCTGCTGGAACCCCGGCTCGCAGGGCCTGCTGTGGATTTCCTACCTGTGCGAGCCGGGCAAGCGCGAAGCCGTGGAGGCTGAGGTCCGGCGTGTGCTGGCCAAGGACCTGCCCAAGGCCGTCACGGCTCAGACCCTGGCCAAGTCTGTGCGCCAGGCCGTGGTGGGCGAGGTCAACGGTCGCAAGACCATGTCCGGGCAGGCTTCGCGCCTCGGGGTGGCCGAGACCGTGGTGGGCGAGCTGGACTACCCGCGCCTGTACTTTACCCGCCTGTCCTCGCTGCGTCCGGAAGACCTGAAAGGGGCCGCCCGGCGTTATCTCGTCGAGTCCGGGCTGACTGAGGTTTCGCTGGAGCCGAAAGCTTCCGCTTCCGCTGCCGACAAGACCGCTTCCGCTGTTCGCACGCTGGCGGACTTTACCGAGACGACTTTGCCCAACGGTGCCCGCCTGCTCGTGCAGGCCGATCCGACTTTCCCCAAGGTGCACCTGCGCCTGGCCCTGCTGGGCGGGCCGGGGCTGGACACCGTACCGGGTGCCTGTGGCGTGCTTGCCTCGCTCATGACCCGCGACACCGAGACCCGCAGCGCCGCCGCTCTGGCCGAAGAGGTGGACCGCGTGGGAGCCAATTTTGGCGAGTTCATCGGCAACAACACCTTCGGCCTCTCGGCCGAGGTGCTCCCGGCGGACCTGCCGCTGGCCGTCTCCTGGCTGGGGGACGCGCTCCTGGCCCTGCGGCCCTCGGGCGAGTCCTTTGATGTCGAGCGCGAGGGGCAGCTCTCCTCCCTGCTGGAGGACGAGGACGAAATCCTCGATTACGGCCGTCGCCGCCTGCGCCGCCTTTTTTACGGGGAGCATCCCTTTGCCAACGACTACCTGGGCACCCGCGAGGGGCTGGAGGCGCTGACCCTGGCTCAGGTCGAGGAACTGCGCGAGCGACTCGTGCGCGGGCCCAACGTCGTACTGGCCGTGGCCGGTGCGGTGGACGAGGCCGCAGTCAAGGTCGCCCTTGAGCCCGTCCTGAGCAAGCTCAGCGCCGAGCCTGCCCCGGCGGTGCCCGTGCTGCCGTCAAAGCCCGCTCAGACCGGGAGCTTTACCGAACGTCTGCCCCGCGAGCAGGCGGTGGTCCTGGAGGCCTACCCGGACGCGGGCGTGCGCTCGGAGGACTTCCACACCGGCGAAATCATGGATGAGCTGCTCAGCGGCATGTCGAGCCGCCTCTTTGAAACGGTCCGCGAGAAGGCCGGACTGGCCTACTACGTGGGGGCCGCCCGCACGCCGGGCATCGACGGCGGGATGTTCAGCCTCTACGCCGGGACCCATCCGGGCGCGGTCGAGGCCGTGCTGACCGAGTACGACAAGGAGCTGGAGCGCCTGCGCTCTGGCGGGGTGACGGAAGAGGAAGTTGCCGCCTGCCGCACCCGCCTGAAAATCCAGAAGCGCCAGAGCCAGCAGACCATCGGTGCCCGCGCCATGCAGGCTGCTCTCAACGCCCTCTACGGCCAGCCGGTCAATAGCTGGCGCGAGTACGGGGAGCGCGTCGACGCCGTCACCGTGGAAGCGGTTACGGCCTTCGCCCAGCGATACCTCGACCCGGCCCGTCGCCTGCGGCTGACGGTGGTGCCGGAGAAGTAACTGGCTGAAGGAAAACGGCTTCTCCAAGATGGCTTTTGGCCTGATATGTTACGGTGTAATTTTTCCATTTTTTTAACAAAATGGGTGCTTTCCCGCTCGACGTGATTAAGGGCTAAAGCCTAGGCTGTGGCCCCGTAAACGACGGGGGTACGATGTTGCGCACAGGAGGCGAAAACGGTGTTCACCGGCAGGGAACGCCTGCCGTTCGCCGGGGTTTCGCTCTCGTACTGGCCATCCTGCTGATGGGACTCGTGCTGCTGCTGATGGTTTCGCTCTCGGCCCTGAGTCGGGTCGGGATGGCGGATGCCGCCCCGCGCATGGCTGTGCTTCAGGCCCGTGAAAATGCGCGTCTGGGCCTGCTGCAGGCGCTCGGGGAGCTCCAGCGCACCGCTGGGGCCGACCGCCGTGTGACGGCCCGGGCGGAGATCCTCGGGGTTGGTCAGGCAACGGCGGGAAGCATTTACTGGACGGGCGTCTGGGATAGCTCGGACCCCGGGCAGGACCCGGTCTGGCTGGTCTCGGGAGAGGCCCCGAACCCCGCAGCGCCCGCCGCCGATACCGTGGTGTTAGTCCCCGCCAACCCCGCCACCGGCGTGCCCGCCGTAGCAGTGGAAAAAATCTACTTTGAGGGCGGTGACGGCAGCCGCAACGCCTTCGCCTGGTGGGTGGGGGACGAGGGCGTGAAAGCCTCGCTCGCGCCGGGACGGGAAGTGCCCGCCGGGCTTACTCCTCTGGAGGCAGCCGCCCTGGCCAATCAGACGCCCGCCGGGACGGACCTGGGCGGACTGCTGGCCGCCGGGGCGGAGGCTGACGCGGTGCTCGTGGGAGCCTTGAACAAGCTCGCCGAGCGTTCGGCCCTGCCGCTGCTGTGGGACGCCGGTGGCCCGGCGGTCACTGAGCAGCGGGCGCAGGCGGCCTTTTACGATTACACGCCCTGCGCCTACGGAGTGCTGGAAAACCCGGCTACCGGGGGCCTCAAGGTCAACCTTTCCGACGACGCCTACCGCGACGGCTTTGTCAACGACGCGCTTCAGGCCTTTCTCACGCCGGTGAATGCCGAGCCCCGAGCCGATCTGACCGCGCCCCGGGAAAAGGACGGCGAACCCGCGCACGCGCTTTACCCGGTGCCGACCGAAGTGCTGCTGACGATGCGGGTCTTCCACGGTTGGCACGATGCGGAGATTCACATCCGCTACCACATCGAGGTTGAGTTCTGGAATCCGTACTCGGTGCCGGTTTTCTTCCCTGCCGAGCGCAGTACGGACGGGAATTACAAGAACCGCGCCGTCGCCGTGTACTTCGACGGTATGCCCGAGATCACTGTCAAGGATGGCAGTGGTCAGAGCGAAGACGTCGAAGACGATCTGAGCGACTTTGGCCGGGACGATTACACGGGCAACAAGCGCTACTTCCATGCCTGGCTCGACCTGGAGCCGAAGAAGAACGAGGACGGCCAGCCGGAGGGCCCGCCCGTGCTCCTTCCCGGCGAGGTGTACCGCCTGCGTTCGCCGGTCCCGGATCAGCCCGAGGGGCTGAACCGCTCCCTGTGTTTCGAAAACCGTCGCCTCAGCGAGAGTGGCCAGGCCACCTGGGCAGTGACCGATAAGGAGCGCCCCGAGTACGACGCGAAAATCCGCGTCAAGATTGCCAAGCCCAAGAACGGCGTGACCATCGGCTTTACCGCCTTCACGGACGGGGACGCCGACTACCGGGCGCAGGACGCGTTTTTTAAGGTGACGCACCTCGACTACGAGAAGCTGGACGAGAAGCAGGTCTTCCGCTCGAAAACGAAGCCCGATCAGACCGCGAACAAGAACGACGTCAGCTACGAGCTGAAAGAGTACGAGAGCCACGTGAAGGACGGTTACCTGACTTTTTCCCTGCCCGAGAGCCTCAAGTACACTGCCGACCAGTACACCATCGCCTACCACTACAAGCTCCGGGGCGACGCCGACGAGCTGGCCGACCTGCTCACCGCGCTCGATCCGCGCGCGCCCGTGCTCGACTGCGCGGATACCTTTACCGACCGCTCCGGCAAGACCCGCCGCGTGAGCGAGCTTGTTCTGGCGGACAACCTTTACCGGACCGACCCCGACGACGCGATCACGGCCTTTGACCCGGACGACCTCTTTCATGATCCCAAGGACCGCGAGCATGATGAGGAGGGGCTGCGTCAAGTCGTGGCCTACGACCTCCCGGTGGCCGAGCCGGTTTCGGTCGGGGCGTTGCGTTTCGCCCGTATCCCTGGGCTGCCCGCGCTGGCCATCGGCAGTGCGCGGGCCGGGAGCTTCAACGGCATTTTTGACTACTATTTCATGAGCCCGCTGGCCGCCGCTGACGCGGACCGTCGCCTGCTCAACCCGTGGCTGGCTCCCGCCGATCCCGCCCAATGGCGGCGTGAGCTGGCCGCCTCCGATACGCCCCGCGAGGACGATGCCGTGCGGCTGTGCCAGGCGGGTGCGTTCAATCTCAACTCGACCTCGCTGGAAGCCTGGCGGGCAGTCCTCGGGGGCTCGCGCCAGGCGGTCGCCGAGACCCCGGCGGATGCCGGGTGGGCCTTCGCCTCCGACGAAGACGCACCGCCCCCGGCCTTTTTCCGGCTGCCGTTTTACGGGGCGTGGGCGGACCACCCCTACGGCGCGCGAGAGGACGCGGCGGACCCGGCGCTGGCCTTCGGGCGGGCGGGGCGGACCTTCTCGACCGAGGCGGGCGAGGCGCAGCTGTACTACCTCTGCCAGGGGATCGTGGATAAGGTCAAGGCGCACGGCCCCTTTGCTACGGTGGCGGATTTCGCCAACGCGGGCGTCCTGCAAGCGGCGATCGACGAGGTCGGCGTGCGACGGGGGGCGGGCATCCCGCCGCTCAACGCCGGGGTCCCGGAGGGTTCGAATCTTTACCTGACGCAGGGCGACCTGCTGGCGGCGTTGGCCCCGGTGCTGACGGTGCGCTCGGACACTTTTGTCATCCGCGCCTGCGGGGAGACGACAGACCCCTTCAGTGGCGAGGTTGCCCGGGCCTGGTGCGAGGCGATGGTGCGGCGCGTGCCCGCGCAGGCCGACGGCTCAGACCCGATGGCTCCCACCGCCGAAGGCGGGCTGGGGCGGCGCTTCGAGCTCGTGTCGTTCCGCTGGCTCGATGTCGCCGAGGCCGAGGGCGAGGACGTGCCGCTGAGTTTGTGAGGCTTTAACAGGAAGGCCGGGAAGGACGGGGGAAAGGAGAAAAAGACTTTTCCCGCGAAGGCACGCGAAGAAACGCGAAGAGATCGGTTTGGCTTTATCCTGTTTGCGGACGCGCTTGATCTCTCAGGGAGACTCACACGGAGGCACTGAGGCACGGAGAGAAGACCACTTTCCATCCGATTGGGGGGGATTAGCCACGGATGAACGCGGATAAAACGCGGATAGAGTTTTTTGAAACATGAATCTGTGTCCATCTGTGTAATCTGTGGATAAATGATAAGTCTCATTCCTGTTGGGAAACAGAATAAGACCTTTGGGGGCAAACGGAATGACTCCCTTCGCGCCTCTTCGCGTGCCTTCGCGGGAAAAGCTATTTCTGCCTCTCGCTTCACTCCAGCCCCAGTCGCACGGGCTCGTAGCCGCGGGCTTCGAGGGCGGCCTTGACCTGGGCCATGTCGAGGGTAGCGCCGGGTTTGACGCCGTGGGCGGCGTACCAGCCCTGGTTCATCTCCAGCGCGAACTGCAAATCGTTCCTCGCGGAGGGGACGGCGGTCTCGTCGTAGGGCTCCATGGCGTAGATTTCGCGCAGGACGCCGTCGGGGGTGAAGTACCCGATGTCCAGCGGGATGCGCGTGCGCCGCATCCAGAACGACATGCGCTGCGGCGCGGCGAAGACGAAGAGCATCCCCTGTTGCTGGCCCATCGAGTCGCGGTCCATCAGACCGTGCGACTGCTCACGCTTCTCCACGGCGAACTGCGCCTGGATCGTCTGGTCGCCTACGGTAAGCGGGAACCAGGTCGAGACCGGGGCGCGCTCGGCGGGCGCGGTGGAGACGGGCGTTTCCTCCTGGCACGCGCTGAGGGTGAGGACCGCGAGCAGGAGAAGCAGGGCTGGGAACGGGAACTTCACGCCGCCGACTCTGGCCCCCCGGCGTGCCCGCGGCAAGCGTCTTTGCGCTATCGCCGTCGGTGATGGCCGGGATGGTCCTTGCTTATAAAAGCATGAAAAGCGTGGTCAGCCGGGCAGGAGGAGGCGACAGTAGCCCCGAACGGTACGCCGTATGCTCACAGCGAGATTGGAGCCCGGCTTGCCGGGCAATTCACCACATGGGGTACAAAAGGGGCTTTCTATTCTTGGCGCGCGGCAGCGGGCATGCGATAGATGGCTGGACGTATCCGATTTCAGCTCAAGAGAGACACTATGACCGCGACCAATGCGAAGCTGCTGTATGCCTCGACGGAGGAGAGCGCCGACGCGCTCTACTTCGCCGGATTTTTTGTACCCGACCCGGTGATCCTGATGCAGGTAGGCCGCACCCGGATGGGGGTCTTTTCGCGGCTCGAGTATGGCCGCGCCCAGAAGCAGTCTTCCCTCGACGCGCTCCTGCCCTACGAAGACCTGATCGCCCGCGCCAAGAAGACCTACAAGGTCGCCCGGCCCGGCCCCGCCGAGATCATCCGCCTGCTGGCCGAGGACCGCGGCCTGAAGAGCTTCCACGTGCCGGAGAACTTCCCCGCCGGGCTCGCCCTGCGCCTGATCAAGGCCGGGCTGGATGTCCAGCCGATCGAGGGGGCGTTCTTCCCCCAGCGCGAGACCAAGACCGAGGCCGAGGCCGAGGCCATCCGCGAGGGTAACCGCGTGGCCGCTGTCGGCATCGCCGCCGTTCGCAAGGCGCTGGAATCTTCCGAAATCCGGAGCGGCGAGCTCTGGCTCAAGGGCAAGCGCCTGACTTCCGAGCGGCTGCGCACGCTCATCCAGCTCGCGTGCATGGAGGAGGGCGGCCTGGCCAACCACGTCATCGCCGCCGGTGGGGACCAGGCCTGCGACCCGCACGCCGTGGGCGAGGGTCCGCTCAAGGCGAACGAATTGATCATCGTGGACGTGTTCCCGCGCATCATGCGCAGCGGCTACCACGGCGACATGACCCGGACCTTTCTCAAGGGCAAGGCCTCGGCCGCGCAGAAGAAGCTCGTCAACACCGTGCACCAGGCCCAGCGGGCCGCGCTCGCGGGGCTGAAGGCGGGCGTCAACGGCAAGACCATCCACGCCGAGGTGGACCGGGTGTTCAAGCTCGCCGGGTACGCCACCGGCCAGTCGCGCGGCGTCTGGGAAGGCTTTATCCACAGTACCGGGCACGGCCTCGGGCTGGAGATCCACGAATCGCCCCGGCTCAGTCCGGTGGGCGACCGGCTCAAGCGCGGCGTGGTCGTCACCGTCGAGCCCGGCCTGTACTATCCGGGGCTGGGCGGCTGCCGCATCGAGGATGTGGTTCAGGTGCTCGACGACGGCTACGACCTGCTCTCCGAAGCCCCCTACGAATGGGAAATCGCCTGAGGCGGCGGGCGCAAGCCGGACGGTTCAGAGAAGACGTTTTTTGCCCGCGAAGTCACGCGAAGTGGCGCGAAGGGTAGAGAAAATCTCCCTGAGCTTTGGGCTTGAGAAGATAAACCAGCCGCGGATGCGTACGGATGAAACACGGATGTTTTCCTCAATGGCAGCCGCTGAGCGCCCTTTGTGCCTTTGCGTCTTTGTGGTTCTTTTTTTTCACCGCAGAGGCGCAAAGACGCAGAGGAGGAAGAAGTGACCGGGAGCAATCAGGCGGATTCGGGCACCTGCTCATCCTTTTAGATATCCCAGTCCTTCCTGTTCGAAAACTAATGGCGTGACGGTTGGCGGTTTCGTGTCACTTCGCGTTTCTTCGCGTGGCTTCGCGGGCAAATCCTCTTGATTCGGCCTTGCCATCGGGCGGGGAGGGCATGGGATAGCGTTTTCTTGCGCCATGAACAAAGCACTCTTTCTGGACCGCGACGGGACCATCACTTTGGACCACGGCTACGCGCATAAGCCCGAGCAGATCGAGCTGATCCCCGGTGCCGCCGACGCGCTCCGGCGCGCCCGCGAGCTGGGTTACCTGCTTTTTCTTTTTACCAACCAGAGCGGGGTGGGGCGCGGGATGTTTACCCTGGAGGACGTGCACGCTTGCAACGCCCACATGCTGGAGCTGCTCGGGTTGGGTGACGACCTTTTCGCCGACCTCTGCATCGCTCCCGAGCACCCCGACGAAGACAGCCTTTACCGTAAACCCTCGCCGCGCTTCATCCACGAGATGACCGCCGCCCACGCGCTCGACCCGGCGCAGTGCGCCATGGTCGGCGACCGCACGAGCGACTGGGAGGCGGGCGTCAACGCCGGTATCCGCCCCATTGCCGTGCGCACCGGCAAAGACTTCGGCGAGTCCGCTACGGTCTTTATCGAAAAAAACGCGGTCGCTGTCTTCGACGACCTGTCGGCGTTTGTGGCGACGCTGTCCTGAACCGTTCGCGTCCCCTTTGTCCCGCCCCCTGCCCATGCACGACAAAACCGGTTCCTTTACCTTTTCGATCGCGTCCTACCAATGCGACTTCACGGGGCGCGCGCCGCTTCCGCTCCTGGGCAGCCTGCTGTTGCACGCCGCCAGCGGCCACGCCCATGCGCACGGGTTTGGTTACGACGACATTTCCCGGGACAAGGTCGCCTGGGTGCTCTCCCGCCTGGCGCTCGCCCTGACGGACTACCCCGTGCGCAACGAGGCGCTGACGATTCAGACCTGGGTGGGCGAAGTCGGCCGTTTCAGTACGCGCCGCTGTTTTTGCCTGACCGGGAGCGAGGGCCGCGTGCTGGGCTATGCCTCCAGCCTGTGGGCCGCGCTGGACACCTCCACGCGCCGCCCGGTCAACATCGCCACCTGGCGGCCCGACCTCGCCGAGTACGCCTGTCCGCAGATTCCCTGCCCGGTCGGACGGCCCGCCGGAATCCCCGCCCTTGTCGAGGCCCCGGTCACGACGGGCTTTGTCGTCGGCTACAGCGACATCGACATCAACGGGCACCTCAACAGCGTGAAATACATCGAGCACATGTTAAACGTCTTCGAGCTGGCGCAGTTCCGGGACCGGGAAATCTGCCGCTTTGACATCATGTACCTGGCGGAGGGGACGTTCGGGCAACGACTCGACCTGGCCAAGGCCGCCGTCGCGGACGACGAATACGTCATCGAGACCCGGCGGGAGGACCAGACGCTTTGCCGTTGCCGGATCGGTTGGGAATGAGGCGGCGTGCTGGCCTTGTGGCTACGGTCTCGGCGTCTTCACGCGCTTGAGGCTGACCAACTGAAAGGTTCGGCCTGCGTACATGTGCAGAAATCTGGGGACGGACAGGCGTTGGATTTTGTGGAAAGCGTATCCGGCGCCAATCGCGACAAGCCCGAGCGCGGAAATGATCCAGCCGTTGATGCCCGGCAGCATGCCGTCAACGACCGCGACGATGAGAAAAATCATCCACATCGCTCCGGCCAAGCCGGCTATCGCACCGGTTACGACACCGCCAAGCAGGGTTAACGCGCGGCGCAGCCAGAAGCGCTCACCCGCATGGGCGGGCAGTCGATGGCTACTGACGTATTCGTAGGTCACCGTTCCACCCGGAGAAAGCGCACCGATGATTGCGCCGACGGGCATGGGGATGAGGAGGCTGATGACCTGCCAGACCGGGTGTTTCGTATTATAAGACTTTTTCCACTTGGCGATGTACAAAGGTTTGTCGGTGTTCAGCTCGTTTTCGATGTCCGTGACTTCACCCACGATACATGCAAACATCTGGTACCGGTCCGGCTCAGGGATTTTGGCCTTTTTTAGTTCCTTCATCAGCTTGCCTTCGCACAGCAGACGGGCGTGGCGGGCGAAGGGGTCTTCCTCCGCCTCTGTAGGGGGAGGAGTGGCGGGATCACGCAGGACAAAGGATGGCATAGCGCCCACGCTACGCCGCCCAAAAAAAGCGGTAAAGTAAAATGTATCCCGATTACATGCGCTCCAGCGGGGGTGAGGCCGAGCAGGCGCAGACCGGCCTCCAGTGCGAGGTGGTATCTGGCGGCGTTCGCTGCGACTCTAGTTTAAGGGCACTGTACCGAGGTGAGTGGGGTGGTTGCGCGGTTTGAGGGGAAGGTTACAGGAGCGGTGGAACTGTCGATGTCTTTTCGCGCTTGAGGCTGACCAGCTCAAAGGTGCCGCCCGCGTACATGCGCAGAGGCTTGGGGATGGCGATTTGCTGGATCTTATAAAAGCCATAGCCCGCCAGCACGGTTAGCACGCCAAGCCCTGCGACTTCCCATGCGCTGATGTCCTGCTGGTAATCATCCGTGGCCACGTAGAGCCAGGTGAAGAGAAAAGCCATCCCGGCAAAAATAGTCACCACGCCTGTCGCAAAAGCAGCGAGCTGGGTCCATAATCGACGAAACCAATAGTGACGCCCGACCGCGTGACCGAGTCGGTGCGGGGTTTCAAACTCGATTTTTTCGTTTTTGTTCGCGGCCAGAAGAAGTCCCAACGGAGAGAATAAGCCGACCAAGGTGGCGATACCGTTGCTGGGGCTCCGATACCGTGTTCGCCATTTAGCTGTATAAGACGGTTCGTGTGCGTTTATCTCGTGTTCGATTCGGGCTACTTCCGTCGCTATACGGGCGAAGAAGTTGTAGCGGTCCGGCTCGGAATGCTTGCTCCGTTTGAGCTCCTTCATCAGCTTGCCTTCGCACAGCAGGCGGGCGTGGCGGGCGAAGGGGTCTTCGGGCTCGGGCTGTTCCTTCCCGGGGGCTGCACCTTGTGCGCTCGCCGGGTCTTTCAGGGTAAAGGATGGCATCGGGAGGCGATGCTAAGCCTCCCGATGTCGAGGGTAAAGTGTAATACGCTGTGCGTGCGTTACGTTTTTGTGGGCGTGGCGGGCTCCTCGGCCTGAGGTTTCTGGTAGGTGGTGCCGTGGCGTTCGTCGTACCGGGGCCGCTCCTGCGTGGAGCTGCCGGGCCCGGCGGCCTTGACCGCGACGATGATGGCGGCGACGACGAGGATTCCCAGGATCGCAAATAAGTAGGCTAACATGATGGACCTTTCCTTGGAGGGTGCCGTGGTTGCGGGCTCGTGGCGCATCCCGCTTGCGGACGGGCGGTGTACACCCCAACTGCACCGCCGGACTTCCGATAAACGCTGAAGGCGAGGAGCCTTTCTTGCGTGTCGGGGATACGCGATATGGATTACTAAGTAACGTAACCGAAAACGGGCACGAATCAACCGGCTGGGCAGATTCCATCCCCGGCGGGACAATCATCCAAGGGGGCCTTGCACGAACAAGCCCCGCTGGGCAGGGCGGGGCTTGTGGAGGAATCGATGGGCGCGCGGCTGTGGCCGTCAGGCCCCCTACATGCGCTGCAGCGGGGTGAGGCCGAGCAGGCGCAGACCGGCCTCCAGGGTGCTCACCGTGCGGGCGCAGAGCATGAGGCGGCGGGCGCGGATATCGGCCTCATCGACAACGACGCGATTGGCGTTGAAGAAGGTGCTGAAGTCCCCGGCCAGCTCGTACAGGTAGGTGCACAGGTGGTGCGGGCGCAGGTCGGAGACGGCCAGCGCCACGGCCTCGGGGAAGAGCATGAGCTTGCGGGCGAGGGCGAGCTCCTCTTCGGTTTCCAGGCAGGAGGCTTCAACCTCGGTCGCGGGGTCGCCGGGGACGGCCCCGGCCTTGCGGAAGAGCGAGTGCACGCGGGCCACGGCCATGAGCAGGTACGGGGCGGAGTTGCCCTCGAAGGCCAGGAGCTTGTCCCACGAAAAGACGTAGTCCTGCGTGCGGTTCTGCGAAAGGTCGGCGTAGCGGACCGCGCCCAGGCCGACGGCGCGGGCGATCTGCTGCTTTTCCTCGTCGGAGAGGTCGGGGCTCTTTTCGTCCACGATGGCGCGGGCGCGTTCGATGGCCTCGTTGAGCAGGGCCTCCAGGTAAATGGGCTCGCCGGAACGGGTTTTGATGGCCTTGCCGTCTTCGCCGAGGATGGTGCCCCACCAGACGTGGTCGAGCTTGGGCAGCACGTAGCCCTTTTTCTCGAACCACTTGCCCGCGGTCAGGAAGAGCTGTTCGAAGTGGTCACGCTGGCGTCCGTCGGTCAGGTACACGACCTCGTCCGCGCCGAAGTGTTCGCGGCGGTAGATCAGCGTGGCCAGGTCGGTCCCGGCGTAGTTGCTGGCCCCGTCGCTTTTGCGGACGATGAAGGGCTGCTCGTTGAAGCGCGGGTGTTCGGGGTGGAAGACCACAAGCGCGCCGTCGCTCTCCTCGGCCAGGCCGGTCTCGGAAAGCTCGTCGTAGATGCGCTGGACCTTGTCGCGGTAAAAGCTCTCGCCCAGGGTCACGTCGGGGTGAACGCCGAGCATGGCGTAAATGCGCTCGAAGGCCTTATTGCTGGTGGCGACGATTTTTTCCCACAGGGCGGTGTTTTCGGGGTCGCCGTCTTGGAGCTTGACCAGCTCGGCGCGGGACTGGTTGCGGACCGCGCCGGTCTCGTCGGCCTTTTCCAGCGAGGTGCCTTCTTTATAGAGACGCTCGATCTGGGCGAGGGCGTCGTCCCCGGCGGCGTCGAGGTCGTAGCCCTCGCGCTTGATGGCCATGATCAGGGTGCCGAAGTTCGTGCCCCAGTCGCCAATGTGGTTGTCGCGGATGGTCTTCGCGCCGCAAAACTCGATCAGGCGGGCCACGGCTTCGCCGATGACCATCGGGCGCAGGTGGCCGATGTGCATCTGCTTGGCGGTGTTGGGGGAGGGGTAGTCCACCACCACGGTCTTGCCCGCCAGGAGGTTTCCGGCCCCTTCGGAGAAGTTCGACTCGTCGCGGAACTTCTTGATCCACGCGAACTTGTACGCGGGCGAGAGGGCGATGTTGAGGAAGCCGGGACCGGCGATTTCGAGCGTGGCCATGCCCTCGGCGAAGAGCGGGGCCTTGGCCAACTCGTCAGCGAGCTGCTGGGCGAGGGCGCGGGGGTTCTTTTTCAGGCGCTTGGCGTAGGGCAGGACGCCGTTGGCCTGGTAGTCGCCGAAGCGGGGCTCGGCCGCGCGCACGCTGGGCTCGAAGCTGTCGTCAAAGTCGGGGCAGGCGGTCGCGGCCTCGGAAACGAGGCGGGCCAGCTCGCGGGCCGTGTCAAAGGCAATTTCCATTCCTTTAGGGAAGAAGGCAGGCGCGGGCGCGGGGTCAAGCGAGGAATCGTTCCGGGGGCCTTGGAACCTGCTAAAACGTTGGTTCCTCAAGAAAAAACTCGACAAAAGACACCTTTTCTGTCTAGTCTAAGCGGTTTATCATACAGTCAACGTACACGCTGACCAATACCTAAGTTCATGGCAGAGAAAACCTTACTTGCGTCGCGGAAGTTCATCAAGCCCTCTTTTTCTTATCTGATCGAGAAAAAACGGGATGGGGGAGAGTTCAACGAGGATGAAATCCGCTTCATTGTCGATTCAATTCTGGACAAGGAGATGCCCGAATTCCAAATGGCCGCGCTGGCCATGGCCATCTACTTCCAGAACATGTCCGCCCAAGAGACGGCCATCTTCGCCGAGGAGATGATGCTCTCCGGCGAGGTCATCGACCTGTCCAAAATCACCAAGCCAAAGATCGCCAAGTACTCCACCGGCGGCGTCGGCGACAAGACTTCCCTCGTGCTGACCCCGCTGGCCGCGGCCTGCGGCGTGGTCATGCCCGCCATGAACGGCGTGGACGAGAACTTTGTCATCAGCACGCTGGACAAGCTTTCCTCGATCCCGAAGTTCAAGGCCGATGTCGAACTGAAGGAGTTCGTCAAGCTGCTCAACAACGTCAACTGCGCCATCATTCAGCAGCACCCGGAAATCTCCCCGGTGGACGGCATCCTCTATGAGCTGCGCCAGAACACAGCCACCATTCAGAGCCTGCCGCTCATCACCGCCAGCATCCTCAGCAAGAAGCTGGCCGAGGGCGCCGAAGGGCTCGTCGTGGACGTGAAGTGGGGCAACGGCTCCTTCGTCAAGGACCTGGAGCAGGCCAAGCAGCTCGCCCGCAGCATTACCCGCGTGGGCCGCAGCATGAAGCGCCGCTGTGTTGCGCTCGTCACGGATATGAACCAGCCCCTCGGCGACACCGTCGGTACCGCGCTGGAAGTCCGCGAGGCCATTGAATTGCTCAAGGGCGAAGGCCCCGAAGACCTGAAGGAACTCGTCCTCAAGCTGGGCATGGAGATCGTTCGCCTGGCCGGTGTGGCCGGTTCGACCCTTTCGGCCAAGCAGACCGTGCAGAAGCACCTCAAGGACGGCTCCGCGCTGGAGAAGTTCAAGGAGATGGTCGCGGCTCAGGGCGGTGACACTTCCGTGATCGACGATCCGGACAAGTTCCCGACCGCCAAGTACATCCGCAAGCTCCCCGCTCCCAAGCGTGGCTATGTGCACACCATCAACGCGGGCATGATCGCCCGTGGCGTGCAGATCCTCGCTGCCAGCAGCAAGAAGGGCGGCAAGATGGACCCGGCCGTCGGCGTCTCCGAGATCAAGAAGGTCGGTACCCAGGTCAAGCAGGGCGAGCCGCTCATGATGATCCACTACAACGACGAGTCGAAGCTGGAGAGCGCGTTGGAATACCTGCGCAGCGCCTACCGCCTCGCCCCCAAGCGCCCGAATCCGCCGGAGCTGGTCGTCGAGCGCGTCGCCTAACCGGGTTGCACCCGGTGGCACTGAGGGGCTGCGCCCCTACGCGGCCAGACAGGCCGCTACCCCGGGATGTAACAAGACTCTTATTTACCACGAAACCCCGCCGGACCCGGCGGGGTTTTTTTTCTTGGGGGATATTGGAGTTGAACGGATCACGAAATCCCGTTAGCCATGTCCCATGACTATCAACATCGATCGTAAAGCTGTTATCGGGGCGTCCATTTGCCTGGGCGCCGTTTTTTTTGCCCTGGGCGCCGACACTCCCGCCAAGGAGGCTGCCCCCGCTCCTAAGTGGGCGATCTGTGGTGTGCCCAACTCCGCTGGTGATGCCTACATCCTCAACCAGGAAACCGGAAACATGTACTACATGTACCGCAAGCAAAGCACCAGCTCGACCAAGATGAAGCTCAATCTGGTGGGCAACGTGAACGACGCGGAATAGGCCGCGCTTTCTGCGAACGTTCCCCATTGTCATTTCCTGCAACCCCGCCTGCCCGGCGGGGTTTTTTCATACAACCAGCGATCCTCTGCTGAATACCATCAACCCATCACCCAGGAAATATCATGACCTTCTCGATCGGAAAGAACACCTTCATCGGAATGATACTCTGCCTCGGGGCGCTGCTGTTTGCGGCGGGGGCGACCAGCCCCGACGCGTCCACCGGCATACGCTGGACCGTAACCGGGGTGGATAGCACCTGCACGAGTGCCTACGTCATCGACCAGCAGACCGGCGATATCTATTACCTGGAGAAAAACCAGAATATCAGCTCCCGCAAAATCAAGCTGACCCGTGTCGGGAATATGCGGGACGCGCGGTAGGCTGTCTCGCGACACGCCAGCCGAGGGGTGGTTCTCTGGACGGAGAGGTTCGACAAAACCCGTTGTCATCCTGAGCGTTATCTTCATCGATACCTGATCTTCCCCTCCGGCCACAGAAAAACCCCGCTCGTACTGAGCGGGGTTTTTGTTTCAAAAGGAGCTATCCGTCCCTGCGTCCTGGCATTTCTCCCGGAAATGCCAGCGGTGATGCGCCAGCATCACGGGTGAAGGGCTATGCCCTTCCGAGGTAGTCGCCGGTTTCGGTGCTGACGCGGATGATCTCGTCCTGCTTGATGAAGAGCGGGACCTGCACGACCAGACCGGTTTCCATGGTGACGGGCTTCTGCACGTTGCTGGCGGTATCGCCCTTGATGCCCTCGGGGGCGTCGATGACCTTCATCTCGACGGCGGCGGGGAGGTTGACCTCGACGGGCTTGTCGTCCACGAGGAGGACGTCGTACACCTTGTTCTCGATGAGGAACTTGGCGATCTGGTCGCAGATGTCGGCGGGCAGGACGGAGTCTTCGAAGCTTTCGGGGTCGAGGAAGTGGTAGCCCATGTCGTCGATGTACGAGTACTCGAGCTTGGCCGTCGTGGTGTGGCAGAAGTCGACGCTATCGGTCGAGCGGAACTTGACGGTGGTGGACGAGCCGGTGTTCAGGTTGCGCAGGGTGACCTGCACGAAGCCGGCCTGGCGGCCCTGCGTGCGGTGCTGCATGTCGAGGACGAGGTGCGGCGCATCCTGGTAGGTGAGCACGCGGCCCTTGCGGATTTCGGTCGGTGATGCCATAGGGTTCTTAGATGGGAAAAGGCGGATCAATGGGCAAAAACCGCGCCGGTGTCAACGCCGGTTTCCAGTTCCCGTCCGCTCTGCGGTGATTTTCAAACACGGCCCGGCGGGTGCAACACGTTCTTTACAATTGCCGCGAACCGGCTAAGGTCTGTTCCTTTTACGCATTTTACAGGTCCGCATGAAGCAACGCAGCATCCTCCGAGACGCCAGTATCAAGGGCAAATCCCTGCATACCGGCGAGGAAGTCAACCTCACCCTCAAGCCCGCCCCCGCCAACCACGGGATCGTCTTCCGGCGCGTGGACCTTTACGGCAAGCCCGAGATCAAGCCCGACGTCTCCCTCGTCAGCGAGCTGATCCGCAGCACCACCATTTCCAGTGGGCACACGAAGATTCACACGATCGAGCATGTCCTGAGCGCGCTCAACGGCATGGCCATTGACAACGTGCTGATCGAGATGGACGCCAGCGAGCCCCCCATCCTCGACGGCTCCGCCAAGCACTTCGTCAACCTCATCCAGCAGGCCGAGCCGGTGGAGCTCGACGCCGAGCGCGAGTTCATCGAGCTGACCGAGCCGGTCTCCGTCACCAACGGCTCCAGCTCGCTCATCGCACTGCCCTACGACGGGCTCAAGGTCACCTGCACCAGCGCCGATGACCGCGGCATCCACACCCAGCACGTCTCCATGGACATCGATCCGGAGAGCTATGTGGCGCAGATCGCCCCGGCCCGCACTTTTACCATTTACGAGGACATCGAGGAGTTACTCAAGCTGGGCAAGATCCAGGGCGGCAGCCTCGACTCGGCCATCGTGATCAAGGGCGACAAGATCCTCTCGAAGGAGCCCCTGCGCTTCAAGGACGAGTTCGCCCGCCACAAGATCCTCGACGTGATCGGGGACATCTGCCTGCTGGGTAAGCCCCTCAAGGCGCACATCATCGCCGTGCGCACCGGCCACGCCCTCAACGCCAAGCTCTGCCAGGCCATCGTCAAGAGCCTGGACAAGCCGAAGGCGAAAAAGACCGCCGAGCGCGGCCCGCAGCAGGTCCTCCCGGACGAGACCGAGCTGGACATCCGCCGCATCCTCGACACTTTGCCGCACCGCTACCCGTTCGTCATGATCGACCGGGTGATCAAGATCAGCGAGGACGGCGACGCGCTCGTGGCGATGAAAAACGTCACCTACAACGAGCCGTACTTCCTCGGGCACTTCCCCGGCCAGCCCGTCATGCCCGGGGTGCTCCAGGTCGAGGCCATGGCCCAGGCTGCGGGTATCCTCATGCTCCGGCGCATCAGCTCGGAGAACAAGATCGCGTTCTTCATGAGCTGCGACAAGGTGAAGTTCCGCCGCGCGGTCATCCCCGGTGACCAGATCGTGATCGAGGTGCGTCTGACCAAAAACCGCGGTAACCGCATCGGCGTGGCCGAGGGCACCTGCAAGGTCAACGACAAGGTCGTCTCCTCCGCCGAACTCATGTTTACCATCGCCGAAGCTGGCGGTGATATGTAAGATTCCTACTGATTGCCCCCCGCTTTGCCATGAGCAAGACCACGGCTGAACCATTGATCCATCCCACCGCGATTATCGAAGAGGGCGCGCAGCTCGCCGAGGGCGTGCGCGTCGGCGCCTATGCCTACATCGGCGCGGAGGTTCGCCTGGGCGCGGGCACGATCATTTCCCACCACGCGACCGTCGAGGGCAACACCGTCATGGGGGCCGACAACCAGGTTTTCCCCTACGCCTACATTGGCGCGAAGACCCACGACCTCAAGTTCAAGGGTGGCAACCCCGGCCTGACCATCGGCGACCGCAACGTTTTCCGCGAATACACTAACGTCCACCTGGCGACCAACGACGCCGAGTTCACCGTCATCGGCTCGGACAACGTGGTCCTGGCCTACAGCCACATCGCGCATGACTGCATCATCGGCGATAAGCTCGTCATGAGCAGCCACTCCGCGCTCGGCGGCCATGTGGTCGTCGGCGACCACGTCGTGGTGGGGTGGGGCGTCGGCGTGCACCAGTTCTGCCGGATCGGGGCTCACGTGATGGTTGGTGCCTGCTCAAAGGTCGTTCAGGACGTGCCCCCGTACATGATCGTGGACGGCAACCCCGCCGAAGTCCGCACCATCAACAAGATTGGCCTGGAGCGTCGGGGCTTCACCCCCGAGCAGGTCGAGCTCATCCGCGGGATGTACCGGCTCTTTTACCGCCAGGGGCTCAACCGCTCCCAGGCTCTGGAGCAGCTCCGCGTCCACCCGCAGGCCGACGACCCGCTCGTGGCCTCCATGCTTGAGTTCTCCGCCCGCAGCGAACGTGGGTTCAGCTAAACGCAAAGCGTTTAGCTGATCTGTAGATTTGGAAGTTTGTAGATTCGTAAATCGGGCGGCACGTAGCGGTGAAGGAAATGCTGGTGCGCCCGGTCTCGCCCGTGCAACCAGAGCGTGTGAAGACGCGCCCGCTGCTTTTTTTTTCAGAAAAATAGACCTCCTGTAAGGTTTTTTCGGCCGGATAGACTATTGTTAGACAATTATCTAACAATAGTGGTTTATGGGCAAAAATTATCCGATTCAAAATAAAGTGGCTCTGGTTACCGGAGCCAATCGCGGCATTGGCAAAGCCATCCTGGAAAGCTTCATCGCCAATGGCGCTGCGAAAGTCTACGCCGCCGTGCGTAATACCGCCAGCGTCGAGGCGCTGGTCGAAAAGTACGGAGAAAAGGTCGTCCCGCTCACCCTCGACCTGAGTAAACCCGAGACCATCGCGGCAGCGGCGCGGCTCGCCGGCGACGTCGAGGTGGTCGTCAATAACGCCGGTGTGTACAAGGCCGGCGGGGTGCTGGATGCGGAGGTCTTCGAGGCTTGGAACTACCATACCCAGGTCAACGTCTTTGGGCTGATCCACATCGCGCGCGCGTTCGCCCCGGTGCTCAAGGCCAACGGCGGCGGTGCCTTCGTACAGCTCAACTCCGTGGTCTCGTTCAAGTCGTTCGCCGGGGCCGATCTCTACGCGGCCAGCAAGGCGGCGGCCTACAGCGTCACGCAGAGCCTGCGAGAGCACCTGGCCGATCAGGACACGCTCGTGCTCAGTGTGCATCCGGGGCCCATTGCCACCGACATGGGCAGCGAGGCCGGGCTGGACGACATCGCCGAACCGCCCGCACAGGTCGGAGACGCCATTGTCGAGGCCCTGGCCAGCGGAGAGTTTCACGTCTATACGGACACGCTCTCCCGCCAGTTGGGCGGTGCCTACCACAGTTTTGCCAAAGGCGTGGTGGAGGCCAAACTCCTGGAGGGGTAACGGCAGGCCCTAAGCCTGCTTTTCCCCCAGCTTGCGCAGGTAGTCCCACGCAAAGATGCCGGTGCGGTGCCCGTCGCTGAAGATAAAGACGACGGCGTAGTTACCCGCGTAGTTCCAGCTCTCGACGGTGACCCCGGGGAACTCCCGGGGGCCGTCGCCGCCGTACTGGGTGCCGAAGATGTCCTTCTCGCCGATATTGTCGGCGCTGGGGGAGTGGGCGCGCAGGAACTCCGGGTTGAAGTAATCCTCGTGGCCGTCCTGCCAACGGATGGCGATCTCCTTGCCGATGAGCTGTATGTCTGCCGGGGGCGGTGTCATGACCTCCAGCTTGGCTCAGGGGCGGCCCCGGAATCAAGCCTTCTCGGCCACGCAAACGCTATCGGCTCCCCGCCTCACCAGAAGAATGTTGCCTGCGAAGGCACGCGAAGAGACGCGAAGGAGGAAAAAAAGATTCTATCCACAGACTTGATCGTCTGCCACTATTCAGCGCAGGGTGACTCTGCCGTGACGTCTTTGCGGTCTTCGTGTCTCTTCGCGTGCCTTCGCGGGAAAAATCCCTTTTCACCCTGGCTTGCGGGTGGCGGGCACTGACGCGAGACCTTACTGCCCGGCCTCGTGCTTGGCGGTGAGGCGGGCGAGCTCGGGCTTGACGTGCTTTTCGTAGTAGTCCGGGTCGATCCCGTGGGAGAGCTGGATGCCGAGGTGGTTTTTCAGAAACTCTTCGACGTTCTGCCAGCCTTCGTCCGGGAAGTTGATCCGCTTGGTGTAGGCGCAGATGGTCAGCATCGTTTCCAAAGACTGGATACGCGACGTGCTCATCAGGATGCGCTCGGCGACGTGCAGCCGGATCTGTAACTGGTTGCGGTCGAGGGGCTTAGTTAGGAAGTCGTCCACCCCGCTGTCCATCGCGCGAAAATAGTTCTCCTCCTCACCGACATTGGCGGTGAGCATGATGAAGTACGTGTAATCCGTATTTTCGCGCTCGCGGATCTTGCGGCACAGTTCGAGTCCGTCCATGCCGGGCATGAGCCAGTCGCTCACGACAATACGGGTCGGCTGGGCATTGAACTGCTGCCAGGCGTCCTCCCCATCCTTGGCAATGGACACCCCGTAACCCATTTGTGTCAGGTTGGCTTCGAGCAATTTACGGGAGATGAAATCGTCTTCTGCTATCAGTACTTGAGTTCCACTCATAGCTGGGGGTCTTTCTATAGAACCGGACAGGGATGCATATTTTCCCTATCGTACGTTTTTACACTTTTCTTAAGAGTTGAATATACCTCTTAGAGCCTATTGGCCCGGGGATATTCCACTTAATCGCAGTGAGGGCGTTACCCGGCGTAAAAGACTGGGGGACTACGGCCGGGCGTTTTCTTCCTGGTTCTTCAGGCAGAGTTCGGCGTAGGCCCTGATGGTCTTCCAGACGTTGCTGAGGCCGTTGCGTCGGTTGGGGGAGAGGTGCTGGTCGATGCCGAGTTCGGCGAGGAAGGTCGGTTCGTTTTCGAGGATTTCCTCGGGCGTACAGTCGCTGTAGAGGTCAGTCAGCAGGCGGGCCACGCCCTTGGTGATGACGGCGTCCGAGTCCACCCGGAAGTGGCACCGGCCGTCCTTGAACGTGGGCACGAGCCAGAGCTGGGACATGCAACCCTTGATCAGAAAGGTTTCGATTTGGTACTCCTGAGGGAGCGGCTCAAGCGTGCGGGCCAGGTCGATGATGTACGCGAAACGCTCCTGAGGATCCTCGATGATGGTCAGTTCCTCGATCAGTTCCTGTTTCTTTTCTGCCAGTGTCATGTCGTTAATACGGGGGTAGCTGCCGGAATTATACCAGATTGGCGGGAAAGTTTCAGTAAAAGCGGCGGAAAAGTCGGAAATTAGCCCGGCTGAAGTGCCGAGCCTTACCGGCGGCAGCGGGGAAGGGGGCTGCGGCGCGGGGGCCTCAGCACCACTCGGGCGGGTTTTGCAGTTCGGGCTTGAGTACGCCGATGCAGCCGAGGTTGCGGTAGCGCTCGGCGAAGTCCAGGCCGTAGCCCACGACGAATTCGTTCGGGATGGTGAACCCGGCGAAGTTCGGCTCGTGGCCGACTTCGCGGCGGCCTTCCTTATCGAGGAGGACGCAGGTGCGCAGGCTCTGCGGACCGAAGCTCTGGAGCACGTTGACGATGCGGTCGAGCGTGCGGCCGGTGTCGAGAATATCATCGATCAGCAGCACGTGCTGGCCGCCGATGTCGAGCCGGATGTGGTCCACGATCTCGGGTTCGGAGACCGGATTGACGTCGTCCTGATACGAGCAGACGCGGATGCAGTCCATCTGCGCGTACAGGTCGATCTGGCGCAGCAGGTCGGCCGCGAACATGATGGAACCGTTGGTGATGCAGATGACGGCGATTTCCTCCGTCCCCAGCTCTCGGTAGGTGCGCGTGATTTCCGCCCCCAGCTCCCGGATGCGGGTGCGGATGTCTTCCTCGCTGACCAGTATCCGGGCCAGGTCGTTCTCCATGGTACTCAACATGTTCCTGCTCACTTTGGGGGGCGCACTAGCAAACTCTATGCCGTCTGCCGCCCTCAGCGAAACTCGACACCGTGCCCCAAGCGGTCCCGGCTGTCAACGGTTTCCGCTCGTGCCGTGGCGTTTCGGTCACAAAAAGCCTAACTTCACCGGCCTATGTTTTTTCTCGTGACGGGCCATTGTCTAGGGTGTATCCTTCTCCCAGGAAACGAGAGATTTCGAATCCACTTAAACTCCACAACCCCAGGGAGGCGTGCTATGGTGCAAGTCGTCGATGCCAAGGAAGCCGAAGCGATGTCGGCCGAGGATTTGTTTAAAAAACTGGAAAGCTCCGCGCAGGGGCTGACTTCGGCGGAGGCGGCGAGCCGCCTGCAATCCGTCGGCCCGAACGAGCTCACTGTCGAGAAGACGAGCGTCTGGAAAATGCTCTTCGGTTACTTCTGGGGCCCCATCCCGTGGATGATCGAGATCGCCGCCGTCCTCTCGGTCATCAACCGCGACTGGATGGACTTCGCCATCATCCTGGCGCTGCTCATCATCAACGCCGGAATCGGCTTCTGGCAGGAGTACAAGGCCTCTGACGCGCTCGACGCTCTCAAGGCCCAGCTCGCCTTGAAGGCCCGCGTCCTGCGCGACGGCCAGTGGCGGGAGGTGCCCGCCCGCGAGCTCGTCCCCGGCGACGTCATCCGCATCCGCCTCGGGGACGTTGTGCCCGCCGACACCAAGCTGACCGACGGCGAGTACCTGAGTATCGACCAGGCCGCGCTGACTGGCGAATCCCTGCCCGTGAACAAGAAGCCCGGCGAGATCGCCTACTCCGGTTCCATCGCCAAGCAGGGCGAAATGGTCGGCGTGGTTTCGGCTACGGCGGGCCAGACCTTTTTCGCCAAGACGGCCAAGCTCGTGGAGAGCGCGGGCGCGGTCAGCCACTTCCAGAAGGCCGTTTTGCACATCGGGAACTTCCTCATCATCATCGCGCTCGTGCTGTGCGTGCTGCTGGTGGCGGTGCAGCTTCACCGCGGGGATCACTTCCTGGATGTGCTCCAGTTTGTGCTGATTCTGGCCGTGGCCTCGATCCCGGTGGCCATGCCCGCCGTGCTATCGGTCACGATGGCTCTCGGCGCGCTCGCCCTGTCCAAGCACAAGGCCATCGTCTCGCGCCTCCAGGCGATCGAGGAAATGGCCGGGATCGACATCCTCTGCTCGGACAAGACCGGCACGCTCACGCAGAACAAGATCACTCTCGGCGAGCCCGTTCTCTACGCGGCCAAGGACGCTCAGGAGCTTATCCTGGCCGGGGCGCTCGCCTCCAAGGAGGAGAACAACGACGCCATCGACCTCGCCGTCATCGCGGGCTTGGCCGACCGCTCCGTGCTCCAGCGGTACAAGCTGGAGTCCTTCACGCCCTTCGATCCGGTGAGCAAGCGCACGGAGGCGACCGTCTCGACCGCCGGGTCCGCCGCGCCGCTCGTTGGTAAACAGGGCACGCCCCTTCCGGTTCCGCTCGATGAGCTGGCCTTTTCCAAGGGAGCGCCGCAGGTGATTTTCGATCTGTGTGGGCTGGGTACCGCCGCCCGCGAAAAGGCACAGGCCGACGTGCTCGCCTACGCGAAAAAAGGCTACCGCACGCTCGGTGTCGCCCGCAAGGTCGCGGGGCAGTGGAGCTTCCTCGGCATCCTCACGCTCTTTGACCCGCCGCGCGTGGACTCCGCCGAGACCATCGCCGAGGCGGGCAAGCACGGCATCGCGGTCAAAATGGTCACCGGCGACAACACCGCCATCGCCGCCGAAATCTCCAGTCAGCTCGGCATGGGCACGCACATTGTCCCGGCGGGGAAGTTTTTCCAGGACGGGGCCGACATGTCGCACAGCAGCGCACAGACCGCCGAGGCCATCGAAAAGGCCGAGGGCTTCGCCGAGGTCTTTCCCGAGCACAAGTACGGGATCGTCAAGGCGCTCCAGGATCGCGGGCATCTCGTGGGCATGACCGGGGACGGCGTCAACGACGCCCCCGCGCTCAAGCAGGCCGACGTGGGTATCGCCGTCTCCGGTGCGACCGACGCCGCCCGCGGGGCCGCCGCACTCATCCTGACCGAGCCGGGCCTGTCCGTCATCATCAAGGCCGTGGAGATCTCGCGCCAGATCTTCGAGCGTATGATGAGCTACACCATCTATCGCATCGCCATGACGATCGATATCATGTTCTTCGTCGTGCTCTCGATGCTGTTTTTCCCGGTCGTGGACGGGGCGCTCTTTTACCCGTTGACGGCGATCATGATCATCCTGCTCGCCCTGCTCGATGACATCCCGATCATGACCATCGCCTACGACCATACGCGGATCGACCCGCAGCCGGTTCGCTGGAACATGCCACGGGTCATCACCGTGGCCTCCGCGCTGGGAGCGCTCTCGGTCGTGCAGACCTTTGGGCTGCTCTGGCTGGGGATGGACTACTTTGGCCTGTCCAAGGACCCGGCGCACCTCCAGACTATGCTCTTCCTCCAGCTCGTGGTGGCGGGGCACCTGCTGCTCTTCCTCACCCGCACGGGCAAGTTCTTCTTCCAGCGCCCCTGGCCCTCGTGGCAACTGCTGGGCGCGATCGTGGCCACCCAGGTCGTGGCGGTGCTCATCTGCGCTTTCGGGCTGCACCTGATGCCCTCGCTGCCGTGGAAGTGGATCGGTTTGGTCTGGGGCTACAACATCGTCTGGATGATCGGCCTGGATATTTTCAAGGTCGGCCTCTACCGCCTCCTCGACCACACTGCCAAGCACCACCGCCCCATCACCGAGGTGATGAACCGCAAGCTGAGCTAGGCGGGCGGACGGTCTCGATTAGGTTTTAACTAACCACAAAGACACAGGGTCGAAGCACCGATGGCCACGGCTTAACTCAAGCCGCTCTCGCCATCGCCTCTTTGTGCCCTTTGTGCCTTTGTGGTTAGTCCTCTCACCATCCGCCTCAACCCAGCCGCTCGGTGGCGACGTGGTACTGGGGGTCTTCGGAGAGGTTGACCTCGACGCTGTCCCCGGCCTTGTCGAGCAGCTTGCGGCACTCGGGCGAGAGGTGGGTCAGGCGCAGGTGCTTGCCCAGGCTCTGGTACTTCTCGGTCAGGGTGTTGATGGCCTCCAGTCCGGACTGGTCGTACACGCGCGTGAAGTAAAAATCGACGACCACCTCGTCGGGATCGTCCTGCGGCTTGAACAGCTCTTTAAACGATGCCACCGAGGCGAAGAACAGCGGCCCGTGCAGTTGGTACACACGCGCGCCCGTTTTTTTGTCCGCGTAAACTTCCGCGCCCAGGTGTGTGGCGTGCCGCCAGGCGAAGACCAGCGCCGAGATGATCACGCCGATGATGACCGCCGTGGCCAGGTCGTGCATGACGACCGTGTACGCCGCCACCACAACCATCACGATCACATCGCTGAACGGGATTTTCCTGAACGTGCGCAGGCTGGCCCACTCGAAGGTCCCGATCACGACCATGAACATCACGCCCACCAGCGCGGCCATCGGGATCATCTCGATCCACGGGGCCAGCACCAGCACGAACGACAGCAGGCACAGCGCGGCGGTGATGCCGCTAGCCCGGCCGCGTCCGCCGGAGTTCACGTTGATCAGCGACTGGCCGATCATGGCGCAGCCGCCCATCCCGCCGAAAAGCCCGCTCACGATGTTGGCCAGGCCCTGGCCGAGGCATTCGCGGTTGCCTCGCCCGCGCGTCTCGGTGATCTCGTCGATCAGGGTCAGCGTCATGAGCGACTCGATCAGCCCGACCCCGGCCATGGTCAGCGCGAAGGGCAGGATGATCCAGAGGGTGTGCAGGTTAAAGGGCGGCAAAAAATCGTACTGCTCGTCGAGGAAGAACAACTGCGGGAGCCCGGCGGAAATCCCGCCCTCGGCCTCCACGATGGCCTCCACCTGCGCGGCGACCGCTTCCGGGGCGGCGTCGGGGCCCAGCTCGGCCCATGCCTCTGTCGTGGCGCGGGCGGTGGTGTTGGCATTGAGCATGTCGCCCACGGTCATCAGCGCGTGCGTCTGGCCCTGCGCGTTCCAGTCGGGCGGGGCGGTTTTGTTAATGGCGATGGACAGGCCGGTGACCATGAGGATGGCCGCGAGCGAGGCGGGGACGGCGCGGGTGAGCTTCGGCAGCAGCCAGATGATGAGCATGGTCAGCCCGACCAGCGCGAGCATGAGCAGCAGCGCTGGGCCATTTAACAGGACGAGCTCACCGACGGCGTTGACGGTCTTGAAGCTCCCGAACTGCGCCATGAAGATCACGATGGCCAGCCCGTTGACAAAGCCCAGCATGACCGAGTGTGGCACCATGCGGATGAACTGCCCCAGCTTGCCCACTCCGGCCAGCACCTGGATGATTCCACACAGGATGACGGTCGGGAACATATACTCGACCCCGTACTTGGCCACGAGCGTGACGAGCACGACGGCGACCGCCCCGGTGGCCCCGGAGATCATCCCCGGCCGCCCGCCGAACACCGCCGTGAGCAGCCCCATGAAAAAGGCCGAGTACAGCCCGATGATGGGCGAGACCCCGGCCACGAAAGCGAAAGCGATGGCTTCGGGCACGAGGGCGAGCGCGACGGTCAGGCCCGAGAGCAGGTCGTCCTTGAGATTCGCGGTCCGTTTGCGGAAAAAATTGAGCATACCTTTTGTCGTTTAAAAACCTTTCCCACCGAATGATGGAGGCTAACAAACAAAAGGGTAAGCGTGGCAGGCTGGGGACAGGCCGGGAGCGTGTAAAGCCTTTAGCCCGATTCGGGGGATTTTATGCCTTTCGCGTGGCTTCGCGGGCAATCTCTTAATCGCAATGAACTGTTCTCCGCGCCTCTGTGCCTGCGTGTGAGCTTACGCTCACTTCTTGTTCTGCATCCACTTGGGGCGCTCGGGTTCGCGCAGGGGGCGGGAGTCCAGCTCGATGCGGCGGACGGCGGGGTGCTTGCGCAGGCGCTCGTAGATCTCGGGCACGAGGCGGCAGGCGACGTAGTCCGGGCTCTCGAAGTACAGCGCCTCGTCCTCGCTCACGAGCACGGCCAGCCGCAGCTTGGTGCCGCCGCTCTCGTTGTTGTCCACCAGTTCGCGCAAGACGTGGGCGAGGTCCTTCAGCGGCCCCTCCTCGGGTCCGGCGAAAAGCGTGGCCGACAGAATGTACACCGGCGCGGTGTCCGGGCTGAGGGAGCCCATGTAGTTGGCGTTGAGGCGGGTCTCCCCGCGCTCCTCGTCGTGGCGCACCTCGCCCTCGACGATGATGACCTTGCCCTCCTCGGCCAGGAGGGGGGCGTATTTTTCAAAGGCTTCGGGGAAGACGTTGATCTGGTAGTAGGCCTTGCGGGTGGCCAGGGTGAAGAACGCCCACGGGCGGTTGTCCTTGCGGGTGAGGCGCTTGTTGATGTTGAGCGCCACCCCGCACAGCCGGAAGCTCTCGCGGTCCCACTGCTTCAGGTCCTCGCCGGGCTGGAGCGAGTTGATCACATCGTCGAGCCCGTGGAAGTCGTTCATCGGGTGCCCCGAGACGTAAAAACCCAGCAGCTCCTTTTCGTACTGGAGCTTCTCGGCCATGGGCATGGGCGGGCCGTCCGTGCGGATGGACGCCGTGCCGCTGGCCGCGCCAGCGTCGGAGCCGCCGCTGTCGTCCAGCAGCATGTCAAACATGTTAGCCTGCCCGGCGTCGCGGTCGCGCTGGAGGTCGGCCACCTCGTTGATGACCTGCTCGACGGCGGCGAGCAGGTGCCCGCGGTCCAGCCCGCAGAAGTCGAAGGCCCCGGTCTTGACCAGGCACTCGACCACGCGGCGGTTGACGGCGGCGTCCGCCGTGCGGGTGATGAAGTCGTGAAAGTCCGTGAACGGGCCGCCTTTGTCGCGCTCCTCCAGAATGATACGGGCGGCGGCGTCGCCCACACCCTTGATCGCGGCCAGCCCGAAACGGATGCTCCAGGCGGCCTCGTCGCCCTTGGCCTCGTCCTTGACCGGGGTGAACATGAGGCGCGACTCGTTGATGTCGGGCCCGAGCACTTCCAGCCCGAGGCTCTCACACTCCTCGATGAAGTGGGCGACCTTGTCGGCGTTGCCCAGCTCGGAGGAGAGCACGGCGGCCATGAACTGGCAGGGGAAGTTCGCCTTCAAGTACGCCGTGCGGTAGCTGAGCATGGCGTAGGCGGCGGAGTGCGACTTGTTAAAGCCGTACTGGGCGAACTTTTCCAGGATGCCGAAAATTTCCTCCGCCTTTTTGCGGTCAATGTTGTTGGTCTCCTTCGCGCCCGTGATGAAGATGTCCTTCTGGGCGTCCATGACCTCTTTGATTTTCTTACCCATGGCGCGGCGGAGAATGTCCGCGCCCCCCAGCGTGTACCCGGCGATGATTTGGGCCGACTGCATGACCTGCTCCTGATACACGAGCACGCCGTAAGTCTCCTCCACGAGGTCTTTTAAAAGCGGGTGGGGGACCTGAATGGTCGAGCGGTCCTTTTTGCCCTTAATGTACTGTGGGATAAACTGCATCGGGCCGGGCCGGTACAGCGCGATGAGCGCCACGATCTCGTCGATGCTGCTCGTCTCCAGCTGGCGGCAGAGCGCCTGCATGCCGCCTGATTCGAGCTGGAACACGCCCACCGTCTTGGCGTCCTTCAAGAGCTGGAAGGTCGCCGGATCCTCCAGGCTGACCTTTTCGATGTCGAAGTTCTCCTGCCCCGGCAACTGGCGGACATTCTCCTGCGCGTCGGAAATGACGGTCAGCGTCTTGAGCCCGAGGAAGTCCATCTTGAGCAGGCCCAGGTCCTCGCTCGGCCCCTTGGGGTACTGCGTGGTTAGGTCGCCTTCCTGGAGGGTGACGGGGATGAGGTTCGTGATCGGCTGGTCGGCGATGATGACCCCGCAGGCGTGCTTGCCGGTATTGCGGACCATGCCCTCGATGACCTTGCCCTCGTCGATGATGCGCTTGGCCACGGGGTTGTTGCGCAGCTCGGCCTGAAGCTCGCCGGACTTGGCCACGGCGTCGGTCAGGGAGATGTTTAGCTCGTCGGGGATCATCTTGGCCAGCTTGTCGCCCTCGGCGAAAGTCAGGTCGTTGATCCGGGCGAGGTCGCGCACGATCATCTTGGCCCCGAAGGTGCCAAAGGTGATGATGTTGGCCACGCGGTCGCGGCCGTACTTGTCGCGCACGTAGTTGACCACGTCGTCGCGGCGGCGCATGCAGAAGTCCACGTCGAAGTCAGGCGGCGAGACGCGCTCCAGGTTGAGCATACGCTCGAACAGCAGCCCGAAGCGGAAGGGGTCGATGTCGGTGATTTTTAGGACATAGGCGACCATGCAGCCCGCGCCCGAACCGCGCCCCGGCCCCACCGGGATGCCCCGGTCGCGCGCCCACTTGATAAAGTCCCACACGATCAGGAAGTAGTCCACGAACCCGGTCCCGGTGATGATGGCCAACTCGTAGTCGAGCTGTTCGCACAGCTTGAGCGCCTTGGCGTGGGCCTCGGGGTCGCCCGCGAGCTGCTTGCCGATGGCCTCCAGTTGGAGCACCTCGTCGTAGTTGACCCCGTAGCGTTCCTTCAGCCCCTGCTTGCACAGGTAAAAGAGATACAGCCCGTTGGCGCGGAATTTTTCCCGCGCGGCCTTGTCGAGGCTGATCGTTTCCTTGCCCTCGCGGGTAAGGACGGTGTTTTTGCGCTCGACGTAGATGTCCAGCACGCGGTCGAAGTTCTCTGTGTCGGGCTGGTAGCTGAGCTCGGCGGGCTTCTCGAAGACCGGGTAGTGGTCCTCGCCGAAGGGCAGCTTGACCTCGCACATCTCGGCCACCGCCGAGGTGTTGATGAGCGAGTCCGGCCGCTCGCGGAAGACCTTTTCCATCTCCTCGCGGCTCTTTAGGTAAAACTGCTGCGAGCCGTAGCGCAGGCGGTCCTCCTCGGAGAGGCGCGAGCCGGTCTGGATGCACAGGAGCGAGTCGTGCGGCTGGTGGTCGGCGGCGTTGACGTAGTGCACGTCGTTCGTGCACACGACCTTGAGGTCGAACTCCGTGGCCAGCTTGAGCAGGTCAGGGATGATCGCCTGCTGCTCCTTGAGCCCGTGGTCCATCAGCTCGATGATGAAAAACTCCCGGCCGAACATTTCCACGAACTTCCCGCAGGCCTGCCGGGCCTGCTCGTACTCGCCCTTCATGAGGAACTGCGGGATGACCGCCGCCAGGCACCCACTGAACCCGATCAGCCCGTCCTTGTGCGCCTCCAGGTCGGTCAGCGACACGCGCGGGTTGCGGTAAAAGCCCTCCGTGTGGCCCTTGGAGACGAGGCGGGTCAGGTTCTGGTAGCCCTGGAAGTTCCGGGCCAGCAGGCCCATGTGGTAGCTCTTCTGCTTGGCGCGCTCCTCGTTGGTCGCGCCGAGGTGGTCGTCGTATACGAGGTAGATTTCACACCCGAGCAGGGGTTTGATGCCGTACTTTTTGGCCTGCTTGAAAAAGCTCGCCAGCCCGAAGAGCACCCCGTGGTCCGTGACGGAAAGGGCCTTCATCCCCAACTCCTCGGCCCGCTTGCAAAGTCGGTCCACGCGGCTGCACCCGTCGAGCAGGCTATAGTCGGTGTGGACGTGCAGGTGGACGAATTCGGTGTCTTTGGGCATGCGGCTGGCTCTTCTCGGGAAAACCGCCAATCTACCGCCGCCCCCCGTCGCTTTTCAAGTCCCGGTCAACAGAAGTTGTTCCCCGGGTTATTCGCCGGGGGTTTTTGAGGGGCATAACGGCCCTCATTGATGCCGGGAACTCAGAGCCTCCCGCCCGCTAGTTGCGCACGCGGTAAAAGACAGTCCCTTCCTCCGGGGCGGTGATCTCGAAGGGAGATGACGGCTGCGGGTCCATGTCGGCGAAGGGTTCCGCCAGCGAGTCGGTGAACTGGAGGACGCCGGAAAACTCCATCAGTCCGCCGTCCATGGACAGAACCGGGAGGGGCGCGGACGGGTTCGAATCCGTGTAGGCGATCCAATCCAGGTCGTAGGAATTGCCATCCATGGCGAACTGTTGCGTGCTGATGAGCAAATCGCCGGTGACGGTCTCGACGGTAATATCAGCGTAACCCAGGTCGTCGTTGGCCCCCAGGTAAAGCCGGTTCCCGACCGCGTACATCGTATAAACCGAATACCAGCCACCGGCGGGAAAGGCGCTGGTAGCCGAGAACAACTGCTCCGGTGCGCTGAAATCGTCGGTGGCGGTGTACACGTCTGTGAAACTCTCCGCCCAGTAGAAGCGGCCATCGGCTTGCGCAAGGCTCATGACGAAGGAACCGGGGGCGTCATAGACCATGGTGACATTGCCGCCGTCCAGGTCAGAGCGATAGATGCCGGCGGTCTCGTCGAACTCGCTGAAAGCCCAGTAGAGCTGGTTATTGTAAACAACGAGGTTACCGATCGAGACTTCATTGTCACTGCGGTCGGGCATATCCACGACGACCTCGAGGTCTGTGCCGTCCAGCTTGGCACGGATGATCTGGTTGTCGTCGACATCGGACCAGTACAGGTAACCGCCCACGTAGACCAGCCCCGCGTAGGCGAGACCAGTGTTGCTATCGAGGTCGAACAGCTCTTGCAGCCCGGAGCCATCAAGCTTGCAGGTGTAGACGCCGTAGTTGTTGTCGATCCAGTAGATGTTATCGCCGTCAACGGTCAGGCAGGCGGCGCCCGAGTACCCTCCGATGTCCTGACTGAAATCGAGTATCTCGGTGGCCACCAGTTCTCCGGAGCCCGGTATCAGGGCCTCCGGTGACGTGGTGTAGAGCGAATCACCTTTGTAGAAGACCAGCGTCGCGGCCGGAAGACTCAGGGACGAAAGGACAATCAGCGTAATGTAAAAAAAGGCTGTGCGTAGCATGGATGAGTGGCGAAAGCGTTAAACTAGGAATCCGGAGTTTAAAAAGTTATTGCCCGTGGCTTGTCCGGACAAGGGTCAAGACCCTGTAATGGGCCATTATAAGTCCTAATGGATTGAATAAAATTATTTATTAGCATGGATTGCCGGGGTGATGAGCTTTTGCTCAAACCAAAGAAAAACTCTTGACGCTCCGGCGAAAAAGCCTCTTTATCCCCGCTTTTCCGCAACAGAATTTTAATCTATCCACATGCCCGTAGAAGTCAGAATCCGCAAAGGCGAGACCATGGAGAAGGCTCTCCGCCGCCTCAAGAAGAAGTTGGACCGCGAAGGTATCATCCGCGACGTCCGTGCCAACCGCTATTTCGAGAAGCCCTCGGAAATCAAGCGCCGCAAGAACAAGGTCTCCGCGTTCAGCAACATGCTGCGTCAGCGCTACGAGAACCAGTAAGCCTTTTTTCTTCAGTTTGACCGGCCATGCCGGTTGAGAGTTTGAAACCCGGTTCCCCTCTGTGGGACCGGGTTTTTTGCGGCGGGGTGCGTGACCGCACAGGACATTGAGGGGCTCCGCCCCTACGCCGCCAGACAGGCGGCTACCCCGGCAATGTCCGTATCCTCCCCAAAGGTGGCGACTCAGTTTTGATGCCTTCGCTTTGCGATTGTTGAAAGCAGCGACACTGCTTTCAACAATCGCAAACACGATGCGCAGCATCGAAAGTGCAGGCTGTGCCTGCCGCGGGTGCGGGGCGCGGAGCCCCGTATTCCTCCCTTCTCTCCGTCCTCCCTCATCCACCGAGACGGGCGAAGAGGGCGTTGCAGTAGTTGATGGGGGCGGGATTTTTGGCCCAGTGGCTGACGTCGTAAAAGGCGTGGGTGGTGTAGCCGAGGGGGGCGAGGTGGCGGTTGAGAGCGCAGAAGTCGGTGTGGCCGGTTTTGTCGCCCCGGAAGTCCACCTCGGCCAGGACGAACCCGACACGGCCTTCGCGCAGCATGCGTTCGGCCCCCTGGCAGACCTGGATCTCGTAGCCCTCGGTATCGATCTTGAGCAGGTCGATGCGGTCGATGGCGTGGGTGGCGCAGTAGGCATCGACGGTGTCCACCTGGATAGTGGCGCGGCGGGCGGCCTCGGTGGAGGCGTCGGCGGCGCGGCGCAGGCTGTTGATGTGGCTGTTGTCGCTCAGGACGATCTCGCGGGTGCCGGGGGAGTCGGCCAGGGCGAGGTTTTCCAGCACCACACGGGGCAGCCCGGCGGCGTTCTTTTTCAAAATCTCAAAGGTCGTCCCCACGGGCTCGAAGGCGTACACGGTGGCCTCGGGAAACTCCCGGCTGAAGCTGGCCAGGGTCTGTCCCTCGTTCGCGCCGATGTCGAAGACCGTGCGCACGGGGATTCCGGGTGCGGCGCGGCGCAGGTCGCGGGCCAGATCGATTCCGGCGGGGAGGTTCTGCGGATTGTAAATCCGGTACCCGCGTTTTTCCAGATAGGCGCGCAGCAGGCGGGTGAGGATCATGTCGGCAGCGTAGGGAGAAGGCCTTAAAAATCAAGCCCGATGACGCTGCCTTGACGCGGAATTCGCCGGTCGATGATCCGTTTGTGACCGTTTGCGCCCTGCCTCACATCCCCGGCGTCAGGCGAGGGAAAAGCTGAGGGGTGTTCGCGCGGGCACCGAGGATTTCCTCGACCCAGCGGCGGTGGGGGCCGGAGAGGGTGATGGCGTCCAGCTGGTCGAGTTCGATCCAGTGCAGGTCGGGCGAGCCAGGCACGGTCGTGTCGCCGGGCAGGGCGTATATGCGCTCCTCGATGAGCTCGTTGGCGATGCCGCGCTTTTTGCTTAAAATGAGAGGTTGCTTCTCGTAATTGACGTGCAGCAGCCGCCCCTCGGGCAGCTCGTAGAGCCCCGCCAGGCGGGGTGAGTCCGAGGGGGCCTTTTGCAGGAGCAGCCTGCCCTCGTGTTCGAGCCAGCAGCGGTTGATTTCGCGGTAGGTGGTGGTGCGCTTGGCAAAGATGGGGAGCAGGTCGGCCTCGCCGCTGTAGCGACTGCGGCAGTGCGCCTGGACCGGGCACAGCGGGCACAGCGGGTTGCCGCGGGTGCAGACGGTCGCCCCCAGCTCCATCATGGCCTGGTTATGGTCGCCGGGGCTGGCCGCGCCCCCGATGAGCTGGTTGGCCACGCTCGTGAGCTGCCGGGCGGCCTGCGAGGCATCCTTGTAGGCGGTGCGGTCGTCCAGCAGCCGGGTGAGGATACGCACGACATTGCCGTCCACCACGGCGATCTCCTCGTGGTGGCTGATGCTGGCAATGGCCGCCGCCGTGTAGGGGCCGACGCCGGGCAGTTCCAGCCACTCGGCGGCGGTCTCGGGCTTGGGGTCCGCCTCGACATAGGCCCGGGCGAGGGCGAGCAGATTGCGCGCGCGCCGGTAGTAGCCCAGGCCCTCCCAGGCCTTGACCACAGTGTCTTCGTCGGCGGCGGCCAGCGTCTCGAAGTCCGGAAACTGCTGCATCCACGCCTCGAAGTACGGCAGCGCGGTGTTGACCTGGGTCTGCTGGAGCATGAACTCCGAGACGACGGTCCGGTACAGGCTCGGCTGGGTGCGCCACGGCAGCTTGCGGTGGTTTTTTTCATACCAACGCTCAAGGGCGATCTGGAAAGCCCGGCGGCTGCGGATAACGTCGGGGGCGCTCACGGTGCCCCAAGGTCGGCTCAGTCTGGGCGCGGGTCAATCCATCCCGTCGCTTTTTTGCGGTTGCGTCAGGAGGCGCATTTGCCCGGAAAAGTCATTTACAAGCCTGCCGACAACGGGTGTGCTGGGGGCTTTCGATAAAACCATGCCCAAGACCGACGATACCGACCCGAAGAAAAAGACCCTCTACACGATCAAGCTGACCGATGAGCAGATGGACCAGGTGAAGGCCTGGTGCGACAAGCGCCTGTGGAGCTTTTACGAGGTCGATTACGCCCGCTTCGCCTTCAAGGGCGACGCCGTCAACATCGTCGGCTACGCCAGCGGCAAGCTCGTCGTGCAGGGCAAGAAGACCGAGGACTGGGTCACCTACGTGCTGGAGGGTGAGATCACCCACGACCCGAAGCTCGGCTACGACGAAGTGCTCAACCCCGACTGGTTCGAGACCCACGCGGGGATCGACGAAAGCGGCAAGGGTGACTTCTTCGGCCCGGTCATCTCGGCCTGCGTCATCGCCGACAAGCCCATGATCGACAAGTGGCGCGAGGCTGGCCTGCAGGACTCAAAAAAGATCACCTCCGACGCCGCCATCCTGCGCCTGGAGAAGCTCATCCGCCAGACCAAGGGCGTCGTCGTCGAGACCACCTGGGCGGGGATGGCCAAGTACAACCAGCTTTACACCAAGTTCGGCAGCAACCTGAACAAACTCCTGGCCTGGATGCACGCCAAGTCTTGCGAAAGCGCCCTGGCCAAGCGTCACGTGCCCTGGGGCCTGCTCGACCAGTTTACCAAGCAGCCGCTCGTGCAGCGCCAGCTCAAAGTCGAGGATTTCGAGCTGCGCATGCGGACCAAGGCCGAGTCGGACCCCGTGGTGGCCGCCGCCTCCGTCATCGCCCGCGCCGAGTTCGTCCGCCAAATGGACAAGCTCTCCGAGCAGGCCGGGTTCAAGCTGAGCAAGGGTGCGAGCGCCCTGGTCAAAAAGCAGGGCAAGGAGCTCGTGGCGAAATTCGGCGCCGACGCCCTCGGCGACTACGCCAAGCTGCACTTCCGCACCGCCTACGAAGTGCTCGGCCTGCCCGTGCCGGAAAAGAAGCCCTGGCACAAATATTAGTGGCCGCATCGCGAGCCACCAATATTTGGGTTTGAGAGTTTGAGAGTTCGAAGGTTTGAGAGTTGTTTTTCTATGGGAGCGCGGGACGGGTTTTTTCCCTCTTGCGAACTTTCAAACTTTCAAACCCTCAAACTTTGAACTGTTCTTTTTCATCAGCGATGAAAAATAACCTCCAGCTCTGGGACCACGACTGCGCGCTCTTCGGTGAGCACGGGGCGCTGGCAGGGGTGGACGAGGCCGGGCGCGGGGCGCTGGCCGGGCCGGTCGTGGCTGCGGCGTTCTGTCCGTTGGAGGGTTTTTTTGAAGACGACGAGGTGCGCGGCCTTTGCGCCGACATTACCGACTCGAAGCAGGTCACGCCCGCCCACCGCGAGGTCATTCTCGCCCGGCTGGAGTCCTGGCGCGGGCAGGGGAGGGTGGCCTTCGCCGCCGCCGCCGGGTCGGTGGAGGAGATTGACCGGCTGAACATCCTCGGGGCCACCCGTCTGGCCATGGCGCGCGCGTTGGAAGAGCTCCCGCATTCGCTGCCCCGTATTGAGGCCGAGGAGATGCCGCTCTTTGCGCCGGAGCCCGCCGGGTCCGTGCGCCTGCACATCCTCATCGACGGCAAGCCGCTAAAAAAATTCCCCTACGCGCACGCCGGGCTGGTCAAGGGCGACAGCCGCAGCTTGTGCATCGCGGCCGCCTCCATCGTGGCCAAGGTCACCCGCGACCGCCTCATGGTCGAGCTGGACGCGGACTTTCCGGACTATGGCTTCGCCGGGCACAAGGGCTACGGCACGACCGCCCACTGCGACGCCCTCCGCCGCCACGGACCCAGCCCGCATCACCGAGCCCTTTTTTTGAGAAAAGTGCTCGGTGATGCGGGATTTGTAGATTTGTAGATTCGTAGATTTGTGAATTTGTAGATTTATAGATGGGACGGGAGCGCCCGGGGGCTCCCGGGCAGCGAGGGAGATTTTCCTTTTACGAATCTGCGAATTTGTGAATTTACGAATCCCTCCAAAACCGATGAACTGAATTCCCCCTTTCGAACAGCCTATGCAATCCCCCGACATCCTTCTCGGCGTCAACATCGACCACAGCGCGACGCTGCGCCAAGCCCGCTACCGGGACCACGCCCTCGACCGCGGCAAGATGGTCGAGCCCGACCCGGTCGAGATCGCCCTGCACGCCCAGCGTGCCGGGGCCGACGCCATCACCATGCACCTGCGCGAAGACCGCCGCCACATGCAGGACAGCGACCTGCGCCTGCTGCGCCAGATGGTCCAGGTCCCGATCAACCTCGAAATGGCCTGCACCGAAGAGATGATTGCCATCGCCCTGGACGTGAAGCCCGAGGTCGTGCTGCTCGTACCCGAAGGCCGTAACGAGGTCACCACCGAGGGCGGACTCGACATCATCGGCAATCAGGCCGCCATCACCGACGCGGTTGCCCGCCTGGCCGACGCGGGGATTTCCACCAGCCTCTTTATCGACCCGGACCCGGCGCAGATCGCCGCCTCCGTCGCCACCGGCTGCGCCTACGTCGAGCTGCACACCGGGGCCTACGCCAACGCCTTTTACGAGACCGCCGCCGAGGCCGCGACCGAGCTGGAACGCCTGCGCGATGCCGCCGTCCGCGCCCACGAGGGCGGGCTCAAGGTCAATGCCGGGCACGGCATCAACTACGTCAACATCCGCGAGGTCCGCCACCTGCCGCACCTACACGAGATGAATATCGGCCACAGCATCATGTGCCGCGCCCTTTACACCGGGATCACCGAGGCCGTGCGGGAGATGAAGGCCCTCATGAACGGACAGCTGCGATGAAGATCGAACTGGAAGAGGGCGGCATCGTGCTCGGGCTGGGGACAGACCTCGTCGATGTCGAGCGCATCCGCCGCTCCCACGAACGCCACGGCGAGCGCTTCCTCAAGCGCGTCTTCACCGCCGAGGAGCAGGCGTATTGCCTGTCGCGCCCCGACCCGTACCCGCACCTGGCCGCCCGCTTCGCCGCGAAGGAAGCCGTCTCGAAAGCCTTCTCCACCGGCATCGGGGCGGAGTTCTCGTGGACTTCGGTCAGTGTGGAGCACGGGGAGCGTTCGCAGCCGTTGGCCGTCCTCGACGACAAGGCCCGCGCCCTGCTGGCCTCCGTCGGCGGCACCAACGTCCTCCTCTCGCTCTCCCACACCGCCACCGTCGGTCACGCCGTCGCCCTCATCGTGCGCCGGGCCGGGTGACCCCCCGCGTCCGGGTTGCACCCGGTGGCGTAGATGGGGCTCTGCCCCATCGCGGCCAGACAGGCCGCTGCCCCGATATTACCCGTGGGGTGGCTTCCAGCGGAGGATACTTGACCTTCTTTGTGCCTTGGTGTCTTTGTGGTTAATCATACTTTAGGATTTTCCACCCCTCACCGCCATGCCGATCGCCCATCCCATCCTCTCCACCGACGAATCCCTGGAACTGGAGCGTTCGCTCCTGCCCAGCCGCGAGCTGCAATGGACGGCCATGAACAACGCCGGACGCGGCGTGGGGAGGGCCGTCTTGCAGGACTTCGGCGAATTGGCCGAGGTACCCTCACGCCTGCGTGTGCTCGTGCTCGCGGGCAAGGGCCACAACGGTGGGGACGCCCTCCTGGCTGCCGACGAGATCCTGCGCCGCCACGGAGGGGGTGATGTCCAGGTGCTTTTGCGCGCGGAGAAAAAGGAGCTGCGCGGCCTCACCCTGCGTGCCCTCGAAGACCTTTTAAAAAGCTCCCGCGCCAGTATGTGCAATGAGCTGACCTACCGTCAGGAGTCCTACGACATCGTGCTCGACGGCCTGCTCGGGATGCAGTTTCACCCGCCGCTCAAGGACGACCTGGCCGCGCTCATCCGTGAGGTCAACGCGCACCGGGGCATCCGCTTCCGGGCGGCGGTGGACCTGCCCAGCGGCCTCGGCGACGCGGACGCCTTTCAGGCCGACTTCACCTACGCCACCGGCATCGCCAAGAGCCCGCTCTTCGACCCCGCCTGTGCGGCCAAGGAGGGCCGCCTGCGCTACCTCGACATCGGCTTTTTCCAGCTCCCCTACGAGGGACCGTGCGCCTTCGGCGAAAGCATTCTGCCCGACGCCGCGCTGGCCGCCCTCGGTGGACTGCGCCCCCCGCGCTGCGACAAGCGCACCTTCGGCCACCTCTTCGTGCTCAGCGGCTCGCGCTCCTATCCGGGGGCGCTCCTGATGAGCGTCAAGGCCGCGCTCAGCTCCGGCGTGGGGCTGCTCACTGCCTTTGCGCCCGAGTCGCTCGCCGCGCAGTACGCCGCCGCTGTGCCTGAGGCCATGTGGGTCCCCTGGCCGGAAACGCCCACGGGCGGACTCGCCCTGGAGGGCTGGCACCTTTTACAGGAAAAGCTCCCCCGCGCCGACGCTATCCTGTGCGGTTCCGGCCTCGGCCGCGAACCCGAGACCCTGCAACTGGTCAAAGACCTCGTCGCCCGCACGGAGCTTCCGCTGGTCCTCGACGCCGACGCGCTCCAGCCGGAGATCGCCCAGACCGCCGCCGCCCGCCCTGCCAAAGCCGGGCCCGTCGTGTTGACGCCCCACATGGGCGAGTTCATGCGCCTGAGCGGGCGTTCGAGCGCGGAGTATGCGCGGGAGGCGCTCATCGATTTTTCCAACAAGCACCGCGTCGTCACCGTCCTGAAGGGCCCGCACACCCGCGTCTGCGACGGCTCCCAAGTCGCGCTCAGCCTGCGTGGCGGCCCCGTGCTGGCCCGTGGCGGCAGCGGCGACCTGCTGGCCGGGGTCACCGGCGGCCTGCTGGCGCAAAACGCGAAAGACGCCTTCGCGTCGGCCTGCCGGGCTGTGCTCTGGCACGGGGCGGCGGCAGACCACCTCGCCCGGACAAAAGGGCAGGTCGCCGTCTACACCACCGACTTGCTCGACCACATGGGCCCGGCCCTGCGCGAACTTTAAACCGATGGAAACCGAACTGTAAGTTCGCAGAATGAAGGGGGAGGCGTGTTACATAAAATAGCGAAGAGGACGGATTACTTCCTGACCCAGTTCACTAATCGAAAAACATTTCATCAGTTGGATATGCAGTGCTTTTATCACTTCATTCAAGCTGCCCACGAGGGACAAACTAAACTAAGCAAATTTGCTTTGAGGGACATCCTCATTGAACGAGGGTACAGCGATAAAGATAGTGAATGGCTATCTGAAATTTACTTCCACGGTAGGGCGCTTTTATCAAACCGAATAGATTTATGTTTTTTTTATCCGCCATCAGATTACTCTAAAAAAGATCATTGGTAAGCCTAGGCACAGACATGCTATCGCAACACTCCCCACGTTGAATAACTTTTTATTTTCGCACATATACGATCCGATGGAAACCGAACTGACCCAGGCGCAGGCCACCCTCGTGCTCAACGGCCTTTCCGGCGTCGGCCCGGTCACGCTGCGGCGGCTTTTTGAGCGCTTCGGGGACGACCCCCGCGCCGTGCTCGGGGCGGGGATGAAGGCGCTCCAGAGCGTCCCCGGTGTGGGGCCGGAGATAGCGGGCCTCTTGGCCAACTGGCGCGAACACTTCGACCTGGGCAAAGAGGAGGAAAAGCTGGCCAAAGGCGGGGTCCGCTTCATTCACCCCGGCAGCGCGGAGTACCCGCCACTGCTGAAGGAAATTTACGACCCGCCCATCGGCTTGTATAAGAAAGGCCCGCTCCAGGTGGGCCGCAAGACCGTGGCCATTGTCGGCAGCCGCCACACCACACTCTACGGGCAGGGCGTGGCCCGCCGCCTCGCGGGGGACCTTGCACGGCTGGGCATCTGCGTGGCCAGCGGCCTGGCCCGGGGGATCGACACAGCCGCCCACGAGGGGGCGCTGGAGGCGGGCGGTCCGACCGTGGCCGTCCTCGGCTGTGGGCTGGATATCATTTACCCGCCCGAAAATATCGAGCTGTACCGCCGCCTGGAAAAGTCCGGGGCGATCTTTTCCGAGTTCCGCCTCGGCACCCGCGCGACCAAGACCACCTTCCCCATGCGCAACCGCCTGCTCTCGGGCATGAGCCTCGCCGTCATCGTGGTCGAGAGCGACGCGAGCGGCGGCAGCATGATCACGGCCCGCTTCGCCGCCGAGCAGAACCGCCAGGTCTTCGCCGTGCCGGGCCGCATCGACCAGCCCTCCAGCCGCGGTTGCCACCAGTTGATCCGCGACGGGGCCACCCTGCTGACCTGCGTCGAGGACTTGCTCGAAGAGCTCCAGTTCGCCGGCGAGCAGCTCCCCATCCCCGGTCTGGGTGACGACAGCGGCGCAGGCGGTCCGTCCCCGCGTGGCGGCTCCTCGGGCTCTGCCGCGCCCGCCGTGGACCTCAGCTCCGACGAGGCTCGCCTGCTCGGCTTTTTACGCGAACGCGGCCTGTGCGCCGCCGACGAGATCGGGGAAAGCCTCGACCTGTCCGTCCCCGTCGTCTCCGTCACCCTCATGATGCTCGAACTCAAAAAGTGCGTCGTCAAACGCGCCGACGGCACCTTCGAGGCGAGGGGATAGGGCCGTGCACAAATCCGGTTCCATTTTATAGGAAACTCACACGGAGACACACAGGCGTAACGGGCGAGTCTCAGTGTGCTCTGTGCTCTCTGTGGCCAGAAATATGACTTAAGCAGCGCTATTTTTCCCGGTGGCCTTCCTCCAGCAGGGCCTGGGCGCGTTGGAGGGCGTGGTCGATGTCGGGGCAGACATTTTCCTGGCCCAGTCGGTCGAGGAATCCGGCTTTTTTCAGGGCCTTGTAGGGCTGGGGCTGGAGGGCGCTGATGACGAGACGGCGGTGCTTCTGGGCCAGCTTTTCGTAAAGGTTTTCCAGCGCGTTGAGGCCGGTGGCGTCCATGGCGGTGACTTTGCGCATGCGCAGGATGACGACCTTGGGCTCGCGCTGGGCACGCTTGAGGGCGGTCTCCAGCCGGTCGGCCACCCCGAAGAAGAACGGCCCGAGGATGCGGAAGACCTGCACGTCGGCAGGGATGTCCCGGCCCTGAAGGCTGTGGTGGGGGCCTTCGGTGTCGTTGTCGGCGCTGACGGGGGTGATCTGCGAGGTGTCGGCCACGCGCTTGATGAAGAGCATGGCCGCGAGCACCATCCCGACCTCGACGGCGAGGGTGAGGTCAAAGAGCACGGTGAGCGCGAAGGTCGTCAGGAACACGGCGGCATCGCTGCGGGGCCATTTGAACAGGCGCTTGAAGTGGTGCCACTCGCCCATGTTGTAGGCGACCTTGACCAGCACCGCCGCCAGCACGGCCAGCGGGACGGACTTGGCCAGTGGGGCGGCCACCAGCAGGATGATCAGCAGCGTGACCGCGTGGGTGATCCCGGCGATGGGGGTGCGGCCCCCGCTCTTGACGTTCGTGGCCGTGCGGGCGATGGCCCCGGTGGCGGCGATTCCGCCGAAAAGCGGGCAAACGATGTTGGCCAGGCCCTGCGCCTTGAGTTCCTGATTGGAGTCGTGGCGGTCGTCGATCATGCCGTCGGCTACCACCGCCGACAGCAGCGACTCGATGGCGGCGAGCAGGGCAATGGTCGTGGCCGGCTGGATGAGTGAGGGCAGGCTGGCGAAGGAAAATTCCGGAAAGCTCAGTGGCGGCAGCCCCTCGGGGATGCCCCCGAAGCGCGTCCCGATTGTTTCCACCGGCAGCTTGAACACGGCCACGGCCACCGTTCCGAGGACGAGCGCAACGACTGTTCCGGGGATGACGCGCATCCACTTTTTCGGCCACAGAATGATCAGCGCGAGCGCGGCGGCGGCCAGGAGCGCGGTGGGCAGGTGGGTGGTCCCGGCGGCGCTGGCAAGGGCCGCGCACTTATCGAGAAAGCCCGAGGGCACGTGCTCCAGTTGAAGCCCGAAAAAGTCCTTGATCTGCGTGCTGAGGATGAGCACCGCGATCCCCGATGTGAAGCCCACCGTCACGGGGTACGGGATGTACTTGATGGCCTGGCCCAGTCCGGCGAAGCCCATGATCAGCAGGATCACGCCCGCCATCACAGTGCAGATGGCGAGGTTGGCCGCGCCGTACTCGGTCAGGATGCCGTACACGATGACGATGAACGCCCCGGTCGGCCCCCCGATCTGCACCCGCGACCCGCCGAAGGCCGAGATAATGAAGCCCGCGATCACCGCGGTGAAAATGCCCGCCTGCGGCGTCACGCCCGAGGCGATGGCGAAAGCCATGGCCAGCGGCAGGGCGACGATACCCACGGTGATACCCGCGATCAGGTCCGCCCGGAATTGCCCGCGGTCATAGCCGCGCATACACTCGACCAACCGAGGACGAAAGGTCAGAAATCTCATGCTTTTACACCCCTTGAAAAGCACTTGTCATTACGCCTGTTTCCGCGTGCGGGTCAAGCCGTCCGTTGGTGCGCACGCAAAATATTACTCCGCTTCTGGGAGCTATGAGCCTTTTTCCTGCTTTTTTGTGGGGGGAGGCTTTTCAGGAGCCCGAGTAGATGGCCGCCAGGAGCTCGCTGCGGTAGTCCCTCTTTTCATCGGGACGATAGACGTACAGCCGACGGAGGTGGTCGGGGGTGATGATGCCCGGAAAGATGGCCTTTACCGCGCGCGAATCCAGGCGCTCAATCCTCATTCCTTCGTCCGTAAGCTGGCTGAACCGTTGCCGGGCCGCACTCACGGCGGGGTTGGTATTGATCTCCAGCAGGGAACTACCCGCCAGGGGGAGAGCGGCGAGCTGGTAGAGATGAGGCGAGCTGCTCCAGGCACCGCTGAGGAACCGGGAGACACGCTCCATCTCTTCCTCTCCGGTTTCCGGCACGATGCGGCAGACATTGAGGACATCGAGTTCGCTGAGCTTGGGCGAGGGCGGTTCGTTTTCGTCCTGCTGATAGGAATTCCTCCAAAAGATAAAATTGGCCAGATGCAGCATGCGTTTGTAATTGCCCCAAGTGGTTTCGTTTCGGCGCTCGGGGCTGGCATTGGCGAAGGCGAGGAGGTAATCCGAGAACATGATGGCGGCGGCCTGGGGAGACTTGGTCATCACATCGTCCAAGTCCCAGAAAACAGGCGGGCAGGCATAGACCCAGGTGTCGGCATTGTTGCCGAGGTAGCGCTGGTCGTAAAAGGCCGAGAGCAGGCTCCGGTTGAGCGCTTCGGCATAGTCGCCGTATTCTTTACCGATGTCACTCAATTGCTGAACTTGGGCCGGATCGCTGGCGATGAGGGACAGATAGCGGATCAGGCCGTGGTATTCGCTCTGCTGGGCGGCGCTGTACCACTGGAACGCTTCCAGCCGTTTGGCGGCGAGCTGGGCAATGATCTCCTCCGGCGGAGCCGACGCGGCGTGAAGCCCCGCGCCCAGGAGATGCGTCAGGGCGAGCAGGAGCACGGGCAGCAGACGGCGGGAGAAGCGCGGATGGGCAGGGGTAGGGTTCATCATGAAGACGGTTGAACGACAGGAGGGCTCTATTTGGACTGCCTGGGCTCCTTGTAGATGCTCTCCAGATAATCATCGAGCGTGTAGGTCCCCAGGTACCGGGTCTGATACTCCTTGAAGAGCGTGCTGAATATCTGATTGGCCTCGGTGGTGTCCAGCAGGCTGAGCTTCAGCCCGCTTTCAGTTTGCTCCCGGAACTGGTTTGAAACCTCCGCCCGGCGGCGGCTGAGCATCGAGGACAGCCTCCACTGCTGCTGGATCAGCGGCAGGGCCGCGTAGCGGAAATACGTGGGATCGGCGCAGTATGCATCCTTCAGCTTGTCCCAAAGTTTCTGCTTGGTCTCGCCTTCGGCGCGCAGGAGGATATGGCACCAGCTCAGTGACGCGACCGGGTCCCTGAACCAGTATCCGTACCGCTGGACCGAGTTCACAAAATACTCCCAGTCGACTTCCGAGTGCCGGTCGGCATTGGCGAAGGCCAGCCAGTAGTCGTTGTATATCGTTCTTTCGGCCTCGCGGTTTCGCGCACCCATTGGCATGAACGACCAGAAGGCCGGCGGGCACAGGCGTACCCACTCATCGGCATCGTTGCCGAGGTAGGGCTGATCAAAACAGGCCGAGGCCAGCGCCCGGTTGAGAATCGCCGCCTGCGGGCCAAAGTCCCGCGCGACCGCCTCCGAATCCCGGGCCAGGTCGGGATTGCCTTCGAGTGCCTTGAGGTAGCTAATGACATCGGCGTAGCGCGCCTGCACCTCTTCGCTCTGGCGCTCCATGAACTTCAGCCGCATCCCGACAATCGAAGGGAGCCTGAACATTGTCTCGTCTGGGCTCCCGGTGGGGTGCTGGGCGGAAAGACTGCCGGCGGTAAGGGCAAGGGCGAGAAGAGTGGCAACGATTCTGGTCATGTCAGCCGGGCGGTAAGGAGGGTGGTCTGTGGGCGAGGCAACCGGCGTGATATAACCACGGATAGGCCCCTTGTCTCAATACTATTCCGGGGGTAATCGCAGCTGAGGCCGGGGTATTATGTGCCCTGTCGGGCTCCATAAAAGACGCCGCCCAAGGGGCCTGTTCAGATAATGCGGCGATATCGGACCGAGGCCTACTCCCCGCGCTGGTGGAAGAGCATCCGGTAGGTGTAGCTGCGGCTGGCCTGTTGCCACCAGGGGCTGAGCCGGTGGTCCGGCTGGGACCAGACCTGCTTGTGCAGGCGTACGATGGATTCGTAGTCGAGCAGCAGGCGCATCTTTTCGGCGTTGTTGAGCGCCTCGGCGCCTTCTTGCAGGAGCTTGTGCTCCAGCTTGCGCAGGGTCTCGCGCACGTTCGGGTCCGGTTGGGACTTCTCGCGCATGAGCAGGCCGTGCAGGGCGTTGATATACGGGTCGAGCACGACACCGAGCAGGCCGATGTCTTCAAAGCGTTCCATGTGCGCGGGCATCTGCGGCCCCTCGGCGGTCAGGGAACGCAACTCGCACACCTCGGGCGAGGGTTCGGTCTCTTCGGGGGTGAGCAACAGTCCACGGCGGCGGAACCACTGCCCGGCGCTTTCGCGGCTGGTATAGACAGAAAGTGGCACGGCCAACAGCCAGCCCAGCAGGACCGGGCTCATCCACCAGAAAAGCGTCGGGCTGACCGTCCAGGCCAGTGCCCCCCACAGCAGGCCGACCACGAGGTGCCCGCCCTGTGCGGCCAGCGCGGCCCGCCATGGGGTGCCGTCTCCGGAGTCACGCACCTGGGTGGACCACTTGACTTTCTGCCCCAGCAGGATGGTGAGGACGAAGCCGCTGTGAAAGAGCATCATCGACGGGGCGATGAGGGTAAAAAAGAAGATTTCGCACAGCACGGAGGCCGCCGCCCGTGGCCATCCGCCGAAGCTCCTTGCCACGCCCGGGCGGAACGCCAGCCAGGCGAGGGTCATCAGCTTGGGGCCGAAGATCATGAACGCGGTCAGTCCGAGCAGGAGCAGCCCCTGCTCGGCGAGCGTCTCGGGCATAAACGAAAAGGCGCTGTCGCGGACGACAAGGGTGAGGTCGCTGCCAACCCAGCGGTAGGTGGCCAGCGTGACCAGCCCGAGAAAGAGCAGCCACAGGGGCGAGGAGATGTAGCCCATGATGCCGTTGACCATGTGAATGCGGCTCAGGTAAGGAATCTTGCCGAAGAGCACCAGCCAGGCGTGCTGGAGGTTGCCCTGGCACCAGCGCCGGTCGCGCTTGGCCATGTCGATGAGGGTGGGGGGCATCTCCTCGTAGCTGCCGCACAGGTCGTAGGCCAGCCAGACCTCGTAGCCTGCCTTGTGCATGAGCATCGCCTCGACGAAGTCGTGGCTGAGCACGCGCCCGCCCAGGGGCTCCACCCCCGGCAACTCAGGCAGCGTGCAGTACTTCAGGAACGGCTTTAAGCGGATGATGGCGTTGTGGCCCCAGTAGTTGCCGTAGTCCTGCTGCCAGGCGTTGAGTCCGGCCCCGGAGAGGTGCCCGTGCACGCGGTTGGTGAACTGCTGGAGCCGCGCCAGAAGCGTGCGACCGTTGAGCAGGCCGGGCATGGTCTGGAGGATGCCCACCTGCGGGTTGCGCTCGATCATCTCGGTCATGCGCACGATGCACTCGCCGCTCATCAGGCTGTCCGCGTCGAAGCACAGCATGTAGTCGTAGGAGCCCGCCCAGCGGCGGCAGAAGTCGGACACGTTGCCGGACTTCTGGTTGATGTTGTTGCGGCGGCGGCGGTAGAAGAGCTTGCCGTGCGCACCGAGGCGGACGGCGGTTTCGTTCCAGGCGATCTCCTCGGCGATCCAGTTGTCCGCGTCGGTGGAGTCGCTCAGGACAAAGACGTCATAGTGCTCGATCTGACCGAGGGCCTTGAGGCGGCGGTAAACGGTCTCCACCCCCGCGAAGAACCGGTCGGGGTCTTCGTTATAGATGGGAAAGATCAGCGCGGTTCGGCTGGTGAGCTTGATCGTGGCGGGGTCCTGGTCGAGATCGACGGTGCGGGTGATGCTGCGCGGGTCGTTCCCGCGCAGGGCGATGACCAGCCCGAAAAGCGGCTGGAGAAAGCCAAAGGTGATGTGCGCGAAAAGAATGACGAAGAGCACCAGCAGCAGGAAACTCGTGGCGGTGAAGCCCGCACGGTTGAGCAGGTCCCAGTAGATGGCCCCGGCGCAGACCGTCAGGACCGCGTGCAGCCCGAAGAACAGCGGACGGGCGAAGCCCCCGGCCGGGGTGGTGGAGGTGGACTGCGGTTCGGCGCTCATCGGGCGAGGTAAATGACGGTGGCGATTCCCGCGCCCACAATGGCGACAAAGGTGCAGATGCGCAGGATCGAGTTGCTGAACAGGCGGCGCGTGCCCTCGGCCACGTCGCTCACGGTTTCGAACTGGATCTGGGGCACGCCGATGGAGGCGCGGTGCAGGTTGGGCACCCCGACGATACGCGCCTCGCGCACGGCCTGGAGCAGCTCGGGCTCGAATTCGCCCGTGCCGAGAAAGTGCTGGGGCCAGCGCTGAACGATCCGTGAGGCCTGCACGATGGTTAACATGCGGGCCTCGGTGTAGCCGTTGCGGCCCTTGTCGTCCGTGGCGTCGTTGAGCCGCCGCAACCAGGCGGAGAGGCGGCGGCGCAGGTTTTCCACTGCGAGGGCCTCGGGCTCGTGCCCCTCGGGCAGCGCGTGCAGGGTCTCCTGCACGATCTCGCGCGCCAGTTCGTGGCGTACGTAGGCATTCTCCACCTGGTAAGCGCGCAGGAGGAGAGCCACCTTGCGGTAGGCTCGGTCCCAGGCCGCCAGGTCGGGGTGCGCGTTGCTCAGGGTCGCCATTGGTAGATCCACATCTCGCTGATCGGCTTGTCCCCGCGCATCAGTTGCAGCTTGAGGTCGGCCAGCGGCGTGTCCGGCAGGGCGCGCAGATCAAAGTGTACGCGCAGGCCGGAAGTGACAGGGTTATAGATAATTTGTGGCTCCTGAACGATCTCCGCGCCCTCGGCGGAGAGCCGGGCCTTGAGGTCGCGGATTTCAACCGGCTTGAACTTGTCCGGGGCGGAAAAGTCCACGATGAATGTCGTGGCGCCGTCAAAGTGCAGCGAACGGCCGATGCGGGACGCCTCCACCCGCTCGTGGTCGTTACCGGGCTCGTCGAACTGGAAGTTGAGCGTGTAGCCCAGCTCGTAGGGCTGGCCGGGCTGGGGCTCGGTGGTGGGGCGGAAAAAGGCGACGATGTTGTCCACCGTCTCCTGGTCCTGGTGAAACTCGAAGAGCATGACGTCGCCCGCGGGCCAGGTGCCGTGGGTCTGGACCCAGACGGAGGGGCGCAGGTCGTAGCGTTCGCCCAGGTCCTGATAATTGGCGAACAGCCGGTCCCGCTGGAGCAGGCCGAAGCCGTGAAGCTTGTCCACGGGGATGGCGGTCAGGTGGTTGCCGGGGTAGTTGGAGAGGGGACGCCAGCTCCAGTTGTTACCCGCATGGATAAGGAGCCCGTCGGAGTCGTGGACCTCGGGGCGCCAGTCGCCGGAGAGCTTGTCGCGGGCCTCGCCGTACCAGAACATACTCGTCAGCGGCGCGAAGTAAATGTCCCCGCGGGCATCCTGACGGCGGAAAATGCGGGCCGTGGTGTCAATCTGCGTGATCTCGCCGGGGGTCAGCACGAACCTGTACGCGCCGGTCACGCTCGGGCCCTCCAACAGGGCGAGCATTTCCAGTGAACGGGCGTCCGGAGCGGGCTTTCTTAGCCAGAAACGGCTGAAGCGTGGGAACTCCTCGTTCGCACCGCCGGTGCCCACGGCCAGACCGCGCGCGGAGAGCCCGTAGTACTGGTCGCGGGCCAGGGCGCGAAAGTACGAGGCTCCCTGAAAGACCAGCACGTCGTCAAAGACGTCGGGTTTGTTCAGCGGAGCACGGATACGCAGCCCGGCGTAACCCTGGAGGTCCCAGTCGTCGGGATTGACGCCGATCAGGTCGAAATTGAAAAAGTCCTTTACGTACGGGATGCGCTGCGAGTGCGTGTCGCTGTACTCATAGATCTCGACCGTCTCGGGGTAGATGTACCCGTTGTGGAAGAAATCGACCTGGAAGGGCAGCCCGGGCGTTTTCCACAGCGCCTTGTCCTTGTTGAAGCGGATGCGACGGTATCCGTCGAAGTCCAGCGCGGCCAGCTCGGGCGGGAGTTCGGCCTTTGGGCTGGCATAGGGCTGAGCGGCGAGGTCGCGGGCGATCCCTGTGACGTAGTCCAGGTTGATCTCGCGGCGTTCGAAGGCGGCAAGGGATGAGAGCCCGCAAAGGGCAAACAGGATGATCAGGCGTAACCTCATGGCTGTTGACGGACGCCTCATTGAGTCAGGCACCCTTGCGATTGGTTCATAAAAAGTCCGTCAGCCGGGTGGGCAAACGGAGTCCATTCCATGCAGGAGTGATGCCAAAGTTCAGTCCGTGTCAACTCCCGTGTGCGCAAGCACGAGGTCGCCGAGGCGGATTTGGCCCCTGTTTTTCGACGTTAGGGCCTGTGCAACCATCTCGCATTTGACCATGAACAGCAGAAAAAAGTCCGGTTCGGTGTCGAAGCACTCGGCGTTGGCCTGCCCCTTGGCCAGGCGCACGTCGCAGTGGGTCAGGCGCTCCCAGACCGCACGGCTGGGCGCGTCCGAAGCAGGTTTGCCGGGGCCCATCTGGACGAGTTCGACCCGGTCGAGCGCCCGGATACCGACGATTTCGGCATCGGCGGTCAGCGCATCGTTGAGAAAAACCTCCTCGCGCACGACAAAGAGCACCTTTTCCAGCGGGAACTCCTTCAGTAACTGCGTCAGCAGCAGCCGGTCAAAGACGATCTCCCCGGCGTTGTCGGCCAGATAGGCGAGGGTGCGGGCGTGTTTGAGCCGCTCGCGCAGCATCGGCAGCCGGTCGATGGCGAAACGCTGGCTCAGGCAGCGCTCAAGCGTCGCCTCCAGGTCAAAGGCGGCCTGCGGGCCGTAGTCGATGATGTTGCCCGCCACGGCCAGCCGTACGGCGTGCTCCAGCGGGTCGGCGGGGGAGGCGGGGCGTTTTTCGAGGGTTTTCAGCCAGGTCGCGGCCTGGGCGTTGCTGCGGGCCTTGATCTCGTCGTAAGGGTCGCTGCGCCCGGTGATCTCGCGCACGATGCGCTGAACGGCGCGGGCCAGCTCGACTGGCGACTCGTCCGGATCGCCCGCCAGCAGGTGTCCCATGATGGCCCGCACGACCAAGTCCTGCTGTCGCTCGCTGGCCCCCGCCAGCCGGGCCGCCTGAAGTCCTTGGCGGATGAAGCAACTGAAACAGTCGATGGTCGTTTTCACGGCACCATGAAGGTAAAGGTTTTGCCCGCGTGGACCTCGACACAGTGCCCCGGGAAGGCACTCCAGAAGCCCGCCACGGCCCGCAGGCCGGTGCAGTGGCACGGGGCGATCAGCTGGACGCCCATTTCGCGGAAAACCTCATAGGTCTTTTCCAGCCGGAAATCAGCGGCGTGCAGCAGGTGCATGCCCCCGATGACGGCGTGCAGGTGGTTCGTCCCGCACAGCTTGGCCACATGGCGCATGGTATTGACCACCCCGGCGTGGGCGCAACCGAGGATCAGCACCGGCCCCTGCGGCGTCTGGAAGTACAGCGACTGGTCGTCGTAGATCGGGTCCGGCTTGCGCCCCTCCGGGTCCAGATAAAACGCGCCGCCGGTGTCCTCGTAGGCGTGGGTCCGGGGGACTTCGCCGGTGAGGTGCAGGGTAGCGTTTACCCGGGAGGGGGCGCGGTTATAAACGCAGCCGGCGGCTTCGCGCTGGAGCTGGCCCTCAGTGAGGTAGGGGAGATTGACCGGCTGGGTACGACCGTTTGCCGTGCCCGAGTACTTGGGCCGGAGCGCGTCGGGATGCAGGTGGACCCGGGCCGCCGGGGCGACCTTGAGCAGCGCCTCCAACCCGCCCACGTGGTCGTAGTGCCCGTGGCTGAGCACGACCGCCGTGGTGCGCGAGAGGTCGAGCCCGCAGCGTTCGGCGTTGGCGAAGAGCGTCTGGCCCTGCCCGGTATCGAAGAGCACGGGACCGTCCGGGGTCTCGATCCAGTAGGCCAGCCCGTGTTCGCCAAGGATGCCCCGGCCCTTGGCAGTGTTTTCCGTCAGCAGCGTGATGCGGATGTCGGGCATGGGAGAGATCAGGGGAATGCGCGGGGAGTGGGTGGGTAAAATGTCTGCGGCCTAGTGATCGCAATCGCCATCGTGGTGGCCATGGCACAGGCCGTCTTCGCCCATGAGGGCAAGCTCGCGGGCCCGGTAGGCATCGAGCGCCTCGGCCACGGTCGCGGCCTCGGTCTGGAAAACCTCGACTCCGAGGTCGCGCAGGCGGAAGAACGCCCCGCGCCCCAGACCCATGCAGACCACCGCCTGCACGTCGAAGCGCGCCAGCACGTCCACCGGGGTGCAGGAGCCGTGGTCGCAGCCGGATTTCTCCGCGTAGTGGATGACCTCGCCCGTGTCGGTCACGATGAGGTGCGCGGGCGCCTGGCCGAAGTGCGGCGAAACCGCGCTTTCCAGGCCGTTGTTGTCGAGGACGGGAAGACAGATATGCATGGCTTTGGGCTTGCTAGAATTGAGCATATGCTCATAACTCCTGCAGAGCCCACCCGTCAAGCGATTTACTGATCCCCGGTTGAACTTTTATTAGAAAGCCTTTCCTTCGATCCATGCGTCCGAAAAAAAACCGCTGCATTCGCTGTGAGCTGACGGCCACCGTGTACAAGCCCCGCGGCGTCCCCACCTGTGAGCTGGAGCTGGTCGTGCTGGAGGCCGACGAGTTGGAGGCGCTGCGTCTGGCGGACGTGGAGCGGCTCCACCATGAGGAGGCGGGCAGCCGCATGGGCGTCTCGCGGGCCACCTTCGGGCGTATCCTCGAAAGCGCCCGTGGCAAGACCGCCCGCGCCCTCATCGGCCAGCACGCCATCGAGCTGCGCGCGGCAGACGAGCCGGAGTGACGGGATTGGGCGGCGAGGTGATAATTTGTCGTTAAGGGCGGACGCCGCTCCGACTCTCACCCGCTTACACCCGCCATGAAAAAGTGGATACTCTGGATATTGGGCCTGCTGGTGGCCGTCTGTCTGGGGCTGATTGTACTCGCAAGGCCGGTGGGCTGTTACGCCGCTGCCGGGCAGAGCCAGACGAACGGCCTGACGATGTGGATCCGGTATTATGGCTACAACAACGACGGCCAGCTGCCCCGGTTCTGGCGCGATCTCTACCTCTACGACGGGCTGGGTTCGCCGGAGTTTCAATACGACCTGACGCGTCGCTTTGCCTGGCTGCCGGAGCTGCCCCGACTTCCCGAGGGGCGGGTGCTGCTCGCCACGGCTCGCCCGTTTGAGGAGCACGCCTATAGCTCGGGCAAGAGCGGTACGTGGTGTTACCTGATCGTGGTGGACGACGACGGCGAGGTGGAAAATTTGCGCTACAGTCCGGAAGAATTCGAGGAGCTCGTGGAGAAGCACCACCTGCGCATCCCTCCCGTCACACCGTACGCCCCGGACGCCTTCGAGCGCCAGGCGCTGGCGGAGCTGGGCGAACGGCTGAAAGGGGAGGGTGTCTTTTACGCCGACAGCGGAATCAACCTGATGGATTACGTCGCGCAGGCCCGCCGGGAAAACGCAGCGCCCTAGGCACTCCCCATCAACCCGTACAAAAGAACTCCCCACCGCGCAGGCGGCAGGGAGTCGTCAAGGTCAGGGCTGTGATCGGGCGGTACGTCCGCGCACCGGGGGCGAAAAAGACGTCGCGACGCTACGCGGTTTCTTCGCGCCCCTTCGTGTGGCTTCGCGGGCAACGCTTGCCGCCCTACGCTTGTGCGAGCGCTTGGTCGAGGTCGGCGCGGATGTCCTCGAAGTCCTCGATCCCGATGCTCAGGCGCACGAAGTCCGGAGTGACCCCGGCGGAGAGCAGTTCGCCCTCGTTGAGCTGGCTGTGGGTGGTGGTGGCCGGGTGGATGGCCAGGCTCTTGGCGTCGCCGATGTTGGCCAGGTGGCTGAAGAGCTTGAGAGACTCGATGAACTTGCGGCCTGCTTCGAGCCCGCCCTTGATCCCGAAGCCCATGAGCGCCCCGAAGCCGCCCTTGAGGTACTTCTTCGCATTCTCGTGGTGCGGGTGATCCTTCAGGCCGGGATAGTTGACCCAGGCGACCTTGTCGTGTGCGGAGAGGTATTCGGCGACCTTGATGGCGTTCTCGCAGTGGCGCTGCATCCGCAGGTGCGCGGTCTCGACCCCCAGCAGGGTGAGCCAGCTGTTGTGAGGCGAGGGGCAGTTGCCCGTGTCGCGCAGGAGCTGGAGGCGCATTTTAAAGGCGTAGGCGACGTTGGCCCCGCCGGCGGGCGGGAAGGCTTGGAACGCGTCCCAGTGGACGAGGCCGTGGTAGCTGTTGTCCGGCTCGGTGAAGCCCGGGTGACGCCCGCGGCCCCAGTCGAAGTTGCCCCCGTCCACGACCATCCCGCCGATGGCCACACCATGGCCGCCGAGGAACTTCGTGGTGCTGTGCACGACGACGTTGCAGCCGTGCTCGATCGGGCGGCACAGCAGCGGGGTGACGGTATTGTCGAGGATGAGGGGGATGCCCAGTTCCTGCCCGATGGCGGCCACCTCGGCGATGGGGAAGACGTTCAGGCGCGGGTTGCCGAGCGTTTCCCCGAAAAAGGCGCGGGTGTTCGGTTTGACGGCTTTACGGAAATTCTCCGGATCCTCGCCGTCCACGAAGCTGACCTCGATCCCGAGCTTGGGCAGGGTGTAGTGGAACAGGTTGTAGGTGCCCCCGTAAAGCTGCGCGACGGAGACGATGTGGTCGCCCGCGCCCGCGAGGTTGAGGATCGAGTTGGTGATGGCGGCAGAGCCGCTGCTGTGGGCCAGGCCCGCCGTGCCACCTTCGAGCGCGGCCACGCGCTGCTCGAGCACGTCGTTGGTCGGGTTGCCCAGGCGGGTGTAGATGTAGCCCAGCTCCTTCAGCCCGAAAAGATTGGCCGCGTGCTCGGTGTCGCGGAACAGGTAGCTCGTGGTCTGGTGGATCGGCACCGCGCGCGAGCCGAAGTCGCTATCGACGCTTTGACCGGCGTGAACGGCGAGAGTACCGAGACCTTTCATGGGGATTGCTTTGTCGCTCATAGGTCCCGCTATCCCAAATGCTCCCCGCTCAAAGGCAAGCGCGATCTCACGGCAGGGCACATGCCCTGCACCCTCGATCCTCCGGATCGTGAGGGGGGACTGTGTGGTCCCCCTACGGAGCCAAAAGGCTCCTACCCCGAGCCCCTGAACGCTGTGGGGGACACGGCTGAATTGCGCTCCTGGAATAGAGAGATTTGGATTGCTAAGCTCAGGGGCGGGGAGGATAGTGGGAAGCGTTCTCAACAAGCACTGCTTCCGTCGCGTACCCCTTTTGGCGGCCGAGGCTGGCGCGCAACTCGACTCGATCTCTCCATGCCTTTGCGTTTCGCCGAAGAAATCCTCCTGCTGGCGCTCGACGATGCCAGCGGAAAGCTGCATCCGCTGCCTGATCGGGCTCTCGACCTGGCCTTGGCCGGTGCGCTGCTGATGGAGTTGGCCTTCGCGAAGAAGATCGACACCGACGACAAGGAGCTGAGCGTCCTCGACCGCACCCCCACGGGCGACGAGTTGCTCGACCTCGTGCTCGGCGCTATGCCCAAAGACCGCGATCACCTGCCCATCCAGAACGCCCTCTCTGCCGGGTTGCGGAACATTCAGGAGGTGCGTCAGAAGCTTTTTCAGACCCTCGTGGGCAAGGGTATCCTGCGACAGGAGAAGTGCCGCTTCCTCTGGGTCATGCCCGAGCGGCGCTACCCGGTGATCGACGGCTCGCAGGAGGCCGAGGTCAAGTCCCGCATCCGCGAGGTCATCCTCAGCGGTGCCATTCCCGACCCCAAGGACGTGGTCATCATCTGCCTGATGAAGGCTTGCGACCTGAGCCCCTATGTCTTTACCGAGCAGGAGCTGGAAAAGGCCCGCCCGCGCATCGCCGAAGTGGCCAAGATGGACTTCATCGGCCAAGCCCTCGCCCGCGCCATCCAGCACATCCAGGAGGCCATCCTCGAAACCATCGCCTACATCGGCATGTAGCGGGGTGCCCCCGCTGGCACTGAGGGGGTCCGGCTGGACCAGCAATCCGCCCCTACGCGGCCAGACAGGCCGCTACCCCAAGAGCGTGAGATGCCACGTATACTTCCGTACTGCACAAAGGCGCGTCAGCGCCGCGAGTACCGTTTTTTAGGAAGAGCGCGAGAAACCCTTTTGTCCACAAAAGGGTTTCTCGCATCTTAATCAAAAAAACAAAACCTGTCGATCCGGGCCGTGCCGGATTACTTGAGCGAGATGTGCGGCAGGATCATGAAGCAGAATGCCATCACGACGGTCGGGATGGCTGCGCCCAGCAGCAGGCCCAGCGGGGATATCCCGTTCTTGAAGAACTTGTTGAGGATGCTCTGGCCGGCCGGGTTGGGGGCGTTGGCGATGACGGTCAGGCCGCCGCCGGTGACGGCGCCCGCGACCACCGCGTACTGGAGCGACTCGGCCCGGATCCACTCAGAGCCCTCCTTGAGGGCGCCGGTGGCGGTGTGGATGTCGAAGATCGGCACCTGTGAGGCCAGGTAGGTGATGGCCGCATTGTCGTTAAAGGCGGTCAGGATGGTCGATCCGATGAAGAGCGGAACCTGCTCCAGGCTGCCCAGCACGGGCGATATCCACCAGCCTTGCAGGCCGCCGTGGATTTTCAGGGCCGCCAGGAAGAAGCCCACCAGCATCGGGCCGCGCAGCTTGATCTGGTACTGGTAGTGGGAGGTGCCCACGGTAAAGGCGATGAAGACCAGGAACCCGCCGACGAAGAGCGGGGGGTGGTGCAGGGTCGAGACCGTCCAGCCCACGAAGAGCACGTGCACGAGCACGATCCAGTACGGGACGGGTTCCTCCTCGGGTTCGCCCTCCTGGGTGGGGATGACATCGGGGGCGGACGTCACCAGCGTGGCGAACTGCTTGCGGAAGGCCAGGAAGTAGATCGTGTTGGCGATGATGATGCCGGCCACCGCGCGCCAGCCGAAGGTCAGGATCATGTGCTGGAAGTCCCAGCTCCACGTGCCCGCCACCATCAGCACCGGCGGGGCGGCAAAGTGCGTCAGCGTGCCGCCGACCGAGACGTTGACGAAGAGCAGACCCAGCGTCGCGTAGGCGAAGCGCGGGGCGGGCTTATACTTATAGAACTGCTGGCCCAGCAGGAGGGCGGCGATGGTCATGGCCGCCGGCTCGGTAATGAACGAGCCCAGGATCGGCGCGATCGTCAGGATGGACAGCCACCAGGCCGCCGGGCTGCGCTTGCCGATGCCAGCCACGATGCTGAGGGCGTCCCGCGCCAACTGGAGGATCGGGCGCGAGGAGGCGATGGCCATAATGACCACGACAAAGACCGGCTCCGTGTAGTCCTGGCTGTCGATGTAGTTAATGGCCACCTTCATGTCCAGGCCCGGCCACAGGGCGACGATCCAGAACAGCGGGAAGACCCAGATGCCGAAAATGGCCTCCACTTCACCGAGGAAGTGAAAGAGCGTGGCCCAGAAGCTGACCGGCTTCTTGCCCTTGATATTACTCTGGAGCTGCTCCTCGTGCTCGTGTTCGAGCCGGTGAGCGATCTTCATGAATTTGCCGGCGAAAAAGGTGTGCACGATCGCGCCCAGGAACAGGAGCGTCACGACGATGTTGATCGGCTCCTCCTTGGCGCGTACCACCAGGGTGTCCCACAGGCCCAGCTCGGCGACGCCCTTTTCGGCGGCGGCTTGCGTTTCGGCCTCGTGGTAGTCTTCGAGCGGCAGCGGGAAGGCGGGAAGATCTTCAGCGGCAGCTTCGCTGGAGGCGTGGGCGAAAATCGGCGCGCACAGGCACAGGCACGCCAGAATCGTCGGGAAAAATCTCGGCATTTGAGTAGCGGGTGAGAGAAATCATTTATGCGGCGGACTAATAGCCCGTTCACATAACGGTTATGACACCGGAATCATCTTTGATGGCAAGCCGATTTGCCCGCAATGAGGCTGTTTCTTCCGCGCGGATGTGAGACGGGGTCTTAACTGGCGCATGGGTACCCGCGTGCAGACGGCACGGGACCTGCCCCGGAGCGGGGTGGGAGAGGGATTTTCCTCTAAAGAAAGCGCCGGGGGCATTTTCTGTCACAGGCTTGCAAAATAGTCCTTGCCCGAGGCGGGGTGGGTGCCCAAAGTTCCTGCCGTGCTGCGAGTGCATTGCTACCTCCTGACAGGACTGGCGCTCCTGGGTGCCGCGTGGACGGCCCAGGCGCAAGTGGTCCCCCCCGAACTATCCGCTGACCAACCGATCGAGTTTGACGCGGAAAACAACCGCATGACCGCCCGCGGGAACGCCATCCTCGACCATGGCGACACACGCCTGCGTGCCGAGAAGATCGTCTTCGAGCAGAAGGACTCCACCGTCAAGGCGCGCGACACCGTCCAGCTGACCAGCGGGAGCTTCCGCATGCTCACGGACACCGCCGATTACGATTACTTTAACCGGACCTTCCTGACGGGTGACTTCCGCCTGGGCAACGACGCCGTGTACGTCCTGGGTAAGGAGGCCAAGGGCGACCGCGACCTCATCGAGGTAGACGACGCCCGTATCTACGTGCAGGAGCCCGACGCTTTCGCGCTCAACCTCAACGCCGACAAGATGACGGTGGAGAACCAGGAAACCATCGCCATGGAGGACGTGGTTTTCCGGATCGGCGAGGTTCCCTTCTTTTACCTGCCCTACGTCGAGTACGACATCCAGACCGGCACGCCGGTCGAGTACACGGGCAACATCGGCTACCAAAGTGATCTCGGCTTCTACGTCCAGAACGCCATCGCCTTCCGCTTCATCCCTGAGCTGGCCGCGGGGTTGAACATCGACGGGTACACTGAGCGCGGCGTGCTCGCCGGTCCGATCTTCGACTATAACTGGGACGACCCGGACCTTGGCCGCATGTGGGGCTGGGTCGATACCGGCTACATCCACGACCAGGGTACGACCAGCGAGCTGGGTACCGATGTCCTCGGCCAGCCGATTCAGCGCGACCGTTACTTCATCGAGTGGCGGCACAAGCAGTTCGCCCTCGAGGACGAGTCCCTGGAGCTGACCTCCTCGATCAGTTGGTGGAGCGACTCCGCCGTTGAGCGCGACTTCCGCGAAGGACTGTTCGAAGACAACCAGGAGCCGGACAACTTTCTGGAAGCGACCTACCGCGGCGAAAACTGGTACCTCAACGCCATCGGTCGCCTCCAGCTCAACGACTGGCAGACCATCGCCCAGCGCTTGCCGGAAGTGCGCTTCGACCTGGTGCCGACGGAGCTCTTCGAGACCGGTCTGTACCAGCGCCTTGACGTCAGCTACGCCACCTTGCAGGAAAAGTCCCCCACCGGGACCTATCAGGAGCTTAACAGTAACCGGATCAACGCCTACTACGGCGTGAACTACCCGATTGCGGCCACCGACTGGCTGACGATCAACCCGGTCGCGGGCATCATGGCCACTCATTACGCGGTCACCCTCGGCAGTGGGGGGGACTACACCCGTGTGCTGGGCGAGTTCGGGGTGGACGTGGACATGGACATCGTCGGCACCTGGGACTACACGAACGAGTTCTGGGAGATCGAGGGGCTGCGCCACTACATGCAGCCGATGATCCAGTACCGCTACATTCCCGGCGCTCAGGCTGGCGACACGCTCATCCCGCCCATCGACCGCACGGCTGACTTTGACACCTACCTGGAGCCCCTCGGCCTGGCTAACAAGCGCAACATCGACGACCTTTATGAGGAGAACGCCATCCGTGTGGGCGTGCAGAACCTGCTCCAGACCCGCCATCCCGAGTACGGCTCCCGCGACCTGATTGGCGTGGATCTGTATCAGGAGTTCCGTTTCTCCACCAGCCCGGCCCAGCCCGCCCGCTACGGCCAGAGTGCCCAGCCCGCGCAGCAGGACTTTTCCGATACCTACCTGGTTCTCAAGTTCGAGCCCGCCTACTGGGTGCAGTTCGGCTCGCTCCTGCGCGTCGATCCCAACAAGCTCAACCTCGACCAGGTCACCTCCGGGGTGCGCTTCACCGACGGGGAGGAGTGGACCGCCTTCTTCGGTAACAACTACGTCGCCGATGTCCCCGGCGGGGCCGTCAACCAGTTCCTCGTGGATGTGCGCTACCGCCTCGACAGCCGCAACCTGCTGGCCGCCTCTTGGAACATCGACGCGGACTTGGGCGAGCTGACCGAGCAGGTCTATATGTGGGAAACGATGCTGGGCAACTCCTGGGAGGCGACCTTCGCGATCGTTCACACCACCGGGTCCAGCCGCGAGAACGGCTTCCGCTTCCAGGTCAGCTTCAGCCTCGTGAGGATTTGACGCGCCTTGACAAGCGCCGCCGGGACCGTCTCATTGGGAAAATGGATGGGCCCTCGCAAACGCGCCGTCCGCTCTCACCGATCTCCCAACCATGACGCCGCCGCCCGCCGAGCACGCCGAAGAACAGGACGCCCTGCTGCCCAGCCGGGAGATGGCTATCCGGCTGCCCGTGTTCGAGGGGCCGCTGGACCTGCTCCTGTTCCTCATCCGCAAGAACGAGCTCGATATTTACGACATCCCGATCCAGGAGGTCAGCCGCCAGTACATGGACGTGATCCGCGCCATGGAGGACCTCAACCTGGAGGTCGCGGGCGAGTTCTTCGTCATGGCCTCGACTCTGATGTACATCAAGAGCCGCATGCTCCTGCCCGTCAACGACCAGGAGGCGCAGCCCGAGGACGAGGCCGAAGAGGCCGACCCGCGCTGGGAGCTTGTCGAGCAGTTGCTGGAGTACAAGCGTTTCAAGGATGCCGCCGAGCAGATCCGCCAACTGGTCGAGGAGCAGCAGGATTTCCTGCCGCGACTGTTCAAGCAGGATGAGGAGGAGACCAGCCCGCGCCCGGTCAAGAGCAGCGACCGGATCGAGATCTGGAATATGTTCAACCTCGTCCTTCGCCGCCTGGCCGAAAAAATCGTTCAGGGCGAAATCCGCGACGAGCAGGTCACCGTGGCCGACCGCATGGAGTACATCCTGACCAAGCTGGAGACCTCACCTGATTTCCTTTTTACCGAGCTTTTCGAAGAGGGCCAGAAGATCACTGTCCCGCTCATTGTCGCCTCGCTTCTGGCCGTGCTGGAGCTGACCCGCCTGAAAAAGCTCTTCGTCGAGCAGGAGGAGGTTTTTGGCGATATCCGCTGCCTCGCCCGCCCCGAAGAGGAGGAGCTGCCGCCGCTTCCCGATGAGGACGAGGAGGAGCCCGCGCCGACTGCCGTTGCTGCCGCGAGCACCGCCAGTGCGGAATTGACCGCCGATGAAGAGGACGCGTTGTTTGACGACGAGGACGAAGACGGCGATTTTGAATGGGACCCCGAGGCGGACGACGAAGACTCCGCTGACGGAGAGAACTCCCCGGCTGACGCCGAACCCGCAAACTCCGAGTCCGTGTCTCAGTCCGAAGCCTCTGAGGATACCGGCGATTCGCAGGAAGACGACGACTTCGACGACGAGGATCTGGACGAAGAGGACGACCTCGATGAGGAGGAAGATCTCGACGCCGACGAGGACGAGGAAGATGAAACCGGCCCCGACGCGGAAGACGACGCGGAAAACCCGCGCTCTTGATCCGGGGGAATAGGTCCGGCCTCCGATGCTTCCTACTCTTGGCGGGCGCATGTGGCCCGTGGTCCGGATCGCCCGGATGGGCTTGCATTTTTGTGCATATGCGGCACGTTTCTAGCAGTTTAACTTATCATGGAACGCAAAGAACAGAAAATCACGGGACTCCTTGGCGTCGGCCTCGACAACAAGGACGGGCACAAGCGCGTGACCCAGGCCGAGAAATTCGCCATCGTCGGCGGCTCGGCCGAGACGCACGAGCGCATGACCGAGACCGTGATGAAGACCTTTGAGGACCTCAAACGCCGGGGTAAAGAGCTGGAACAGGCCGACCACCGCGAAGTCGCCGATCTCCTGCAGAAGCACTCGCAGTAGGTACTCTGGCAGCACGCCTGCGACGGGCTTTTCGCGTCCATGCCGCCGCATTAGGCGTAATCCGGCCCCGTACAGGCTCAAAAGGGCGCTCACACCTGATTTTATCGGGTTTTTGAGCCGGGGTTTCTTCGCCCGGCGCTTGACTTTGCCGCCCGAAGACGAACAATCCCGCATACGCATGAGCGACGAAGAAAAAAAGGATACCCCGCCCCCCGCTCCGGAAGCTGCCCAGACGCCGCCTTCGGACGGAAACGATCAACCGGCCGCCCCCGCCGAGAAGCCCCAGTTCAAGGTGACGCGCTCGCCCTTTACCGCGAAGCCCGGCGGTGCCGCTGACGGTGGCCCCGTCAAGCTCCCGACCCCGCCCAAGCCGGTCGGTGCGCCCAAGCCGCCCTCGCCGATGGGGAGCCCGAAGCCGCCCACGCCGGTGGCCCCCGGTATCGCCCCGGTTGGCGCCCCCAAGCCGTCGGCTGTGGTTCCCGGTGCTCCCGCTGCGCCCGTCGCCCGCCCGAAACCGGCCAAGCCCGTGCCGAAGGCCCGCCCTGGCAAGCCCGCCGAGCCGCTTGAACCCGAAGCCGCCCCGGTCAGCGTGCTGGGCCTGTCCCTGGACGCCGTTTGCGCGGTCGTGGCCGTGGTTTTCGCCGCCCTTATTTTTGTTGGTATGAAAGGTTAGGCCCCCGGGCTCGACTTAGATTCCGAACGTTATTCAACTTATGGCATCCGAAAAGATTCAAAACCTCGATAACGATAGCTTCGACGCCACGGTGACCGAGGCGTCCACGCCCGTTCTGGTGGACTTCTGGGCCCCCTGGTGCGGTCCGTGTAAGGCCATTGCTCCCATCCTGGAGGAACTGGCCGAGGAGATGGACGGCAAGGTCAGCATCTGCAAAGTGGATGTCGACAGCAACAGCGAGCTCGCTGGCAAGTTCAACATCCGCGCCATCCCGACCATCCTGCTCTTCAAGGGCGGGGAAGTGGTCGATCAGGTCGTCGGCATGACCAGCAAGGCTGACCTGACCAGCAAGATCCAGGCCCAGCTCTAGGCTCGCCCGTCGCGGGTCCGTTTCGGAGTCGCTCTCACACAACCTTTACACGCAATGCGCAGGCTTTCCGGCCTGCGCATTTTTTTTGGGGGGGGAAGGGAAAGTTGCCCGCGAAGTTACGCGAAGGAGCGCGAAGCCTGTGAAAACCATCTATCTTTTTCGCCTGTATCGAAAGGGTAATGTTTAACCACGGATAACACGGATGACTCGGATATTTCTCATCATCTGTGCCATCCGTGTTATCCGTGGTTAAAGTAATTTTATGAACGGTGAGAGGCGGTTATTGCTTCGCGCCCCTTCGCGTGACTTCGCGGGCAACTCTTTCCGCTCAGGGCGTCTTGACGGGGTTCTGGTTCCCGGCGAAGAGCTGCTGGTAGATTTTGTTGTTGGGGGAGGGGAGCTTGGCCAGGTCAAAGCCCTCGGCCTTGACCTTGTAGGGACCGTAGCGGTAGCAGGCGGCCAACAGGGGGTAGGAAAACTTGCCGTTTTGCTCCAGAAAGGCTTTGCAGAACTCCAGGTACTCCATGGCCACGGTGACGTTGGAGTACCAGTTCCAGGCCAGGCGGTAGGAGCTGTTGCTGACCTCGGCCCAGGCGGGACGGCTGAGCTGCATCATGCCGTTGGCGTAGCCGGTGGTGGCGGTCGCGTTGAGGCTACTCTCGGCCATGGCGATGGCGTACACGAAGCCCGGATCGAGCCCATACGCCGGGGCGCGGCTGGACATGTACTTCCAGACCCGCTCCGGGGTGGGGGGGCGGCTGGCCAGCGGGCGGCTGATCCAGCTGTCGATCAGACCGAGAATGGCCCCGGCGGCGAGACAGATCAGAAGGAAACGGAAGGGGTTGCGAGTCAGGTTCGTCATCAGAGGGAGAGTCTGTGTCGTGAGTGAGAGCGTGGATGCAACACAGCCGGATGCGTGCCGAATGTCCAACTGGCCAACCGGACCGAACCCGGCGGCTGTGCGTCGCGGATCAGCACGCAGGCGATGCTTGGGTAGCTAATGCAAGAACCGCCAATGGATCAACCGTTAACCGGCGGTGCTTTAACCGGAGGCAACTGTTAACCTGGGAGCTGGCCCACCGCTTAGCGGTACTTGCGGCGCAGTTTCCAGATTTCGCGGGCGTCGGCGATGACATCGGCGAGCACGGCGGGGGTGATGGACTGCTTCGGGTCGTCCCCGATGCCGCACTTCGGGTCGATGTGCGTTTCGACGACGAGGCCGTCGGCTCCGTAGCCCATGGCAGCGAGGCACGCGCCGGGCACGAAGGCCGCGCGGCCCACCGAGTGGGAGGGATCCACAATGACGGCGGCCCAGCTCTTGGCCTTCAAAAGTTGCGTGATCGACTCGTCCGGGTGGTTGCGGTAGCCGTCCATGGAGGGCAGGGTGCCGCGTGGGCACAGCAGGACATTCGGGTTACCGGCGGAGACGATGTACTCGGCGGCGGCGAGAAACTCGTCCACCGGGGCCATGGGGCGGCCGCGCTTGAGCAGGATGGTGGTCTTCGAGCCCGCGGTCTGTGCCCCGATGTGGCGCAGCAGCGGGTAGTTGAGCGCGTTGCGGGCGCCGATCTGGACGACGTCGATTCCGGCCTCCAGTACGAGGCGTAGGTGGTCGGGCTCCATCACCTCGGTGTTGATGGCCAGGCCGGTGCGGGCGCGGGCCTCCAGCAGGATGTCGAGCGCGGCGTTGTCGCCCTGGTAGGAGTAGGGCATGGTGCGGGGCTTCCACACTCCCCCGCGCAGGACGTGCCCGCCGGCTTCCTTCACCGCCTGGGCGGTCTCGTAGAAAAGGTTCGGGTTCTTCGGGTCGATGGTGCAAGGGCCGGCGATGAAAAGTGGCTCCGCGCCGACTTCCACGCCCGCCAGGCGCAGCTTGCCCTCGCGCAGGGAGGACTTGATGTCCATCAGCTTGTAGGGCGAGTCGATGGCGTCCACGCGGGCGACATAGTCGAGCCCGAGCAGGCGGTTCATCATGGTCTCGTGGCGTTCGTCCCCGAGGATGGCGTAGATGGAGCGCTCGGCGCCGACGATGGTCTGGATACGGCAGCCGAACTCGCCGACGATCTTTTCGACTTCGGTCAGTTGTTCCGGGGTGAGGCGGGTTTCGCGGGGGATGATCATGAGAGGAGAGATTTCAGGGTGTCAGAAAAGGGGGCGGAGCGAAGACGGATACACTGGGCAACTCTTCATCGGTGCCCAGGCCCGTGTGGGCGGTGTACATGGGGTACGCCCTGGCGGGAGGGGCGTGAGGAGAGGTTGAGCCGGGCGAGCGCGGGGTTGTTGTCGAGCACCAACTTGAACGAGCCGGGCACGGGTGACTCGACCCGGAATTTCTCCAGCTTGCCCTCATGCATAAAATCGAGCCCCAGCACGGCGGAGTGCAGATAGAGCCGGTCAAAGTTCAGGGCGCGGGCGAGGTTGCGGTTGAACCGGAAATCGCCGTAGGTACGGTCCCCGAGGATGGGGAAGCCGCGCTTGGAGGACTGGATACGCAGTTGGTGGGTACGACCGGTGGTGGGAATCAGCCGGATGAGCGAGAGCCCGAGCCGGTTGGCGTCCTGTTTGATGAACTGCATGCGGCAGCGCATCTGCACGGGGCGTCCGCCGCCGCCCTTGCTGCCGTAGGGCATGGAGGAGGGGGGAAAGAGATCGATCCAGTTATCCTGGGCTCGGGGGTGGCCCTGCACGACGGCGTAGTAGTGCTTTTCCATCCGGTGCGAGCTGAAGAGCTCGCGTACGGTGTGGGCCATCTCTGGGTTTTGCGCCAGGAGGATCACGCCCGAGGTCGCCGAGTCCAGCCGGTGGCACAGGTACAGCTCGTCATCCGAGTCGTTCAGGTCGTGGTAACGCTCGGTCTTGAGATCGTAATGGGCCGCCAGCAGGGAGCGGTGCTTGTCGTCCTTGCCGTTGGGGTGGGAGAGGATGCCGACGGGTTTCTCCAGCGCGATCAGGCCCGCCGGATGCACGGCGAGCACGCGGACCTTGGGCCCGAGCGGGTAGCGCTTTTCCCATTCTTCAAAGGACATGGCGGATGAAAGTTCTTGGTGCTTTGTTCTTGGTTCTTCGTGCTGGGTGCGTGGAGCCGGGTGTTTGGTTCCGAGATATTTACTCTTTTGCTGCGGCGTAAGTGCAGACGTTAGCGGTCTCTGTTCTCCGGTGACAAATCACAAATGACCAGTGACAAACGACCGCAAGGTCTAGCGGTAGAAGAAGGTGATGCGGATGGTCTGCTGTTCGCCGAGGGTGGCAACCATCTCCTTGGTCCACGGGCCGAAGGGCGCGCGGGAGAGGATGGCGTCCTGCACAAGCAGGGTGGCCGGGCGGCTTGCGCTGGTGAAGATGATCTTCAGGTCCGTGACCTGGCCCTCGCGGTTGAGAACATACTCGGCCACGACCTTCGTCCCATAGTCGGTGGAAGTGTAGTTGAACTGGCGGCCGAGGAGGTTCCACTGGGCGGAGATGGCCTCGATCATGCGCTGCTGGTACGCGCCGAAGTCGCTGAAGTTCGAGTCGATGGCCAGCGCGCCCATTTTGCTGGCCGAGACGGGCGTCTGCATGAGCGGACCGGGCGGGACCTTGAAGTTGATGCGTGGGCGGGGCTTGGGGCTGGGCTCGCCCTGCTGGGCCTGCTGCGTGGGGGTGACCTCCTCCATCTGCACCTCGATCTGGCGCTGGGGGCGCGGGGCCGGGGCGGGCTTGACGGTCTCTTCCTCCGGCTTCTCGGGAATCTCCTGGTTCTCGGCGGCCTTCTCAATGCTGGGCGCTCCCTCGTCCTCGATGGCTTCCTGCTCGGGCATCATCGGAGCCTCTTCCTGCGGAGCCTCCTTGTCCTCGGCATCGGAAGGCTGTTCCGTGGGCTCGGTCATGTCCTGCGGATCGGGCGGCATCTGCTCGGTCGGCTGTTGCTGCTCCTCGGCGGGCTGAGCCTGTTGTTCGGGCTGTTCCTGGGCGGGCTGCGCGTCGGGCTGGCCCTGGGGAACGGGCGGGGGTGTGCTCTCTTCGAACAGGTCGCCGGTGACTATCTTCTGCGACTCGGCCATCTCGCCGTCCACCTTCGGGGTGTCGGAGTCCTGTGTCGGGTCGGGCTGCTCCTGAGCGGCCACCTGGTCCTGCGCGGCGATATTCTGTGTGTCCTCGGGCTTTTCCTCGGGCACATTCGGGTTCGTCTCGACAAAGCGTTCTGGCGGCGGCTCGACCTCCACGAGTTCGACCTCCATGGGCGGGTTGGGCGGCTCGGGCAGGGTTTCCTCGAAGTTCACGTCGGGCCACGGCACGACGTAGATGAGCATGAGGTGAAAGAGGACGGTCGCGGCCAGCCCGATGGCGACGGACTGCTTGTAGGAGCTCCGGGCGTCGTCGGACTCGCGGTCCCAACGCGGCCAGGCGGAAGGAGTCCGGCGGGGCGGCGGCAGAGGTGCGGTCGTCATGTCAGGCGTAGCGTGTCGAGCAGGTGCAGCCGGTCGAGCAGATCGAGTAAAAACTCGGTCGGTAGCCCCATGACGTTGTTCAGGGAGCCCTCAAGCCCGGCGATGATCATTTCTTTCCCCTCCTGAATACCATAGGCCCCGGCTTTGTCCAGCGGATTGACGAGCGAGAAGTAGCGTGTGATGGCTTCGTCGTCCAGCGGCTTAAAGGTGACGGCGCTCGTCACGGCGTGGCACTCGTCGATGCCGGGCCCGAGCAGGCACACGCCGGTGTAAACGGTGTGAGTGCGTCCGGCCAGGCGGCGGAGCATGGCGCGGGCCGCGTCCATGTCGGCGGGCTTGTGCAAAACCTCATCGTCAAGCGCGACCACGGTGTCCGAGCCCAGCACAAGGGCTTCCGGGTGCCGGGCGCTGACGTCGGCGGCCTTGATCCGGGCATTGTGCAGGACGGTCTCGCGGGGGCACGATGCCGGGTCCTCGTGCTCCTCGACGCGGGCCGGATCGACGGCGAAGCGCAGCCCCGCCTGCTCCAGCAGGTGCTTGCGGCGCGGCGAAGCCGAGGCGAGGATGAGCGTGTCGGTCATGGTGAGGATGTCCTTGTGCGCTCGGGAGAGCACACACAGCCGGGCAGCATGGGCAAATCCCCCGCCGCGGCCACTCTTATTTTTCATTTAGCCTCAAGCTTTTATAAAAAGGGCTGGAACAGCCGTGCCGGATCGCGAATAGTGGCCCCCAATGAAGATCGGCCTCGCGCAGATTAACACCATCGTGGGCGACCTTGCCGGGAACGCCGACAAGATTCTAAGCGCCTACCGCGAACTTGTGGCCGCCGGGGCCGAGCTGGTCCTCACGCCCGAGCTGGCCGTGGCCGGATACCCGCCGCGCGACCTGCTCTTCAAGAGCCGTTTCGTGGCCGACAACGAGGCCTCCCTGCGCCGCATTGCGAAAGAAATCGGCGACGTGCCCGCGCTCATCGGCTTTGTCGAAAAGAATTCCGCCGAGCGCGGACGGCGCTTCTATAACGCCGCCGCTTGGTGCGAAAAGGGCGAGGTCCGCCATGTTGTGCGCAAGTGCCTGCTGCCGACCTACGATGTGTTCGACGAGGACCGGTACTTCGAGCCCGCGCGTGAGACCGGGCTGGTCACGTGGAAGGGCATCCGTATCGGCATCACCATCTGCGAGGACGTGTGGAACCACCCCGCCGTGCCCACGCGCCGCCACTACGAGGTGGACCCGGTCGGGCAGCTTGCCGCCGCCGGGGTGGACCTCGTGCTCAACCTGTCCGCCAGCCCCTGGCACAGCGGTAAAAAGCACCTGCGTGAACGCCTCCTGGCCGAGGTCGCCGTGCGTTGCGGCTGCCCGCTGGTATACTGCAACCTCGTCGGCGGGAACGACGAGCTCATCTTCGACGGCCACAGCAAGGTCATGGCCCCCGACGGCTCCCTGCTGGCCGGGCTGAACGGCTTTGCCGAAGAGCTGCGTGTGGTCGATACCGCCGCGCCCGCCACCGCTCCCGCTCCCGGCTACGACCAGGACGACCTGGCGGACATCCACGACGCCCTCGTGCTGGGCCTGCGCGACTACGCCTACAAGAGCGGCTTCCGCTCCGCCCTGATTGGCCTCTCCGGCGGGATCGACTCCGCCGTGGTCGCCGCCCTGGCCAAGGAAGCCTTTGGCGCGGACCACGTGATCGGCGTCAGCCTGCCCTCGGCCATTTCCAGCCAGCACAGCCGCGACGACGCCCGCATTTTAGCCGAAAAGCTCGGTATCCGCTTCGAGACGCTCCCCATCGCCGGGATCGTCGAGGCCGCCGGGGGCGCATTGGCGGACATCTTCGCCGGGACCGCGCTCGGCGTGGCCGAGGAGAATATCCAGGCGCGGGCACGTGGCCTGCTCCTCATGGCTGTGTCCAACAAGTTCGGAGCGCTCCTTCTGACCACCGGCAACAAGAGCGAGGTAGCCGTGGGCTACTGCACCCTCTACGGCGACATGGCCGGGGGGCTCGCCGTGATTTCGGACCTGCCCAAGATGCAGGTGTACGCGCTGGCCCGCTACATCAACCGCGACGGCGAAGTCATCCCGCAAAACACGATCGACAAGCCACCCTCCGCCGAACTGCGTCCCGACCAGAAAGACGAGGACTCGCTCCCGCCGTACCCGGTGCTCGACGAGATTTTGCGCCTCTACGTGGAGGAGGGGAAGGTCTCCGACGAGATCGTCGCCGCCGGTTTCGACGAACCAACGGTGCGCGAGATTGTCCGCAAGGTGGATTTAAACGAATACAAACGCAAGCAGGCCGCCCCCGGCCTGAAAATCACGCCTCTGGCCTTCGGGGTCGGGCGGCGCATCCCGATTGTCCAGAAATATGTCAGCTGAAGACACGCCCGTTTCCAACGACCTTTTTAACCGCGCCCTCAAGCTCATCCCCGGCGGGGTCAACTCGCCCGTGCGGGCCTTCCGCGCCGTGGGCGGGACGCCCTTCTTTACCCAAAGCGCGATGGGGCCGCGCCTCGTCACCGCCGACGGGCGCGAGTTGATCGACTACGTGTGCACCTGGGGCCCGGCCATCCACGGACACAACCACCCCGCCATCCGCGAGGCCGTGGCCGAGGCGTTGGCGCGGGGCACGAGCTTTGGCACGCCCAACCCCTACGAGGTCGAGATGGCCGAGCTGATCGTGGACATGGTCCCCTCCGTCGAAAAAGTCCGCATGACCAACAGCGGGACCGAGGCCACCATGTCCGCCATCCGCCTGGCCCGCGGTGCCACCGGGCGCGACAAGATCATCAAGTTTGCCGGCTGCTACCATGGCCACGTGGACTCCCTGCTGGTCAAGGCCGGCTCGGGCGCGCTCACCTTGGGCAACCCGGACAGCGCGGGCGTGCCCGCCGCTCTTGCCGCCGAGACCATTGTCCTGCCCTACAACGACCTGGGCGCGGTGCAGCTCGCCTTTTCCGAGCACCCGGACCAGATCGCGGGCATTATCCTTGAGCCGTACCCGGCCAACTGCGGGCTCATTCTGCCCCAGACCGGCTACCTGGAGGGGCTGCGCGAGCTGTGCACCCGCCATGGTGCGGTCCTGATCTTTGACGAGGTGATGACGGGCTTCCGTATCGCCCCCGGCGGTGTGCAGGAGAAAACCGGCGTCACCCCCGACCTGACCTGCCTGGGCAAGATCATCGGCGGTGGCCTGCCGGTGGGGGCCTTCGGTGGACGGGTGGACCTGATGGACCACCTCGCCCCGCTCGGGCCGGTTTATCAGGCGGGCACGCTCAGTGGCAACCCGCTGGCCATGGCCGCCGGGATCGCCTCGCTCAAGCTCCTGCGCGAAGACCCGCCCTACAAGCGCCTGGAATCCTCCGGCAAGCAGCTCGCCATCGCCTTAAAGCTGGCTGCGGCCAACCTTGGGGTACCGCTTCAGGTGCCGCAGGCCGGGTCGATGTTCAGCCTGTATTTTTCGGACAAGCCGGTGACGAACTTCGACCAGGTCATGGCCAGCCGCGCCGAGCTGTTTAAGCCGCTCTTCCAGACTGCGCTCGACCTGGGCGTATACCTGCCGCCCTCGGCCTACGAGACCTGCTTCATCAGCACCTCCCACTCCAAAAACGACATCGCCCGCACCGCCGAAGTCCTCGCCTCCGCCATCAAGAAGATCGGCGAGGCGAAGTAGCACCGCTGCACCAACGAGCAGTTCCGAAAGTTGCCCGCGAAGCCACGCGAAGAGGCGCGAAGGAATCCTCCGCCTGTGCGCACGCGGCTTGTGTTTTCACGCTATCGCCTCTCAAGGTGCAGTAAGCCTTGGGCATGCACGTTGGGTGCACTCAGTTTGGATGCTTCTCGGCGTTCAGGGAAAAGAGCGTCGCTCTTTCCCCTAAACGCTGACGCGATGCGTAGCATCGAAAGTGCAGACTTTGTCTGCTGCGGGGGGCCGGCTGGACCAGCAATCGGGGCGCGGAGCCCCCAATATTCATGATTGCGACCTTCGCCGGGTAAGGGCGTTGAGGGCGAGGGCCTGGAGCAGGAGCACGCCAACGGCGATTTCCATGACGACGAGTTGCCAGGGCTGGGTGATCAGGCCGAGGGACACGATGAGCGTGGTGGCTCCGGCGGGCGGGTGGTCGCACTTGAGGAGGACGAGAAAAAAGCAGGTCAGCCCGAGCGAGAGCCCGGCGGCGATGACGCGAGCCAGTTCCACCTGCACGGCGGCGTCCGGGGGGCGGTCGGCCAGCCCGGCGACAGTCAGCGCGAAGTACCCGCACACCAGCGCGACGGCGTGCCCGAGCAGGCAGGCCCGGGGCGTGGAGGCGGGCGAGGACGGGCTGAAATAGAGCAGGTACGCGGTCGGCCCCAGCGACGGGAAGATAAACGGGCTTTGCGTGATCGCGGCCACGACGGCGAGGCTGCCCATGCTCAGCAGTGATCCGGTCCCGACATAGGTCGCCCGCGAGAGTTGTCCCATGCGCTACAGATAGCCGAGCCGGGACGTCCCTGCCAACCCTGAACTGCTCACCGCTTCTTCGGCTTGCACAGCTTCTTTTCCTTGTCGGCCTTGAGCCCGCACTTTTTGCAGATGTAGGCGGCGTCTTTGGGGGATTTGTAGTCCTTGATATCGCAGGCGGTCTTGCTCATGGGGATCGGGCGGGAGAGGACATATCTCTAACCGCAAAGCCGCGTCGGCGCAAAGGCTTTGGCAAAAAAATGGTCAGCGATTATCCGTGCCGGAGGAGGACTCCTGCGCGTACGAGTATTCTCAGAATGCGTCCGTCCCTTTGCGTCTTCGCGCCTTTGCGGTTAAGTTCTCCCCGCAAAACACTCGCAACGATGTCCGCAGCCCGTCTCACCGTCTCATCGCCACCCGTCCGTCCGCTTCTGGTCTGGGACGGGGATTGCCGCTTTTGCGCGCGCTGGGTGCGGCGGCTGGAGCGGCGTGTTGGCCCGGCCTTCGACACGGCCTCGTATCAGGAAGTCGCTACACGCTTCCCCGAGGTGGGGGAGGAGGCTTTCACCAAAGCGGTCCACCTGATCGAGCCGGACGGGCGCGTCACCCGCGGAGCCGAGGCGGTTTTCTGCGCCTTGAAGGATGTACGCGGCTGGTCACTGGGCTGGCGCTGCTACCAGCGGTGTGGGCTCTTCCGCTGCGTGAGCGAAGCGCTCTACCGCTGGGTTGCCCGCAACCGCGGCTGGCTCTCAAAAGTCACGCCATGAGTAAAGGGCTGGCCTGCTTTTTCATCGTACAGACCTCTTAGCCGTCCGCCGGTTCGACACTGGAGATGAGCCAGTCGCCGTCCACCTTGACCAGCTCCATGCGGTAGCGGTCTTTGTGGCGGTCGCGTTCGCCGCCAATGATGACGTTGGCTGTGCCGGTGGTGATGACCGTGGCCCGCCGCCCGTCCTCGGAGACGCTGATGGAGCGGTTGCCCAGGCTCACGTCGGCACTGCTGACGCGGCTGCGCGCGGCGACCATCATTCCGGTGAGCTCCTTGCGGTCGGTGGCGTAGGAGAGCTCGGGCATGATGCGCACCTCGGCCTGCTCGGTGAAGCAGTCGGCGATCTGCTTGGCGGCGGCGAGACTCTGGATTTGTCCTTCGCGATCGGGCTTCGAGCCGAGTTCCTCCAGCTTGTCGAGCAGGTCGTGGATCTGCTGCTCGTCGTCGCCCCGTCCCATCATGATGATCCCCAGTACAATGGCCACGATTACCACGCTGATCCCGGCGACTTTCATGTTTTGCATCATACCTACTGCTTATCACATTCCCGGGAGCCTCGCCAGTCTTTCTCCCCGATGGTGTGCGGGTGGCAGCGGCTGAAAACCATCTGTATGACGTAACTTCAGGCTTGCTAAATTAAAAGTGACATCGATAGCATTTTTTTATGAGCAAAGCCACAATGCCGAACGTTTTGCCTGAAGGCACCTGGGGGGAGGGAACGCAGATGCGCTGGAGCCCGGAAGGGTACGAAGACATGCTGGGCACGGTTTCAGTGACGGATATTCCGGAGCGGCAGGTGGAGCGCGCGGTGGGGATGGCCGAGGCGGCCACACCGATCCTGCGACGGCTGATCGCCCAGGCGCTCTGGGATGTGGAGTCGAACCGCGTCGAGGGCAAGTATTTCGGCGCGGGCAAGGAGTTCGGGCCGGTGCTCTTCACGCGTGATCTCGCGCTCTCCGGTGTGCTCGGGCTCAACCGCCTCTATCCGCAGATCATGCGCACCAGCCTGCGGGTGGACCGCGAGGCGCGCTTCACCGCCGGGTGGAACGTCTCCTCGACCTCCAGCCTCGATCGCGTTGAGGGCTGGCCCGTTCGACAGACCGGGCTCGACTGGGACGGCTTTATCCGCAAATACCGCACGGCCGACATCGGGCGGCGCACGGACGACGTGGTCTGGATCTGGGGCTACGCCGACCTGTTGGAGAAGACCGCCGCCGGCGATGACGAGTGGACCTGGCTCTATGAAAACGCTCAGCGCTCTTTCCGCGAGTTCTACAACATCTTTTACGATCCTTCGGACGGCCTTTACCGCGGGCAGGCGTGCTTCGCCGACACCATGATGTGTGGCTACCCGACGCAGGACGCGCCCGAGGATCCGCGTGACCACAAAAACTTCTGGATCGGCCACGTCGATGTGCGCGAAGACCCCTCGCGGTGGGACTTCGGTCGCGCCCCGGCCTCGCTGCACTACTGCGTCACCCTGAAGGCCGCCAGCACGAACTGTCTTTACCTCATCGCCCTGCGCGTTATGGCGAGTACCGCCGCCCGTCTGAACAAGCCCGACGAGAGCCAACGCTGGCGGGAACGGGCCGACGCTCTCCGTACCGCCATCCGTCGTGAACTGCTTTTGCCCACCGGACAGCTGGCCTACTACAAGGACCGCGACGGCATGGTCAACCCGCGCCTGAACCCGCTCTCGGCGGCGTTCGGCGGGCAGGCGGGCGTCTTCGAGCCCGGCGAAGAATCACGGGGATTGTCCTGCCCCGTGCACCGTTGGGGTGTGCCGTTGCTGGAGCCCTTTTACGAGGACAACCCGCATGTCTACCACAACCGCACCTGCTGGCCCTACACCGATGGCCTCCTGATGCAGGCCCGCGCACGGTTAGACAAAGACCCTGCGCCCGCGCGCCAAGCTTGGCTCGACCTGACGGCCCGTGCCTGCCGCGACGAGCGGGGCTTCCGCGAGCTGACCGAGGCGTACACGGGGAAACTCATCGGCTCCGACCACCAACTGTGGACGGCGGCAGCCTTTCTCGGTGCGGCCATGGAAAATGGCCTCATGCAACCTTGAGACGTCGGACGCAGCCGCTCGTGGCGAGGCCAGCGAAGTCAATGCCTCCTTGTATCGATTTTTCAATACACGCCCTGCGTGTCTATGTCCCCGGGACTGGACGGTAAAGACCAGCGCCTTACTTCTTCGCCCTGGGGGCTTTTTTCTCGCGGGGTGCGGGCGGGGGGATCTGTGCCTGTGACTCTGTCTGCTCAAGCTGGGTCAGCGGCACGTCGGTCTTCTTCACCTTCGGGAAGGTCTGGAGCGTGCCCAGGTGCTTGCGCTGGCGCTGGTACACGAGGTTTGTCTGGCAGTAGGCGACCATTAGTCGCGTCACGGACAGGAGCGCGTCCAGATGCGTGCGCTCGTAGCCGTGTGAGGCATCCACCCCGAAGGTCACCAGCGCGGTACGGATGTCGTTGCCAGCCTCAAGGGCCGAGGCGCTGTCGCAGCGGTAATACTTAAAAATGTCGCGCTGGTGGCCGATCGCGTTCTTCGCGCAGAGGTTCAGCAGGTGATGCGTGAGGTGGTAGTCAAAGGGCCCGGTCGAGTCGCCCATGGCGATGGTCACGCCGTGCTCGCGGGAGTTCTGCCCGGGGGCGACAGTGCCGTTGTCGATGGAGACCATCTCGGCCACGTCGCCGTGCAGCACGGCTGAGGCACCGGAGCCGACCTCCTCCGAGATGGTGAAAAGCAGGTGGCACTCCACGGGTAGTTCGATGCCGTGGTCCTTGACATACTTGGCCGCGGTGAGCATGGCGGCGACCCCGGCCTTGTCGTCGAGGTGGCGGGCGTTGTTGTAGCCGTTTTGCTAAATTTCCGCCTGTGTGTCAACCCAGACGAAGTCTAAGATCTGCACGCCGCCTTTGATCAGGTCTTCGCGACTGTTGAAGTCTTCGTCGATGCGCAGCTCGACATTTTCCCAGATGCTCGGCTGGGTATCGATGGCGTCGTTATAGGTGTGCCCGGAGGCTTTTAGCGGCAGGATGGTGCCACGGTGGATGCCGGTGTCGGTGTAGAGCGAGACGCGGGCGCCTTCGGCGAAACGTGCCGACCAGGTGCCGACGGGGACGAGCTCGACGCGACCATTGTCCTTCAGCCCCTTGACCACGGCCCCGAGCGTGTCCACGTGGCCGACGAGGGCGCGGTCCGGGCTGTAGGCGCGACCGGGCAGGGTCGTGCGCACAGCGCCGCGGCGCGTCAGCTCATAAGGCAGTCCGAGGGCGTCGAGTTCGTTACACAGCTCGCGCACGATCGGGTCGGTGTAGCCCGAGGGGCTGTGGATGCTCAAAAGCTTGAGCAGGACCTGTTGCAGGTACTCGGCGTCGGGGCCGTCAGGTTTCTTTTTGGGCATACAGTGGGTGAAGGGAGTGAGAGAAAAAGACTGCCGCCTCAAGCCTGCGGGGCGGGCGGCGTGATGGTCTGGGGGAAGAGGAAGTCGATGAACTTCTCGGCCGTGGGCTGGGGCTCGTGGTTGGCGAGGCCGGGACGCTCGTTCGCCTCGATAAAGACATACTCGGGCCGGTCGGGCGAAGGCACCATGAGGTCGAGCCCCACCACGGGGATGTCGAGGGCGCGGGCGGCCCGCACACTGGCGTCAGCCAGCACGGGGTGAAGCTCCGCTGTGACGTCGTGGATGGTGCCGCCGGTGTGGAGGTTGGCGGTCTTGCGCACGGCGATGGCGGTGTCCTTTTCCAGCACATCGTCGAGTTCGTACCCGGCCATACGCACGCAGCGCTCGGTCTCCTCGTCGAGCGGGATGGTGCTTTCGCCGCCGGTGGCGGCGGCGCGTCGGCGACTGAGCTTCTCAATGAGGGCGCGGACGGTGTGCTCGCCGGTGCCGATCACGCTCGGGGGGCGACGCACGGCGGCGGCCACGACCTCCTGGTTGATGACGATGACGCGCAGGTCCTGCCCCTCGACGTACTGCTCGATCAGGACAGTGTCGTCGTGCTCGCGGGCCTTCTCGATGGCGTTCTTCAGCGACTCCTCCGAGCGCACATCGACGGAGATGCCCTGGCCCTGCTCGCCGTGTAGCGGCTTGACCACTACACTCTTGTGCGTGTTGAGGAAGCGCAGCTCCTGGCGGCGGTCGCCGGCGGTGATCTGGTCGGGAGTGCAGAGCTTGTGCTCGTTTAAAATCTCGCGCGTGTATTGCTTGTCCCCCGTGCGCATGAGGGCGATGGCGCTGGTCAGCTCCGAGAGCGACTCCCAGCAGGTGACGGTACGCCCGCCGAGGCTGAGCCGGAAGTACCCCCGCTCGGGCGAGAGCGGGTCCACGGCGATGCCGCGTCGCAGGGCCTCGTTGATGATGATGGCCGCGTACGGGTTGTAGCCCTCGGGGGCGGGAGCGCCGACGAAGAGCCGCTCGTTGATACGGTTGCGGCGCTTCGCGGCAAAGATGTAGATGCGCTGGAAGCCGAGTTTCTCGTAGAGGCGCTGGGCCTTCACGTTGTCATGGATAACGGATACATCCATCTCCTCGCGCCCGCGTGAGCCGTAGTACTCGACCAGGTGGTTGACCAGGGCCAGGCCGACGCCGGGCAGCTCCGCGCGCGGGTCCACCCCGAGCGCCCACAGGCTGCACCGGTTGGGCATGTGCTCGCCGCAACTGCGGTGGTCCACGCCCATGGTAGCGCCGATCACCTCCTGCGTGTCGGTCTTCACCGCGACGAAATAGGTGAAGGCCTCGTGATCGCGCTGTTTCCAGACGTACTCCTTGTCCACGGGGACCATGTTGAGCGCGCTGTAGATGCGGTTGACCTCGTCGAGGTCCTCCTTGTGCGCGACCTCGCGGATCTCGAACCCGGAGGGCTCGCGGGCGGGTTTCTTGTACTGGCTGAAGTGGGCCCGGTACGTGTTCGAAGGATCGAGAAAGATCTGCTGCGGGGCGCAGTTGAGCACCAGGTGCGGGTCGAGCAGGTACAGCGCGATGTCGCGCTGGTCGTCACGCTCGGCCAGGATGGACTCGGCCAGCGACTCGGGGGCGGGAAAGGTGTCGGCGAACAGCAGGCGGCCCCAGCCGCATTGCAGGATGGTGCCGGGCTTGGTTTGGAGGACTTCCATGGGTGTGTAGCGGTTTTTAACTACAGGTGTGATGAGACGGACTCAGGAAATGCCGTGCGACTGGAGCCACAGCTCCAGCAGGGAGAGCTGCCACAGCTTCGAGCCGCGCAGCGGGGTGATGTGTTGCTCGGGGGAGGCCAGGAGCATCTCCACGTAGGGGCGCTGGAACAGGCCGCGGCCACGGGCGGTGTCGTTGCAAAGGGCCTCGCGGGCCATTTCGAGGAACTCGCCGCGCAGGTACTTGAGCGCGGGCACGGGGAAATAGCCCTTCGGGCGGTCGATGACCCCGGCGGGGATGACGCGCCGGGCGGCCTCCTTGAGCACGTACTTGCCGTCGTCTTTGATTTTGAGCTCCGGGGGGACGCGGGCGGCGAACTCCACCACCTCGTGGTCGAGGAAGGGCACGCGGGCCTCCAGGCTGGCGGCCATGGTGTTGTTGTCCACGCGCTTGACCGGATCGTCCACGAGCATGACCTGCGCGTCGAGGCGCATGGCCTTGTCGATGGCGGCGTCCGCGCCGGGCTTGGCGAAGTGCGCCTGCACGAACTCGCGGGCGAAGTCGCCCTGCTGCCATTTCTTTTCCACCGCCCCGCAGTACTCGGCGTAGTCGCGGTCGAAAAACGCCTTGGAGTAACTTTCGAGCGGATCGCTCGCGGTCATCATGGGCGGGTACCAGTGGTAGCCGCCGAAAATCTCGTCGGCCCCCTGGCCGCTCTGGACGACCTTGACGAACTTCGCCACCTCCTGCGAGAGCAGGTAAAAGCCGACGTTGTCGTGGCTGACCATGGGCTCGGACATCTGCGAGATGCAGGCCTTCAGCGCGGGGAGGGCGCGGGTGGAGTCGATGGGCAGCTGATGGTGCTTGGTCTGGAAATGCTCGGCGATGATGTCGGAGTATTTGAACTCGTCCCCGGCCTCGTCCCCGACCGTCTCGAAGCCGATGGAAAAGGTCTCGATCTGCTGCGAGCTGTGCTCGGCCAGCAGGCCGACGATCAGGCTGGAGTCGAGGCCGCCGGAGAGCAGCACGCCCACCGGCACGTCCGCCACGAGGCGGCGCTTGACGGCGCGGCGCATGACTTCGAGGGTGGCGTCTTCCCAGTCGGACTGCGAAAGGCTTTTCTCGTCCTCGCGCATGCCGTATTGGAGATCCCAATACACGCGCTGACTCATCTTGCCGTCCGGCTCGACTACTGCCACGGTGGCGGGGGGGAGCTTTTTCACGCCGTTAAGGATCGTGCGCTCGGGCGGCACCACGGAGTGGAAGCTCATGTAGTGGTTGACCGCTACAGGGTCGAGCGAGGTGTCCACACCCCCCGCGGCGAGCAGGGCGGGCAGGGTGGAAGCGAAGCGCAGGCTCGTGGCGTCCTTGGTATAGTAAAGGGGCTTGATGCCGAGGCGGTCGCGGGCGAGCGTGAGCCGTCCGCTGTCGCGTTCGAGGATGGCGAAGGCAAACATGCCGTTGAGCCGCTTGACGCAGTCCGCGCCCCAGGCGTGATAGGCCTTTAAAATCACCTCGGTGTCGCCGTGGCTGAAAAAGGTGTAGCCCTTGCCCTCCAGTTCCTTGCGCAGCTCCGGGTAGTTGTAGATGGCGCCGTTATAGACGAGGCTGAGCCCGAGCGCGGCGTCCACCATGGGCTGCTGCGCGGCCTCGCTTAGGTCGATGATTTTGAGCCGCCGGTGCCCGAGCGCCACCGCGCCGCGGACGATCAGGCCGTCGCCATCGGGTCCCCGGGGGACCATCGTTTCCATCATACGCGAGACCTGCGCCGGGTCGGGCGCCTGTCCGTCGAACTTCATTATTCCGCTGATTCCGCACATAACTAGGTGAGAGCGCCCGTCAGAAGGGGCATCGGGCGTAGTCATGACTACAATCACACAGCCGTTGGGGAGTGTCAAAGGATAAAGCCTGAAAAACCTTATTGGAAGCGCCTTGCGGGTTGGCCTTGCCTTGTAACGCGCTTGTCACCTAATACTGCGGGATGGTCCCGGCTCCGGAAAGACAACTGACCGTCCGTGCGATTGTGACGGGCTTCGTGCTCGGCGCGCTGCTGGCCCCGTGTAACATCTACACCGGGCTGCGCATCGGTTTTTCCTTTAACATGTCCATCGCGGCGGCGCTGCTGAGCTACGCGTGGTGGAACGGGCTGCACCGTTTCGGCGCGGCCAAGCACTGGGGCCTGTTGGAGAACAACATTAACCAGACGGCGGCCTCCTCAGCGGCGTCAATTCTTTCCGCGGGGCTAGTCGCGCCCATTCCGGCACTAACCTTGATCACGGGGCAGGAACTTTCGTACCCGGTGCTGGCGGCGTGGGTCTTCACGGTGAGCTTCGCCGGGATCGCCTGCGCGTTGGCCGTGCGGCGGCAGATGCTGGAGCGCGAGGGGCTGCCATTCCCCAACGGCGTGGCCACCGCCGAGACGATCACCGAGATCTACGCCCGCGGCAAGGAAGCGGCCAAGCGCGTTAAGGCGCTCCTCGGCGCCGGGCTGCTGTCGGGGTCGCTTTTTTTGTATAACGCCTTTGTGACGGCGTCGTGGAAAATCCCCGCGCTCGCGCTCCCGGCGGGGTGGGGCTTCAAGGCCCCGGCCAATGTCGCTGCGCAGGGTGTCGAGCGGGTGAGCTGGCGGGCGCTCGGGGTCGAGCTGCAACCGTCGCTGCTCTTGCTGGGGTTCGGGGCGATCGTGGGACCGCGCGTGGGCGTGTCGTTGCTGTTGGGCACGGTGGTTGCGTGGATGGCGCTGCCGCGCGAACTGCTGGCCCGCGGGTGGGCCGAGCCCGCGCTGGCGGGGGACTCGTGGTACGCGGTCATGCTGGAGTGGCTGCTGTGGCCGGGGGTGAGCCTGATGGTGGCCGGGGCGCTGACCTCGTTCGCGCTGTCGATGGTGAAGATTTTTAAACACAAGTTACTTCGCGGCAACGGCCAACTCCCCGGCAGCGATCCCGAAACGAGCGCTGCCGACGATGCCGCCAACGTGCCGGGCGGCGTGCGGTACTTTCCCAAAAAGTGGTTCGTCACGATGCTGGTGGTGGCGTTTGTGGGGTGCGTGGTGGCGCAGCAGTGGGTGTTCAGCATCCCGCTGTGGCTGGGGACAGTGGCCTTCGGGCTGTCGTTCCTGCTGGCGGTGGTGGCGGCCCGCGTCGCGGGCGAGACGGGTATCCCGCCCATCGGCGCGCTGGGCAAGATCACGCAGGTCACGTTCGGCTTTCTCTCCCCGGCCAACACCACGGTCAACCTCATGACGGCCAACGTCACCGGCGGGGCCGCCGGGCAGTGCTCGGACCTCTTGCACGACCTCAAGACCGGCAAGCTCATTGGCGCGAGCCTGCGGGCGCAGGTCGTGGCGCAGGTGTTCGGCATCCTCGCCGGGTCGCTGGCGGGCTGCGCGGCGTACCTCATCCTGATCCCCAACCCGCAGGAAATGCTTTTAACCGAGGAGTGGCCCGCGCCCGCCGTGGCCACGTGGAAGGCCGTGGCCGAGGTGCTCGCGCAGGGGCTGGACACGATTCCCGACGGCTGCGGTCCGGCGGTGGTCGCGGCGGTCGTGATCGGCGTCGTCCTGGCCTGCCTGGAGGCGCTGCTGCCCGAAAGGCGCCGCCACTGGGTGCCGAGCGCGTCGAGCCTGGGCTTCGCGTTCATCATCCCGCCCTTTATCAGCCTGGGGATTTTCCTCGGGGCGATGCTGCGGGTGATCGCCGAACGGCTGTGGAGGCACTGGAGCGCCAAGTACGTCATCGTCCTGGCGGCGGGACTCGTCGCCGGGGAAAGCCTGGCAGGCGTCATTCAGGCCGTGATTAGCTTTTTCCACTAAAGTCCATACCGCCCTCAACCGGGAACGCTTGGATAAGCGTCATGAATTTAACAGTAAGGCCGGAAAGTACGGAAAGCGAGAGCAGGAGGCTTTACTCCCGTACTTCCCGGCCTTCCTGTTGAAAAATGGCTGGTCAAAAATGTTTCCGATTCCATGGCTAATGGGGTGGATTAGTTGGGTTACTGTTGGATTATTAGTTGCATTAAAGGCTTGGGGGAGGGATAGTGATTTTGTTTTATTGAAACCGGGACTCATTTACATTTTTAATGATTCAAAGAGGGGGGGCATGATGATGAAACCGGAAGATTGCTATGTGGCCAAGGGGGCGGATGTGTGGACGGAGGCGTTCGCGGGGGCGGAGATGCGTCCGACGCATGGACGGACTGCGGCGGGAGCCCGCCTACTGGACAAGCCCTTTGGCGAATGGGCGCCGCGGCTGTTCGCCCAGCGCAGCTGCAAGCCACTGGCCCTGTACATCCATGTGCCCTACTGTCGTCACCGCTGCCTGTTCTGTCCCTTTTACCAGAACCGCAGCACGGAGAGCTTCAGCGCATACTACGCGGACCTGCTCATGCGCCACCTCGACCTGCTGGAGGAGGCGCTGGGGCGTGGGGCGGACTGCCGTCCCGTCGATGCCGTCTTTTTCGGCGGGGGGACGCCCAGCGACCTGTCAGCGCCCGACCTGGCCCGTGTATTGAAGCGCCTGCGGGCGCTTTTCGCCATCACCGATGAGACCGAGATCACGGTGGAGGGGCGCATCCGCGACTTTACCCCGGAGAAGGCCGTCCTCTGGCGCGAAGCCGGGGCCAACCGCTTCTCCCTCGGCCTCCAGAGCACCGACGTGGCGCTGCGCCGCCGCCTGGGCCGCCTGGCCGACCGCCACGAGATGTTGACCGTGCTTAACGGCTTGGCCGATACCGGCGCTGTGCTCATTGTGGATTTGATCTTCGGCCTGCCGGGGCAGACGCGCGAGCTGCTGCTGGAGGACCTGCGCTTCCTCGCGCAGCAGACGCATATCGACGGGCTCGACCTGTACGAGCTGATCCAGTTCCCGAACAGCCCGCTGGCCCGCGCCGTGGCCGAGGGGCGCGCCGGGATCGGTGAGCCCCCGGACCGCGCCGGGCGGGCCCGGATGTTTGCCGCCGCCGCCGAGGCGCTCGCGGGGTATGGCTTCGAGCACTTCACGCCGCAGCACTGGCGGCGTGGCACACGCGAACGCTCCGTTTACAACCGCCTGGCCAAGAGCAACGCCGACATCCTGCCCATCGGTTCGTCCGCCGGGGGCAATCTCAGCCGTGTCTCCATCATGATGGAGCGCGATATCGACGCCTACGCCGCGCAGATCCACGCCGGGAAGATTCCCGCACGCTGTCTCGCGCCGACGGAGCCCATCAGCGAGCAGGAGCGTTTCAAGACATCTCTGGCCGAGGCTGCCGAACGCCTGAGTGTGCCAACCCCTTCGCAGTGGCCGCTAGCAGCCCGTGGCTGGGCCGCTCCGCTGCTGGAAAACTGGACCCAGGTGGGCCTGCTGGAGGCTCCCGCTCCCGGGGAGAACGCAGAGACTCTTAAGATGACACCCGCGGGCGCGTACTGGGCCAAGGTCATGCAGCGCCTCATCATCGGCTGCTTGTCTCCAGCTTCTGCGGAGTCCGCGCATCCGGGCGGTAGTCATCCGCACGGCGGAGGCAAACCTCCTCACGGGCATCCAGGGAGCTGTCCCTCGATGCCGGGGCACATCGGCGGGTCTCATCCGCATACGTCGGGCCATCGTTCCCATCCCGGAGAAGCAGGAGGTGGTCATCCGCGTGGTTATACCGGGACGCTTGTGCGTTGAAACGAGCTTACGCGTAAAAGGGGCAACGCCCATGGGCGTACCCGTCTGTATGCCTAGGAGCGAAATGCACTGACTCGATTGTCCGTTACCCCAAGATGGGGGCAGGGAGTCTTCATCTTCGTTTCGCAGACACCTCTGGTTTTCAAAAATATTGACCGAGGATGAACGGCCTTGGTCGGCTGAGGTCAGACACCCAGATCTGGGAGGGCCTTCGCTTGATCCTCTTGGGAAAGGCATGCCTTGTCGCAAGAACGGGACCGGCCGCAATCGCTGATCACCACTAGGATTGTAGCAGAGATTTTTTTCGGGAATAAAAGAGTCCGGCAACGGCTCATCATGTTACGTTATGAATAAGCGTACGGGCATTGTATAACAGCTTGTGTTTGACTGATGTCAAAAAACTGTCAACCTCGCCTTATAGCGCATAGAAGCTTCTCTTGCAGATTTCTCGCTCTCACCCCCCTCTTCTCTCTCATGCATCGCTATACCCGACAATCAGCGGTTTTAGGTGCGATCAGTGTGGTCGTTAGTGGGGTAGTTCTCATTGGCTGGTTTACGGATGTCGCGGTGGTGAAGAGTGTCGGGCCGGGACTGGCTACGATGAAATTCAACACCGCGTTGTGCTTCGTGCTTTCGGCGTTGGCCTTGCTGACGATAGCGAGAAAGCGTTGGCCGGAAGCCGGTATGGTGCTGGCAGGTCTGTCCCTGGTGATCGCGCTGGCCACACTCGTGGAGTACTGGCTGGGCCTTGAACTACGGATTGATGAGCTGGTGGTGGTCGATCCGGATACGGCGCCAGAGGATTTTCCGGGCCGCATGTCGCAGGCGACGGCCTTTTGTTTTGCCATGCTCGACTGCTCTCTGCTGTTGCTGATGACGAAGAAGGAGCGGCTCGTGCTGCCAGCGCAGATTACGGCGTTGGTGGCCTTTCTGGGGGGCATGATCGGGGTGAACGGCTACCTGCTGGAAGTCTCCGCCCTGTATAACTTTTTCTGGTTCTCCTCCATGGCGGTGCACACCTCCCTCTTGTTTGTTCTGCTGGGGGCAGGCGTCCTGCTGGCCCGGCCCGATCGGGGGCTGTCGTCCATCTTTACCAGCAAGCTAATGGGCGGACGCTTCTCGCGGCGGCTTATGCCGGTGGCGCTCCTGTTGCCGATGGCGCTCGGGTGGCTCTTGCTGGAGGGGGCGCAGGCGGACCTTTATCCGCCGCTCATGATCGTCGATCTGTTTGCGGTTATCATGATGCTGATCCTGTGCGGGGTGATCCTCTACCAAGGGGTGAATCTGAACCTTGCCCATCAAAAGCTGATCCGCCAGACCGACCGCCTGATCGCTGCGGAGCAGGAGAACGCCCTGTACGCGGCTGTGGTCTCTTCTTCGGATGCAGCTATCGTCAGCGAAAGCACGGACGGCAAGATTCTGACCTGGAACGCCTCGGCGGAGCGTATCTACGGTTACACGGCTGAGGAAATGATCGGTCAGACCATGGCGCGACTGATCCCTCACGATATCCTTTCGGACGAGGCGGACGTCATCATGAGCATCCGCCGTGGCTCAAGCCGCGGACACTTCGATACCAAGCGCCGCTGCAAGGACGGCAGACTGGTAGATGTTTCGGTGGTTGTGTCGAGCATTACCGATCCCTCCGGCAAACAGATCGGCCTCTCGCGAATCGCGCGCGATATTTCGGACAAGAAAAAGGCCGAGGCGGACATGCGGGCAAGCTTGCGCGAGATTCAGGACCTGAAGACCGCGCTCGACGAGCACGCCATCGTCGCCATCACCGACCCAACGGGGAAGATCACCTACGTCAACGACAAGTTCTGCGCCATTTCCAAGTACCCCCGCGAAGAATTGATCGGGAAGGACCACCGCATCCTCAACTCCGGTTTCCACCCGAAAGAGTTCATGGCTGATCTCTGGAATACGATCCAGCAGGGGAAGGTCTTTCACGGGAAAATCCGCAATGTGGCCAAGGACGGCAGCATCTACTGGGTCGAAACCACGATCGTACCTTTCCTGGGCGAGGACGGAAAACCCCGCCAGTACGTGGCAGTGCGTTCCGACATCACTGAGAACATGATGGTGGCCGATACGCTCGCCCGGCAGGCCGCCCGGTTGGCCCGCTCGAACAAGGACCTGGAACAGTTTGCTTATATCGCTTCGCACGACTTGCAGGAGCCCCTGCGCGCGGTCGCCGGCTGTGTCCAGCTCTTGAAAAAACGCTATGGAGGTAAACTCGATGCGAAGGCGGACGAGTTCATCGCGCACACGGTGGACGGGGCGGAGCGCATGCAACGGCTCATTCGCGACCTGCTGGCCTTTTCGCGTGTGAGCACACGGGGCGACACCATGCAGCCGGTCAACCTGCAACAGCCCCTCGACACGGCGCTCAAAAACCTTTCCGTGCTGATCAGTGAAGGGCAGGCCTCCATCACCCACGACACGCTCCCCGACGTGAAGGTTGATGCCGGTCAGCTTGCCATGGTTTTTCAGAATCTGATCGGTAACGCCCTCAAGTTCCGCGGGGAGAAACGACCGGAGATCCACATTGGTGCGAGGCAGGAGGGACGCGAGTGGATCATCAGCGTGCGCGATAACGGCATCGGCATCGAGCCCGACTACTTTGATCGCATCTTTGTCATTTTCCAGCGCCTGCATACCCGCGACGAATACAGTGGCACGGGGATTGGCCTGGCCCTGTGCAAGCGTATTGCCGAACGCCACGGTGGCCGCATCTGGGTGGAGTCCGCACCCGGCGAGGGCAGTACCTTTTACTTCAGCCTTCGTGACGACTATGCGGAGGACTGGCTGGATTAAATGCATTGAAGTTTTTTATGATATAAATTAAAACACCGGTACTATCATGCCTCTTCCTACACGTCCTGTTGAAATCCTTCTGGTGGAAGACAGTCCCGCCGACATCATGCTGACGCGCGAGGCGCTTGAGTACTCGAAGGTGCTCAACGTGCTCCATGTCGTACAGGACGGTGTGGAAGCGCTGGATTTCCTCCACCGGCGTGGGAAATACGCGGATGCTTCCCGGCCCGGGCTCATCCTGCTGGATCTGAATCTGCCCCGCAAGAGCGGGCGCGAGGTGCTGGCCGATATCAAGGCCGACCCCTCGCTGCAGAAGATCCCTGTCGTGGTGCTGAGCACCTCCAACTCCGACGATGACGTCAAGGCCGTCTACGGTCTCCACGCAAACTGCTATGTCGTCAAACCCGTCGATTTCGACACATTCTCTCAAATAGTAAGGTCTATCCATGATTTCTGGTTCTGCGTGGTCGAGCTCCCCTCCGGAGAAGATGCGTAAGCACCATCACTTTCGTATCCTTTTGGTGGAGGATAATCCGGCGGATGTCCTGATCCTTGAGGAGTTATTGGAAGAGGTGCACGACTTTGACTTTACGGTTAAAGATGTTTCCCGCATGGCCGATTGCCTGGCCGAGCTTGGACGGGAGACCTACGACGCGGTTCTGCTCGATCTCGGGCTGCCGGACTCGCAGGGCGAGCAGACTTGCCTGCGGCTGAAAAAAGAATTCCCCGATGTGCCGGTCCTCGTTTTGACCGGACTTGAAGATGATGAGGCTGGTACGCGCGCGTTGCGGATGGGGGCTCAGGATTTTTTGCGCAAAAACCAGTTCGAGGGAGCACTGTTGGGGAGGTCCATCAGCTACGCGGTTGAGCGCCAGCGCATTGACAGCGAACTGCGCAGCAAGACCCGCCAGCTCGCCGCCAGTGAATCCCGCATCCGGCAGATCATCGATGCGAACACGGATGCTATCCTCGTCGTTGACCGGGACAAGATCGTCCAGTTTGCCAACCCGGCGGCTGAGCAGATGCTCGACAGTCGCCTGTTGGACCTGATTGGTCGACCCTTTGCCTATCCGCTGTCGCGGGTCGGAACCTGCGGGCAGGAGGAGCCCTGCGAGCTGGACATTTCCCACCGGGATGGCTCGATGCTGGTGGCTGAGCTGCGCATGGTCGAAACCGTCTGGAACGACCGTGAGGCCGTACTGGTCTCCATGCGCGACATCACCCAGCGCAAGCTCAACGAGGCCACACTCAAGCGTGACGCGGAGATCCTCTCCCGGCTGCGCGATGCGATCATCTTTACCGACCTGGAGACGAAGATCGAGTACTGGAACGAAGGGGCGACGAACTTGCTGGGCTGGACGGCCGAGGAGATGGTTGGAAAGTCCTACCTCTGTCGCTATTCCAAAGAGGAACGTGCGGCCACGTTGAAGCGGCTGGAGCGTCTGCGAGCCGGGCATGCGATCCACCGCGAGCGCGAAGAGATTCGCAAGGACGGTTCAAAGGTCTGGGTTGAGGCGCTCGCGTACTCGACCTTGGACAGTGAGGGCCAGCCCAACGGTATCCTGATTATACTCCGCGATGTTTCGGATAAGCGGAAGCTCGAAGGCCAGCTCAACCAGGCCCAGAAGATGGAGGCCATCGGCACACTGGCCGGCGGCATTGCCCATGACTTTAACAACATCATGATGGCCATCAACGGCTACACGCAGCTGGCGAATATGGCGTCCAACCAGCCCGAGGTACGCGAGCACCTCGACACGGTCACGCGCGCGTGTTCACGGGCGACGACCCTGATCAAGCAGATTCTCACCTTCAGCCGCCAGCAGCCCCAGGAGCGTAAACCCACTCAGCTCTACGAAGTCATCGATGAGACCATCGCGCTTCTGCGGGCCTCGTTGCCGTCGTCGATCGAGATCGTGACCACGCTTGAACCTGCAGCGCCCACCGTCCTGGCCAACGCCGGGCAAATCCAGCAGGTCCTGCTCAACCTCGGCACGAATGCCCTGCATGCGATGAAGGGGCTGACCGGGCACCTGGAATTTATCCTCGAACCCTTCGAGGTGGACACGCATGTGGCCGAGCAGAACCCGAACCTTCAGCCCGGCAAGTACGTGCGCATCTCCGTCTCGGACAGCGGACACGGAATGGACAAGGAGACGCTCCAGCGTATCTATGATCCGTTTTTTACCACGAAACCGGCGGGGGAGGGGACCGGGCTGGGCTTGGCCGTTGTCCACGGTATCATGAAAAGCCACGACGGCGCCATCACGGTATACAGCCAGCGCAACGTCGGCACGACGTTTCGCCTTTATTTTCCTGTGCACATCGATACGGTGGTGGATGTGGACGACGAAAGCGCACCGGTGCCCCAAGGCAATGGCGAACGCATCCTGATTGTGGATGACGAAGAATCGTTGCTTCTGCTCGGGGAGAAATCACTGGAGCTGATCGGCTACGAGGCCGAAGGCTGCGCCAATGTGATCGAGGCTCTGGAGCGGGTTAAGCAGCAGCCGGACCGTTATGACCTCATTATCACGGACGAAACCATGCCGGGTATGACCGGGATGGACTTTATCCGCGAGGTCCTCAAGCTTCGTCCCGGCCAGCGTATCATCCTGACCACCGGCTACTCGGCCAAGCTCACCCCTGAGGTGATCGAGGACGCGGGTATCAGTGCACTCCTGCCCAAGCCGCACAGCATCCATGTGCTCGGTACTCTCGTGAGCAAAGTCCTGAAGGAAGGCTGACCGCGTGCCCAGGGAAGCCGTTTTCGCGCAATCAATAAGACGGCGTTATCACCGGGAAGACCGGAAAGGCCTGAAAGGAAAGCCGGAAGGCACCTCTTGCGGCTCTTCCCGTCCTTCCTGTTAAACAACCCTCTTTACTACGCGGCGGGGATCTTGCGCTTGGAGAAGACCTCGGGCGACATGCGGTTCATCAGTTCGGCCAGTCGGGCGACTTCGGCCTTATCCTCGGGAGCGACGTTGTTCATTTCGACCGGGTCGTCGAACTCGTCGTAAAGCTCGTCGGCGACCTGCGCGCCGTTGCCCAGCTCTTGCCAGGTGGTGTAGCGGTAGCGGTCGGTACGCATGGAGTAGCCCATGATATTGCCGGGGCGTGGATACTGGCTGAAGGCAGCCTCCTTGATCTCGCTGCGGCTCTGGGCGACGGCCTCGGCCAGCGACATGCCCTGGAGGTTGGTCGGGATGGGCAGGTCGGCCAGGTCGCAGAGGGTGGGGAAGATGTCCACAAACTCGCACAGGCCGCTGCTGCGCTGGCCGCCGGTCGAGCGCGGGTCGCGGAAAATCAGCGGGGCGTGTACGGCGGTCTCAAAGTTCGTGTGCTTGCACCACAGGCCATGGTCGCCGAGGTGGAAGCCATGGTCGCCCCAGAGCGCGATGATGGTGTTGTCCCACTGGCCGTTGTCCTTGAGGGCCTGGATCAGGCGACCGACCTGCGCGTCGATGTAGGAGACGCAGGCGTAGTAGCCGCGGATGAGCTTGCGGGCAAGGTCGTCACTGAGCGGGCCGGTGGCCGGGACGCCGTAGTAGGCGCGCAGTTCGCCCCACTCGTGCAGGGCGATGTCCGGTGCGCCCTTGGGGCGGAAGGGGTTGTCGTCGAGGTCGATTTCGTCCTCGGGGTACATGTCCCAGTATTTTTTGGGCGCGCAGAAGGGCAGGTGCGGCTTACGGAAGCCGACCGCGAGGAAGAACGGGTTGCCCGCTTCGGCGCGCTTGGCCAGGGCGTTGACGCCCGCGGTAGCCACACAGCCGTCGCCCATGATCTCGTCGGGTACGTCGGCGCAGTCGTAGGGCAGGCCGAAGATGAAGCCCGGCAGCGAGCTTTTTTTGCCGGTGCGCTTGTACTCTTCGCGCCGGTCTCGCACGGCCTTGATGCCTTCCTCGCTGTAGTAGTTATACTCGTTCGGGAGGTCGGGGAGGCCGGGGGTGCGGGTACCGCCGCGGTTCCACGGCACGGACCAGGATTGCGGGTCGTCCAGCGGCCCGTGAAAGATCTTCCCAATGGCCTGGGTGTAGTAGCCCTGTTGTTTGAAGTATTCGGGGATGGTGACGGCGTCCGGGATATTTTTGCGGAAATGGGTGTGCAGGTCGTAGACGCCGGTATTGTCGGGGCGCAGGCCTGTCATGAGCGAGGTACGCGAGGGGCTGCACACGGCCTGCTGGCAGTAGGCTCGCTCGAAGACGCTTCCGGACTCCGCGATCATGTCGATGTTGGGCGTATGCATGTACTTGGCCCCGTAGCAGCCCAACTGGGGACGCAGGTCGTCAATCGGGATGAACAGCACGTTCTGCCGCTTCGACTTCGACGGGCTGCTGGCGAAGCCCGCGCTGGGCAGGGCCATCGCGGTACCGGCCATGAGGGCGCTCTTGAGGAACGTGCGGCGGTTGAAGTGGGAGGTCAGGGCAGGGCGGTCGCTGGGCATGGGTAAAGTCGGGTTATAATTGGGTACGTTGGAAAGCAACTCGGGCTCCGGGGAGGGACCGGATTTGCGGAGTTAATCATATTGGACATCGATGTAAAATCAATGACTTTTTTAGGTTTATCGAACGCCTGGATTATTTTTATATAAAAATGAAGAGGCTTTTCCGCTATGTATTGAGAGGATTTGAGTGTCCGACAATTTATGGAAATCATGTTTGACATCGATGTACAATGTGCGCGAAGGTATGGCTATGCTTGAACCCTGTTCGTGTCTCGTGGCCCTGTCGGGCCGTGTCGTGCGTTGGGGCGCCGTGGCCGCCCTGCTTCTGCTGGGCGTTTGCGCCCAGGCCCAGGAAAAGCCGTACAACGTGCTCTTCCTGATGTCGGACGACCTCAACACCAATATCTCGCCCTACGGCGACCCGATCGCGAAGACGCCGAACATGGACAAGCTCTTCGACCAGGGCGTGCGTTTCGACCGGGCGTACTGCTCGGCCACGACGTGCATCCCCTCGCGCACAGCCATCCTGACGGGCCAGCGTCCGCAGACCACCGGGGTGTATGGTCCCAAGCCCGAGGAAAACATTTTCTATACCAAACGCTTCCCGGATCTGGTCACGCTGCCCATGCTTTTCAAGGACAACGGCTACCGGGTTATCCAGATTGGTAAGATCTCCGACACGCGCAACGACGACCCCGCCATGTGGTCCGAGTCGTACAAGAAGAACCTGCGCTTCCACGAGAACTACAATGAGCTGCCGACCAAGAACGGCGCAGAGATCCAGAAGCGCGTCGATGAAAACAGCTGGTTCTACGCCTACTGGGCCGAGGTCGAGGTGGACAATGAGGAGCTCCTCGGTGACGGCGCCATGGCCAACGAAGCCTGCGAGATGATCAAGGAGCTGGCCAAGAGCCCCGACAAGCCCTTCTTCCTCGGCGTGGGCTTCAAGAGCCCGCACGTGGACTTTTCCGCCCCGCAAGCGTACTATGATCTGTACCGCGACGTGGACTTCGATTTCAAGCACGACTACGACAACAAGATCAAGCCCCGCCAGGACTGGTACATCGGCTACGAAAACCTCTTTGACAACACCGACGCTTTCATCAGCTCGGAGTTCCGCCCCGGCGCGTTGCGCGCCTACTACGCCTGCACCTCGTTCGTGGACGCGCAGGTGGGCAAGGTCCTGCAGGCTCTTGAGGAGGCCGGCCTGGCCGAGAACACCATCATCGTCTTCGCCGGGGACCACGGTTTCCTCGTGGGCGGGCACGCGCATTTCGGTAAGAGCTCGTTCTTTGAGCCGGTCTGGCGCACACCTATGGCGATGGTCGTGCCCGGCGTCACTCAGCCCGGTTCCTCGACCGAGGGGATGATCGAGTTTGTGGACATTTATCCGACGCTGGCCGAGCTGTGCGACCTCAAGGCACCCGATTCCGTCGAGGGTCGCAGTTTTGTTCCGCTGCTCAAGCAGCCTGATCAGGCCTGGAAGGACGCGGTCTTCAGCGTGAATAACGCGGGCATGGAATTCGTCCGCACCGATCGCTGGAAGCTCGTCCTTACGCCCAAGGGCAAGCCCATGGCACTCTTTGACGAGCTCAATGATCCCGATGAGGAAACGAACCTCGTCAACGATCCGCAGTACAAGGCGCTGGTCGCCTCGCTCAAGGCCCGGATCGATGAGCTGCATCCCGAGCCGAAGAAATCCTGACTTTGCGGCGGATATCCGGGCGAATACGGATATCCGCTTTCCCGTTCCCTCAAACCCCTTCCAGATATCCCATGTTTGACCGACCCGTTCCCGGCCGCTGGCTGGCGCTTGCCTTTTGTTCACTCACCCTGCTTGGCACCTCGCTGAAGGCGGAGCAGCAGACGCTCCTCGCCGAGGACTTTTCCAACCCGGAGCTGCCCGGCTGGACCAAGCACTACAACACTGCCGAGGTTTGGACCGAGGTGTTGCCTGACGGGCAGGACGCACTTTTCATGAAGGCCGACCGGCCCGCGAACAATTCGCTCGTCCACGCACTACCGGCGGACCAGATGTCGGGCAAGCTCGTCATCGTCGAGGCCATGATACGGGCCGAGGACATCCAGCCCGGTAAGAATTCCTACAACTGCGGCAAGGTCTTCCTCTCTTGGGAAACGCCCAAGGGCAAACACTGGACCAACGTGCAGCAGTCGGATTTCTCCGGCAGCTTTGGCTGGGTGAAGCGCAGCTACGCTCTCGATATGTCCGAGGATGTGCAGGCGGCCACCCTGCGTATCGGACTGGAAGCCTGCACCGGCGAGGCGGCTTTTTCCAATGTGCGGGTGTACACGGACACGGACGTGCGCACCAAGGCGGACTTTAACCGCATGCAGGCCCGTGTGGCCCGTGAGGAAATGGCGGCTATCCTGGCCAAGAATCCGCCCCAGCTGGAGATCATGCCCGGCGGTGCGATTGATGTTTTCGCCGGGGACGTCGGCGTCCCCCGCAAGGCCTGGGGCCGAAAAGTCCGCGACATGCTGCTGGCTACACCCGAGCCGCCCGCCGCTACCGGCGACCTGCTGGCCGATGTGCTTGCGCGCGATTTCGCGCAGTATGCGCAGGAGCTGAGCGCAGGCATGGCTGGTTTGCCCGACAGTGCGGCCAATGACCGCGCCGTCGAAATCGCCGGGATGCGCCTGCGGGCCGCCCGCCTGGCAGATGACCCGATGCCGGGCCAGGAGGTCATCCTGGGCACCACCGGCGATCCCGTGCCGGTGAACAAGATGGTCTTGGGCAACAACATCAACTGGGGCGAGTTCGGCATGGTCATGGACCACGAGACCGGCCGCTTCAACGAGGAGTTCCTTTCCCGCGTGCGCCCGATGGGTATTAACTTCCTGCGCTATCCCGGCGGCTGCAACGCGGACGTCTTCGACTGGCGCGAGGCCATCGGCCCGATGGAGGAGCGCGGCGAGCAGACCTACTACAACCGCAGCTACACCGATGTGATATGGTTCGGGGTGGACGAGTTCCTGCGCTTCTGCGAGCGCGAGGGCATCACGCCGATCATCACCACAGCCTTTCTCTATGATACGCCCGAAGTCGTCGCCGCGAACCTCCCCGAGCGCCGCCGCCAGGATTGGATCGAGGAGTACCTCGAGACCTGCGAAGACCGTGTGAAGCTCGCCGCCGACTGGGTCGAATATTGTAATGGTTCCGTGGATACGCCGATGGGCAAGCTCCGCGCCGAGAACGGCCACCCCGAGCCCTACAATGTCGTGTACTGGGAAGTGGGTAACGAGACCTGGGGTGCGGACCCGGTCGGCTCCTGCACCGCTGAACAGTATGGGGCTGCCTTCCCGCGCTACGTCGAGGCGATGAAGGCGCGCGATCCTTCGATCAAGGTGATTTACAACGGCCAGGAGAAAGAAGACTGGCTCAAGGGCGGGCTGCCGCTGGGCGGACATGCCGCCGACCTCGTGCAGTTCCACGATTACCTCTCCGGCGGCTCGGTGGACCGCGAACCCACGCAGGCGTGGTTCGATAACCAGATGAAAGTGGCCGACTCCGTCGCCCATACGGTCGAGTCCGTGCAGGGGTGGATCGAGGAATACTCGGGCCGCGACGACCTCCAAGTGATCGTGAGCGAGTTTGGGATGGGCTCTCGCGGCGGCCCCGCCGTCATGAGCTCGCAAGGCTGCGCGGTCATGGTCGCGGACATGGTTCGCCAACTGTTGGAGCATCCGGTCGTGTTTGGGGCGAACCGCTGGTGCCTGTACGAGAACTTTTACTTTACCTCCGTGTGCGGTCCGAGCCGTGGCAATGATCGGCCCTACCGGGTGCGCCCGGATCAGGGGAGCTTTGCCGCCTATGCGCAGGTGCTCGGTGACGAGCGCTACGAGCCGACCGGCGAGACCGACGATCTCAAGGCCATGATCTTCGAGCGCCCGGATGGTTATGGACTGCTGCTGATTAACCGCGGGGCGGAGGACTTTGTCTCGGTCGTGCCGGAGTTCGAGGGGCTGACTTCCGGTGAGGCCACGTACTTCCTGCAGACGACCGCCCACGCCCTGACCGGGACCGAAAACGACCGGGAGCTGGCCAAAAGCTTTGAGGGTACGTTTGCCTTCAATCCGCAGGAGCCGCTGCCGGTGCCGCCGAATTCCGTCATGGGCATCCTCCTGCCGCGGGCGACGGCCCCGGCATCAAAGTAATTTTCGTTTTTTGCCCATGGCCAGTTTCAATGCTCTGGACTCCGTATGGTCAACACGGACGGCTTGCCTGCTAGGCGTCGTCTCCCTCTTGCTGAGCGCCTGCCAGCCGAAGTCCCCGGAGGATACCGGTGTGTCGGCCCCCTCCGCGAGTGCGTCCGCGCCTTCCGCGTCTTCTACGCCGACGGTTGTCTCTTCCAAGTCCGCCGTCGCTGTCTCTGAAAAGGCAACCCCGGCTCCGGTTTACCCGCTCGTGGCCGACGATGAGTCGGTCGCCTACAGCCCGAATCTGTGGGGGGCGAACAACAACTACCTGTTTCTGCCCTACGCGCCGGAATCTCCGGTTTATCCTGAGGTGGCTGGTCCGCTCCAGTTCCGTGTCCTGCGCTTCCCCGGCGGCAGCTCCGCCAACGCCTACCGCTGGGAGTCCGGCGGGTACGATAACTGGTTTTTCAACGAGCGCATCGTTCCTGCGCTGGCGAGCTTCCCGCCCGAGCGCCAGGCCGACGTCGCGCAAAACCAAAATATCCTGACGGTGGAGGACTGCGCGTCAGTCATGGACGGTCTGGGGACCGAGCCCATCGTTGTTTTCAACGTGCTGCACCCGCCGCAGGAGACCCGCCGCTTCGCCCAGGCCCTCAAAGATGAGGGCATCGACCTGAAGTACGCCGAGCTGGGCAACGAGCTCTACTACGCCGGGTACGAAAAATGGACGGGCAAGCCTGAGGCGTTCATGCCGAAGCTGCGCGCCCATGCCGAGGCCGTCCGCTCGGTCTTTCCCGAGGTTTGCATCGCCGTGCCCGTCGGGGGAAACCACCACGGGTACGCCACGGTCGCCGGGGCGGTCGATGAGCAACTCGACGATAAAACCCGGGCCAATCTCGAACGCGCCGAGGCCTGGAACGCCGCTCTCGCAGCCGACTCGTTTTTCGACGCTGTCATCGTACACCATTATGCGGGATATCGTATCCCCGAAGTTGTGGATAAGGGCGCGGCGGAAATGGATGGTAATGACACCGATTTCCAGTATGACGCGCTCTTCTATGAGGCCGAGGACAGTCCGGCTTGGCTGACCGAGCGTTTCGCCCGGCAGTTCCCCGGGAAAAAACTCCTGCTGACGGAGTGGGGCGTTTTGCACAAGGTTGAGCCGTGGTTTCAGAACTGGGCCCACGGGCTGTTTGTAGCTGACTTTCTGCTGAACCTTGCTGCCCAGGGCGAAGTCTGGGATCTGTCCTGCTATCACATCCTGACCGGGCGGCGTTTCGAGCTGTTCTACCCGGTGCGGACGGCTGACAAATCCTGGACCGGGGAGCTCGCCCGAACGATCCCGTACTTTGTCATGGAAGAGCTCGGTGCGGCGCTGACTGCGCACGATCACATTCAGAAGCTTACTGTGGCTGGGCTGGAGATGGCTGGCAGGGGCGACTATCGCTACAGCCCGGTGGCGGCCTGGCTGCTGAGCGGGGGCGAGGCCAACGGGCAGGAACTGCTCGCGGTCAACCTGAGTGACCGGCCCGTGACGGTTTCCCTGCGGGATCTTGGCCTGGATGTGGCAGCGGGGCAGGGGACGGCGTTGAGCTGTCCGGAGTTGGCCGCCAGCCTGGGGGCCGCCCATCGGCCTGAGCCGGGCACTGCGACTGCGGACATCCCCAAGCGCAACGAACTACACCAGTCAGGAGCGGAGGTGATTCTTCCGGCGTATTCCCTGATCAGCCTCAATTTTCCCTGATTGGGCGGCCATTTGGACCCGACTTAATGAGTAGTGTTCACTTTTTTTGCTTGCGGTCCTAACCGCCAAGTGGTAATCGATGTCACATGGCTTGTGTTTTATGCCCCTGAAAGCCGGTTTTATCGGCGGTCTGGGCGTGTAACCGGGCCGAATATCTCATCCCCAACCCCCAAGTATGCATGAAACGTTCCCTCCTGATCTCCTTCGTATCCGCGGCGGTCCTGACCGCCTCCGCCTATGCCAGTACGGTCGATTTTTCGGCCTATTCGCCCGGCGCCGTTATTGGCACGTCGACGTCCGGTACGGGCACTAGTGTCGCTGTTCTGCAAGACGGTTCCGGCGATACCGAGTTCTCCCTTTACCAAGGCTTTACGGGCGGTTCCACCGCCGAGACCAGCGCGACGGTGTATAGCGGGGCCGGTGGCAACTACGCGCGGATGCTGGCCTCGATTGCATCGCCGAGCGGACGCCCCTGGTCGCATGTGAGCACGACGACCGCCTTTAATCCCTTGGCGTCGGGGCAGACTGTGGAGTGGCACAGCAAGTACACGATTTCCGGAGTGGGTGACAGCGGCGCGATTCGTACCGGCCTGTTCGCCTATAACGCGATCGGGTCGGGCAACGCCTACACGATCGGCCAGACGCAATCCGTGACGACCGGGATCGATTTCGCGGTTGCGATCTGTGTCTCCTTTCAGATCAACAGCAATAATATCCAGATCACGCGGACCAACAGCAGCGGCACGCTGCAGTATTGGGACTCGGGAAGCTCTAGCTGGGTCGGTTTTGCCAATGCGGCGACCTGGTCGCTGGATACAGCCTATGACGTGGCCATCACTGCGGACACGACGGCCGGGACGTTGACCCTTACGTTGACTGACGAGACGAATAATTCGGTCGTGTCGACCGCCGTTACGGCCATCGATGAGCTTGGTTCCTCTGCGGTGGCGGGCGGTCTGCGCCTGAGCACGGGCAATCTGGAAAACAACTCCTCGTCCGGTTGGACATTCGATCTGGACGAGGTCTCCTACGGTGCCGTTCCCGAGCCGGCCGAGTATGCACTCATGCTGGGGATGGTTGTTGTCTTGGGCGCATGGCTGCGCCGCCGCCGCTAGGCATCGCATATGTTATCATCCTCCTGACCGGTCTCATCTTTCAACCCCAGTATCCTATGAAACGTTCCCTCCTGATCTCCTTCGTATCCGCGGCGGCCCTGACCGCCTCCACCTATGCCAG